>NZ_CAJPGZ010000007.1:0-383521 GCF_905339865.1 Burkholderia sp. BCC1993 | reverse complement strand
GCCCATGATCACTTCGCTCACCTGCTCGGGCTTCACGCCCGAACGCTCCAGCACCGCGCGAATCACCGTCGCGCCCAGCTCCGGTGCCGCGACCTTCGCAAGCGAGCCGCCGAATTTGCCGACCGCGGTCCGCGCGGCCGATACGATCACTACGTCCGTCATTTCCGTTTCCTCCGGGCCCGCACGACACGGCGCATCGCTACCGGCCCTGTTAAAAAAACTGCGGTGCATCGGACAGCGTGCGCCGCTGTCCGGTTTTCGTCAATCGCGCTGCAACACGTAGCGACCCGGCGCTGGCTCGATCACCGGGAACTGCTCGCTCCCGGCCTTGGCGGGCGGCGCGACCTTGCGGCCGCCGTACTGGTCGAGCCACTCGACCCAGGTCGTCCACCAGCTGCCCGGCTGCTCGGTCGCACCGGCAAACCAGTCGTCCGCCGATGCGGGCAGGTCGCCGTCGTTGACCCAGTAGCTGCGCTTCTTCTTCGCCGGCGGATTGATCACGCCCGCGATGTGACCCGACGCGCCGAGCACAAATTTCAGCGGACCCGTCAGGATCGACGTCGATGCGTAGGCCGTCTGCCACGGCACGATGTGATCCTCGCGCGACCCGTAGATGAAGGTCGGCACGTCGATGCGCGACAGGTCGACGGATTCGCCGCACACCGTCAGCGCACCCGGCACGCGGAGCTTGTTCTCGAGATAGGTATTGCGCAGGTACCACGCGTACATCGGGCCCGGCAGGCTCGTCGAGTCGCTGTTCCAGTACAACAGGTCGAACGCGGCGGGCGTGCGGCCCTTCAGGTAGTTGTCGACGACGTAGTTCCACACGAGGTCGTTCGGCCGCAGGAACGAGAACGTGTTCGCGAACTCGACGCCGCGCATCAGCCCCGGCGCGGCGCCGTTCTTGCCGCCGATGGTCTGCTCGCGCATCTGCACGTGCGCCTCGTCGACGAACACGTCGAGGATGCCGGTATCGGTGAAGTCGAGCATCGCGGTCAGCAGCGTCATCGACGCGGCCGGATGTTCGCCGCGCGCGGCGAGCACCGACAGCGCGGTCGCGAGCATCGTGCCGCCGACGCAGAAGCCGAGCGTGTTGATCTGCTCGCGACCGCTGACCTGCTGCACGGCGTCGATCGCCGCGAGCAGCCCTTCGTTCATGTAGTCGTCCCACGTCTTGTGCGCGACCGACGCATCGGCGTTGCGCCACGACACGAGGAACACCTGATGGCCGTTCGACAGCGCATGCGCGACGAGCGAATTCTCGGGCTGCAGGTCGAGGATGTAGAACTTGTTGATGCACGGCGGCACGATCAGGAGCGGCCGCTCGAACACCTTGTCCGTCTTCGGCGCGTACTGGATCAGCTGGATCAGGTCGTTCTCGTAGACGACCGCGCCTTCGGTACACCCGAGGTTCTTGCCGACCACGAACTGCGATTCGTCGGTCTGCGAAATTTTGCCGCGCTGCATGTCGCCGAGCAGGTTCATCATCCCCTGCCGCAGGCTTTCGCCCTGCGTCTCGAGGATCGATTTCTGTGCGTCGGGATTGAGCGCGAGGAAGTTGCTCGGCGCCGCGGCGGCCGTCCATTGCTGGACGGAGAAACGGATGCGTTCGCGCGTCTTCGGATCGGTCTCGAGCGCGTCGGCCAGCTCCTGCAGGTAGCGCGCGTTGAGCAGATACCACGCAGCCGCGAATGCATGCGCGGGCGACGCCTTCCAGGCATCCCCGCTGAAGCGGCGGTCCTTCAGTTCAGGCGACTCGAGCTTCGCGGCGGCGGCCTGCTGCATCAGCGTCATGCAGTCGCGCGCATAGTCGGCCTGCAACTTCTGGAGCCGTTCGGGCGGGATCGCGGCTACCGGCAGCTTCAGCCCCGCGAACGGCGATGCCAGGCCTCCGAAGGCGCCCAGATCGGGCATCGACGGCATCTGGAACGGAACCGATGTCGGGAACTGGAATGCGGCGAATGGATTCGCGGTGGTCGACGCCGTTGCGGCGCGCGCCGGATCGGCGAAACCGCGCCACGCGTTCAGCCATGCCTCGAACATCTGCTGCATCGGCTGGGTAGCCTGGCCGAATCCGGTGCTGCCCGTGGAAGTGCCCGCCTGAGCGGACGTCGACGAATTTTTCGATGCTGTCATTACCTGCCTTACCGGTGATTCGTGAGCGTCAATCGTGAAATCCTGCTCGCGCGCGGCGTGCCGGTTGCGAGCCGGGCCGTCATGCTCTGGAGAGGCGTCTCCAGATTCTGCCGCAGTGCGGTATTTTTATCATTATCGTTTTCCCCATGTGAAGCGCTGCGTCAAACCGCTGAACATTTCTGCTCGAAGATAATCCGCGCGCAACAGGCGGGACAAGGCTTCCGGCGAAACATAAAACATTTTGATTGACTTGACTTCGCGATTATTCATTCGGTTGTCCATGCAACGCCGCATTGCCGCGCCAATATCGAGTTAAGCCGATTTCGCAACGCAACAAACCGCGCGCGCAGGCGCACGCGGTCAGCCCACGCGGTCAGCCCTTAGTCAGCTTTCAATCGGCCAGCCAGATCGCCGCCGCCATGCGGCCAGTCACGCGGTCACGCCGGTACGAATAGAAGCGTGCGGGTTCGGTGACCGTGCACGCGCGCCGGCCGCTCACGTGCGCCACGCCTGCGCGCGCGAGGCGCAGGCGCGCGAGCGCATGGAGATCGGCGAGGTACTTGCCGGGCGCGCCGTCGATCGCGACGAACGCTTGCCGCGTCTCATCATGCTCCGACTGCGGAGCGGTGTCGAGAAACGCCTCGCGCACGTCGGCGCCGACTTCGAACGCCTGCGGGCCGATCGCGGGCCCGAGGTACGCATGCAGCGCATCCGTCGCGCCGCCGGCGAGCGCCGCGACGCGCGCCGCGGTCTGCTCGACGATGCCGGCCGCGAGCCCGCGCCAGCCCGCGTGCGCGGCGCCCACCGCCCGGCCCTGCGCATCGCACAGCAGCACCGGCAGGCAATCCGCGACCATCACGACACAGACCGCCCCCGTGCGGTCGGTCACGCTCGCGTCGGCCTGCACGGGCGCCGAGGCAGCCGGCGCGGCCTCGATCACCTCGTCCGCACGCACGACCTGCGCGCCGTGAACCTGCTCGAGCCATGCCGCGCGCGACTGCCCCGCCAGCGCGAGCAGGCGCGCGCGATTCGCCGCGACATGGGCCGGATCGTCACCGGTATGCGGGCCGAGATTCATCCCGCCCGGCAACGCGGCGCCGTCCTGCCAGCGCCCGTACGGGCCTTCGCTCACGCCGCCGTCGCGCGTCGTGATCAGCGCGCGCACGCGCGGCGCCACCTGCCAGTCGGGCTGCACGCAATCCTGCCACGTCAACGGCGCCAGGTTCGTCATCGGCACTCACTCCTCCTCATCGTCGTAATCGTCGTCGTGATTCTCGTCGTGATCCCGATAATCGCCGGCGAAATCGTCATCGTCGTAGACACCGTCTTCATCGTCGAATTCCTCGTCGCCCTGCCCGAAGCCCAGCGCCGCGACGAGCGCGTTCATGTCGTCCGGCAACGGACAGCGCCACTGCATCGTCTTGCCCGTGACCGGATGCACGAGGCCGAGCCGCCATGCGTGCAGCGCCTGCCGCGCGAACCCGTCCGGCAGCGGCGCGACCGAGCGCTTGCCGCGCGCGCGCCCGTACACCGGATCGCCGAGCAGCGGATGCCCGACATGCGAGCAGTGCACGCGGATCTGGTGCGTGCGGCCGGTTTCGAGGTCGCACTGGATCGCGGACACCGGCTGACGTTGCCACATGCATGTGTCAACCGTGCGGAAATGCGTGCGCGCGGGCTTGCCCGACGCGCCGGTGACGACGGCCATGCGCGTGCGCTCGCGCGGATCGCGGCCGATCGGCGCGTCGATCGTGCCGTCCTCGGGCATCGTGCCCCACACGAGCGCGAAATAGCGGCGCTTCACCGTGCGCGCCTGCAGTTGGCGCACGAGGTCGGTCTGCGCGGCGAGTGTGCGCGCAACCACCATCAGGCCGGACGTCTCCTTGTCGAGCCGGTGCACGATGCCCGCGCGCGGCAGGCCGGCCGCCGCGTCGCCGTAGCGGTGCAGCAGGCCGTTGAGGATCGTGCCGCTCCAGTTGCCGGCAGCCGGGTGGACGACGAGGCCCGCCGGCTTGTTGATGACGACGAGCGCGTCGTCCTCGTAGATCACGTCGAGCGGCACCGGCTCCGGCGTGAACGCCAGCTGCTCCGGCAGCAGGTCGGGCACGAGCTCGATCCTGGCGCCGAGCGGCACCGGCTGGCGGATCTTCGCCGGCGCGCCGTCGACCAGCACGCGTTGCGCCTCGATCCAGCTCTGCAGGCGGCTGCGGGAGAATTCGGGGAACAGTTGGGCGAGCGCCTTGTCGAGGCGTTCACCCGCCAGCGACAGCGGCACTTCGACGACGCGCGGCGCCTCGTCGGCCGCCGCGGACGGCACCACAGGCGGCTGCAGCGCGCCTGCAGCCAGATCGTCATCGGGGGAATCCCCCGACGCAGCGTCGGCGGGCCGATCGCTTGGGCTATAATCTTCGCGATTTGGCTTGCCCCGCGGGGCATTCTGCGAACTTGAACGGGTCATTTAGACTGGGTCACCGAGACTTGAAGCTAGGACATGCGAGCATGATGAATTCGACCAAACGTACGGCCAAAACCGTCGCCGCCCGAGCTGCGGCGGTAGCGGCCGCGGCCCTCATCGCCGGCTGCCACGGCTTGCCGCAGAAGCAGGACGAGACGGCTACCTGGTCGAACAACAAATTATACTCAGAGGCCCAGGACGCACTGTCCGGCGGCGACTGGGGCAAGTGCGCGAAATATTTCGAATCGCTGCAAGGCCGCGATCCGTTCGGCCATTTCGCGCAACAGGCGCAGATCAACGTCGCGTACTGCAACTGGAAGGACAACGAAGCGGCAGCCGCCGACCAGGCCGTCGACCGCTTCATCCAGCTGCACCCGGATCACCCGGATATCCCGTACGCGTACTACCTGAAGGGGATGATCCACTTCAACGACGATCTCGGCCTGTTCGGCCGCTTCTCCGGCCAGGACATGAGCGAGCGCGATCCGCAGGCACTGCGCGAATCGTACGACGCGTTCAAGGTCGTCGTCGACCGCTACCCGAAGAGCAAGTACGCGCCGGACGCCGCCGCCCGGATGCGCTACATCGTCAACGCGCTCGCCTCGCACGAAGTGCACGCGGCCGACTACTACTATCGGCGCGGCGCCTATGTCGCGGCGATCAACCGCGCGCAGCTCGCGATCAAGGACTACAAGGGCGCGCCGGCGATCGAGGACGCGCTGCACATCATGATCCTGTCGTACGGCAAGCTGAACCAGCCGGAACTCGCGGAAGACACGAAGCGCGTGCTCGCGGGGACTTTCCCGGACAGCCCGTACATCACCGGCCACTCGCGCCCCGGCACGAAGAAGTCGTGGTGGCAGTTCTGAGCGACGCCCGTGCACCAACAAAAACCCGGCCATCGAGCCGGGTTTTTTGTTGGCGCCGCCCGTAGCAGGCGGCGGTGCGGTTATGCGCGTTTTTCCGCGCGATGCTCGTCGAAAAAGTCCTGCACGACCGCGATCTCGCGGGTGCGCTTGAACGGCGGCAGGCTCTGCCAGATCCGGCGGCCGTAAGGCTTGTCGACGAGCCGCGTATCGCAGATCATCAGCACGCCGCGATCGGTCTCCGCGCGAATCAGGCGGCCCGCGCCCTGCTTCAGCGTGATCACGGCCTGCGGCAGCTGGTGAACCGCGAACGGGCTCAAACCCTTCTTGGTCAGCGCGTCGAGCCGCGCGGCCAGCACCGGATCGTCGGGCGGCGCGAACGGCAGCTTGTCGATCACGACGAGCGACAGCGCGTCGCCGCGCACGTCCACGCCTTCCCAGAAGCTCTGGCTGCCGACGAGGATCGCATTGCCGTACGAACGGAAGCGATCGAGCAGCTCGGTGCGGCTGGCGTCGCCCTGCACCAGCAGCGGCATGTTCCAGCCGCGCGACTCGATCACGTCGCGCAGCTTCGACGCGATCCGGTCGACCGCGCGCAGCGTCGTGCACAGCATGAAGACGCCACCGCCCGATGCCTCGATCGCCGGCAGCGCGGCGTCGAACACGGCGTCGGTAAACGCCGGCGACGACGGCTGCGGCAGGTTGCGCGGCACGTACAGCAGGCCCTGCGTCTGATAGTCGAACGGGCTCGCGAGCGTCATCGAGCGCCGCGAGCTGAGCCCCATCTGGGCCGCGTAGTGCGTGAAGTCGCCGCGCACCGACAACGTCGCCGATGTAAAGACCCACGCGCGCGGCACGCCGGCGCGCTGCTTCGCGAAAATCGGCGCGACCGACAGCGGCGTTTCGTGCAGCTGGACGGTATGCGCGAACACCTCGACCCAGCGCACCTTCTCGTTCGGGTCATCGGCGGCCGCCTTGTCGCCGGCGGCGGCGGCATCGGCCTTCGCGGCCGCTTCCGCCGCACCGGGCGCGACCCAGCCCGCGAGCAGGTCCTGCAGCTCGCGGGCGCGCCGCAGGCACGCGCCGAGCGATTCCGCCCGCTCGGCCTGGCTCGCGAGCGCCGAGGCAAGCGCATCGAGCGCCACGTCGAGCGCATCGAGCGCGCCGAACATCGGATGATCGTCGCCCAGTTGCGCGAGCGACATGCGCACGATCTGGTCGTTCGCGAACGCGAGGCGCAGGTCGCGCGCCGCACGTTCGAGATCGCCGCCGAGCTTCACCCACTCGACCGCATCGCGCGCATGGCTCAGGCCCTCGGCGACCGTGTCGCGCGCGAGTTCGAGGATCTGCGTGGTCGACAGCGTCTCGCCGAAGAACAGCGTGGCCGTCTCCGGCAGCTGGTGCGCCTCGTCGAAGATCACCGTGTTCGCGTTCGGCAGCAGTTCGGCCATCCCGGTGTCGCGCAGCATGATGTCCGCGAAGAACAGGTGATGGTTGACGACGACGACGTCGGCCTGCTGCGCCTCGCGCCGCGCCTGCATCACGAAGCATTCCTTGTAATGCGGGCACTCCTGGCCGAGGCAGTTGTCGCGCGTCGACGTGACCATCGACCACACGGGTGCCGTCTCCGGCACGCTCGCGAGCTCGGCCTTGTCGCCGCTCTTCGTGATCTTCGCGAACCGGACGATTTCCTGCAGGTACGCGGTGTCCTGCCGCGACGGCAGGCGGCCGTTGTCGGCCGTGCGCTGCAGGTAGTAATGGCACAGATAGTTCGAGCGGCCCTTGAGCATCGCGACCGTCACCGGCACCGCGAGCGCGTTGCGCACCGTCGGGATGTCGCGCTGGAACAGCTGGTCCTGCAGGTGCTTCGTGCCGGTCGACACGATCACCTTGCCGCCCCACAGCATCGCGGGCACCAGGTATGCATAGGTCTTGCCGGTACCCGTGCCGGCCTCGACGATCAGCGTGTTGTCGCCGGCGTCGCCGTCGGTGTCGGCGGCGTCACCGTCCGCGGCGGACTCGGCCGCCTGGGCGCCTTCGCCGAGGCGGCGCGCCGGCCGCTTGCGGGTCTCGAAGATTTCCGGCTCGGGCATCCGGCGCGCGGACGCCTCCATCGCGGACGCGACCGCGCGCGCCATCTCGATCTGCGACTGGCGCGGGTGATAGCCGTCCAGCGCGCGCGCAAGCAGTCCGCCTTCGCCGAAAATCGTGTCGAGTTCGTCGACGCGCTTGCGGCTCAGCTCGAAGGTGCCTTCGGGCGCACGAACGCGCCCGGCGGACGACGCGTCACGCCGGGCATCGGGGTTGGCTTCAAGCGGTGAATTCAAGGCAAGCGTTCCTGTGTCCAGCGCCCAGGCGGCGCCGGCGCTTGCCAGGCCGCGCTCAGGCGCGCTTATCCGGTTCCAGCTGCGATTGCAGCAAAATGATTTTGTCCTTGGCCGCCAGCTTTTCCTTCTTCAGCCGGTGCAGCGTGATGTCGTCGATGTCGGAGTGTCCTTCCTTCAGCTCGATCTCCCGAGCGAGCTGCTGGTGCTGCTCCTGCAATGCTGCCAAACGGTTGTGCAATTCCTGCTGCTGTTCCGTGGGACGGTTTTGCATATGCGCCTCCTCATCGAAGCAGCGCGCCGACTGGCGTGCCGGCACGCACGAGACTGACTCCGGATCAATCCAACACGTTACTGCCCCTGCTGTTGCTGCTGCTTGGCCTTGTCGGCCGCTTCCTGCTGACGCCGTTCGACATCGGCCTTGTGCTGGGCGGCTTCCTTCTGCTTCTGCTCGTAGCGCGCGGCGTTGTCCGCCCGCTCCTGCGCCTTCTGCGCGCCCTGCTGGCGCGCCTCGTCGAGCTTGTGCTGGAAATCCGCCTGCTTCTGGTCGTATGCCTGCTTGTTCGCGGCGCGCTGCGGCCCTTCCGCGCCACGCTGCGCCCGCTTCAGTGCATTCTGCTCCTGCTTGTCGCGGAACGCAGCCGCGTTCGCCGCATCGTTCGCCGCGCGCTGCGGCGCTTCCGCCGCATTCTGCGCCTGCTTCAACGCCTGCTGCTGGTCGCGTTGCTGCGCCCGCACCGCGCGCTGCTCGTCGTCGAGCGCGAGCTGCTCCTGACGGATGCTCGCCCGCTCCTCGCGCATCCGGTCGCGCGCCACGCCGAGACAGTGATTGACGAAGAACTTGCTGTAGCAATCGTGCTCCGCCACGGCATAACGATAATCGTTTTCCGCGGAACGTTGATTGAGCACTTTTTGACGGGCGTCAAAATCCTGCGTGGCGGATGCGACAGGCGCGGCGACAGCGGCGTCCGGCGCGGTTGCGCCCGATGCCTGTGCGTACGCGACGGTGGACCCGGCGGACAAAGCCGCGGCAAGCGCTGCGCCGAGCGCGACGAGAGAAATGCGGGAAGTTGGCAACGTCGTAGGAAAGCTGCGGGACATGTGTCAAATTCTATCACCCCCGGCTGGACGCTCCGCCATTTATGGCAAAATGCCCCGCTTCACTCACCCGCGGCATCTGGTCCGGCGGGCCCGTCTCGCAGCCCGCCGCGCGGTCTGCCGGCCCGCGCCGCGATTTCAGCAGGCAGATCATCCACGACATGACGGAAACCGTAGCACTCAAGATCGTACAGCGCATCGCCACCGAACTGTCCGTCCAGCCGCGCCAGGTCGCGGCGGCCGTGCAACTCCTCGACGAAGGCTCGACCGTTCCGTTCATTGCCCGGTACCGCAAGGAAGTGACCGGCAACCTGGACGACACGCAGCTGCGCCAGCTCGAGGAACGCCTCCTGTATCTGCGCGAGCTCGAGGATCGCCGCGCGACGATCCTGTCGAGCATCGACGAACAGGGCAAGCTGACCGACGAACTGCGCGCCGCGATCGACGCGGCCGACAGCAAGCAGGTGCTCGAAGACCTTTATCTGCCGTACAAGCCGAAGCGCCGCACGCGCGCGCAGATCGCCCGCGAAGCCGGCCTCGAGCCGCTCGCGCAGGCACTGCTCGCGAATCCGCTGCTCGACCCGCAGACGGAAGCCGCCGCCTACGTCGATGCCGACAAGGGCGTCGCCGACGTGAAGGCCGCGCTCGACGGCGCGCGCGACATCCTGTCGGAACAATTCGGCGAAACGGCCGAACTGCTCGGCAAGCTGCGCGACTATCTGCACAGCCAGGGGGTCGTGTCGTCGGCGGTCGTCGAAGGCAAGGAAAACGAGGAAGGCGAGAAGTTCCGCGACTACTACGACTACGCGGAAACGATCCGGACCGTGCCGTCGCACCGCGCGCTCGCGCTGTTCCGCGGCCGCAACGCCGGCGTGCTGACCGTCAAGCTCGGCCTCGGCGAGGAACTCGACGCGCAGGTCCCGCATCCCGGCGAAGCGATGATCGCGCGCCATTTCGGCATCGCGAACCAGAGCCGCCCGGCCGACAAGTGGCTGTCCGACGTGTGCCGCTGGTGCTGGCGCGTGAAGGTGCAGCCGCACATCGAGAATGAACTGCTCACGCAACTGCGTGAAACGGCGGAAGCCGAAGCGATCCGCGTGTTCGCCCGCAACCTGAAGGACCTGCTGCTGGCCGCGCCGGCCGGCCCGAAGGCGGTGATCGGTCTCGACCCCGGCCTGCGCACGGGCGTGAAGGTCGCCGTGGTCGATCGCACCGGCAAGGTGCTCGCGACCGACACGATCTACCCGCACGAACCGCGCCGCGACTGGGACGGCTCGCTCGCGAAGCTCGCGCGCATCGCCGCGCAGACGCAGGCCGAGCTGATCAGCATCGGCAACGGCACCGCATCCCGCGAAACCGACAAGCTCGCGAGCGAGCTGATCTCGAAGCACCCCGAACTGCGGCTGCAGAAGATCGTCGTGTCGGAAGCCGGCGCGTCGGTCTATTCGGCGTCCGAGCTGGCCGCGAAGGAATTCCCGGAGCTCGACGTTTCGCTGCGCGGCGCCGTGTCGATCGCCCGCCGCCTGCAGGACCCGCTTGCCGAGCTCGTGAAAATCGAGCCGAAAGCGATCGGCGTCGGCCAGTACCAGCACGACGTGAACCAGCGCGAACTCGCCCGCTCGCTCGACGCGGTGGTCGAGGATTGCGTGAACGCGGTCGGCGTCGACGCGAACACCGCGTCGGTCGCGCTGCTCGCACGCGTGTCGGGCCTGAACGCCACGCTCGCCCGCAACATCGTCGACTATCGCGACGCGAACGGGCCGTTCCCGTCGCGTGACCACCTTCGCAAAGTGCCGCGCCTCGGCGACAAGACTTTCGAGCAGGCCGCCGGCTTCCTGCGCATCAACGGCGGCGAGAATCCGCTCGATCGCTCGTCGGTGCACCCTGAAGCCTACCCGGTCGTCGAACGGATCCTCGCGAAGATCAGCAAGCGGATCGACGACGTGCTCGGCAGCCGCGACGCGCTGTCCGGCCTGTCGCCGACGGAATTTGTTGACGAACGTTTCGGCCTGCCGACCGTGCGCGACATTCTGTCCGAACTCGAAAAACCGGGTCGTGACCCGCGCCCCGAATTCAAGACGGCAACGTTCCGCGACGGCGTCGAGAAGGTCTCCGACCTGATGCCCGGCATGTTGCTCGAAGGCGTCGTGACGAACGTCGCGGCATTCGGCGCGTTCGTGGATATCGGCGTGCATCAGGACGGCCTCGTCCATGTGTCCGCGATGTCGACGAAGTTCATCAAGGATCCGCACGAAGTCGTGAAGGCCGGCCAGGTCGTCAAGGTCAAGGTGCTCGACGTCGACGTGAAGCGTCAGCGCATTGCGCTGACGATGCGCCTCGACGACGAAGCGGCCGCGCCCGGCATGGCGCCGCGCGGCGGCCAGGATCGCGGCAGTGCCGGCCGCGGCGGCAGCGCCCGTCCGCAGCGTTCGCGCGAACCGGAACCGGCCGGCGCGATGGCCGCGGCGTTCGCGAAGCTGAAGCGCTGATCACGCGAAGGCTGTTGACGTATAAAAAACCCGCCAAAAGGCGGGTTTTTTATTGCTTCAGCGAGCGCGCAGCCAGATCGGCATGGGCCGCATGCGCGGCCACTGCGCGCACCGGTCAGATCTCGATCTTGGTACCGAGTTCGACGACGCGGTTCGCCGGGATCGAGAAGAAGTCGGTCGGCTTCGCCGCGTTCTGGTGCATCCATGCGAACACGCGTTCGCGCCAGATCGACATGCCGGGCAGATGCGTCGGCACGACCGTTTCGCGCGCGAGGAAGAACGAGGTGTCCATCAGCTCGAACGTCATGTCGTGCGTGCGGCCGAATTCCTCGAGCACGGCCTTCACGTCCGGCGTCTCGTTGAAACCGTACTCGGCCTTGACGATGAAGAGGCCGCCGCCCGCGTCGCGCGAACTCAGGCGCTTGTCGTCGCGCACGTACGGAATGTCGCGTGTGACGAACGTCAGGAAAATGGTCCGCTCGTGCAGCACCTTGTTGTGCTTCAGGTTGTGCAGCAGGCTGACGGGCACGAGCTTGTCGTTGCCGGTCAGGTAGATCGCGGTGCCCGACACGCGGTGCGGCGGATGCGCGAGCAGCCCCTGCAGGAACGGCTCGAGCGGGATACCGTCGGCGGCCGTGCGCTCCTTGACGATATGGCGGCCCTTGTACCAGGTCATCAGCAGGAAGAACAGCAGCGCGCCAATGCCGAGCGGCAGCCAGCCGCCCTGCGCGACCTTCAGCAGGTTCGCGCCGAAAAAGCCCAGGTCGACCGCGAGGAACACGGCGATGATCGCGCCGACGAGCAGCCGGTTCCAGTTCCACACCTTCACCATCACGACGGCCGCGAGCACGGTCGTGATCACCATCGTCGCCGTCACCGCGATGCCGTACGCGGCAGCGAGGTTGTCGGAGCTCTTGAAGCCGATCACGATGCAGAGGATCACGAACAGCAGCAGCCAGTTCACGACCGGCACGTAGATCTGGCCGATCGCCAGCTCGGACGTATGCAGCACCTTCATGCGCGGCACGTAGCCGAGCTGGATCGCTTGCGACGTCAGCGAATACGCGCCGGAAATCACGGCCTGCGAAGCGATCACGGTCGCGACCGTGGACAGCACGACGAGCGGCAGCAGCGCCCAGTCCGGTGCCAGCAGGAAGAACGGGTTCTCGATCGCCTTCGGATTCTGGATCAGCAGCGCGCCCTGGCCGAAATAGTTCAGCACGAGCGACGGCATCACGAGCCCGTACGCGGCGATGCGGATCGGCTTCGCACCGAAATGGCCCATGTCCGCGTAGAGCGCTTCCGCACCGGTCAGCACCAGCACGACCGAACCCAGCACGACGTAGGCCTGCAGCAGGTGCTCCGACATGAACGACGCCGCGTAATACGGATTGATCGCCGCGATGATGCCCGGCACGCGCACGATGTGATATACACCGAGCGCCGCGATCACGACGAACCACAGCACCATGATCGGCCCGAACAGCTTGCCGACCAGCGCGGTGCCGTGACGCTGGATCCAGAACAGCGCGATCAGGATCACGATCGTGATCGGCATCACGAGATGGGACAGGTGCGGCGTCGCGATCTCGAGGCCTTCGACCGCAGACATCACGGAGATCGCCGGCGTGATCACGGCGTCGCCGTAGAACATGCAGGCGCCGAAGATCCCGAGCGCCATCAGCGCGCCCGCGACGCGGGTTTTCGAGTCGAGCGGTCGCAGCGACAGTGCCATCAGCGCGAGCACGCCGCCCTCGCCGTTGTTGTCGGCCCGCATCACGAACAGCAGATACTTGATGCCGACCACCAGGATGATCGCCCAGAACAGCAGCGAGATCACACCGAGAATCGAGCCTTCCGTGAGCGGAATGCCGTGTGCGGGGCTGAACGCCTCCTTCAGCGAATACAGCGGGCTCGTGCCGATGTCGCCGAACACGACGCCGATGGCCGCTATCGCAAGCGCCCGCATCGAGTGTTGGTGCGTCGAATGCGCATGGGCTGCGTCGGTCGCCTGGATCGTGTCGTTCATATGAAGCGTAATAATCGGGTCCGGTCGGACAAAACGAGCGCTATTCTACTCGCGCCCCCCTGAAAAACCGTCCTGCCTTGTTGCCCTTAAACCACGTGATCCACGCTGCGCATGCAATCCTGCGCGAGCTGTGGCAGGGCTGCCATCATAGCCGGGGCCGCGCCATCTGCCTACCGCGCGCACCGATCGCCGTGCCCGCCGGCGCGGCGCGCCAATGGCGCGCCAATAAAAAACGGCGCCGCAAGCGGCGCCGTACAAGGCTTTCCTTCGATCGGCCGGCCGCTTACGCGCCCGAACCGTCGCGCTGCGCGCGACCGCGCTTGATCCATGCCTCGAGGTTGTGCGGACGAACCGTGTCCCACTCTTCGAACGGCTGATGAATCCACGGATTCGTCGGCAGATACTGTGCGTGATAGTCAGGCTTGACCTTCGAGCAGCCCTTGTACCAGAGCACGGCCGAACGCACGGCCGTGACCGACGGATAGCGCTCCTTCAGGTGCTCCTGCACGCGCGCGAGCGTGACGCCCGAATCGACGAGATCGTCGACCAGCAGCACGTTGCCCGCGAGACTGCCGCGCGTCATCGTGATGTACTGCGCGATGTCGAGCTCGCCCTGCTCGGTGCCGGCCGCTTCGCGGTACGAACTCGTCGCGAGGATCGCGAGCGGGACGTCGTAGATGCGCGACAGCTGGTCGCCGACGCGCAGACCGCCGCGCGCAAGGCACAGGATCTGGTCGAATTTCCAGCCCGATTCATGCACCTGCAGCGCGAGCAGCTCGATCAGACGATGGTATTCGTCCCAGCCTACCCACAGGTTCTTGTCGTCGTTGCGCGGATCGGTCATCAAGTCTGCCGCCGTCATCGTGATTTGCTGCGTCATGCCGAGAATTACACCTTGAACGGATGGCGAAGCAGGATCGTCTCGTCGCGATCCGGCCCCGTCGAAACCATGTCGACCGGCACGCCGGCCACTTCCTGGACGCGGGTCAGGTAGGCCTGCGCATTCGCCGGCAGCGCGTCCCACGTCTTGATGCCGACGGTGCTTTCCTTCCAGCCGGCGAACGTTTCGTACACGGGCTCGCAACGCGCGACGTCGGCCGCACCGCGCGGCAGGATGTCCACGTCCTTGCCGTCGATCTTGTAGCCGACGCACAGCTTGACTTCATCGAGGCCGTCGAGCACGTCGAGCTTCGTCATGCACAGGCCCGACACGCCGTTGATCTGGATCGAGCGGCGCAGTGCCGCTGCGTCGAGCCAGCCGGTGCGGCGCGGACGGCCGGTGACCGAGCCGAATTCCTTGCCGACGTTCGCCAGCGTGACGCCGACCTGGTCCTGGCGCTGCGGGTTGTCCGCGTCGTACAGTTCGCTCGGGAACGGGCCCGAGCCGACGCGCGTGCAATACGCCTTCGTGATGCCGAGGATGTAGTTCAGCTTCTGCGGACCGACGCCGGCGCCGGCCGATGCCGCGCCCGCGACGCAGTTGCTCGACGTGACGAACGGATAGGTGCCGTGGTCGATGTCGAGCAGCGTGCCTTGCGCACCTTCGAACAGCAGGTTCTGACCGGCGTTGTTCGCGTCGTACAGGCGGCGCGACACGTCGGCCACCATCGGCTTCAGGCGGTCGGCATAACCGAGCATCGTGTCGAGCGTGGCCTGGAAATCGACGGCCGCGCCACCCAGGTACTGGGTCAGCACGAAGTTGTGGAAATCGAGGTTTTCGCGCAGGCGGTCGGCGAAGGTCTTCGCATCGAACAGGTCCTGCACGCGCAGCGCGCGGCGGCCGACCTTGTCCTCGTACGCCGGGCCGATGCCGCGGCCGGTCGTACCGATCTTGCCCGCACCCTTGCGCGCTTCGCGCGCCTGGTCGATCGCGATGTGGTACGGCAGGATCAGCGTCGTGGCTTCGGAGATGAACAGGCGATCGCGCACGTTCACGCCGGCCTCTTCCAGCTCGCCGATTTCCTTGAACAGTGCCTCGGGGGACAGGACGACGCCGTTGCCGATGTAGCAGGCGACGCCTTCACGCATGATGCCCGACGGAATGAGGCGCAAGATGGTTTTCTTGCCGCCGATGATGAGGGTGTGGCCGGCGTTGTGACCGCCCTGGAAACGCACGACGCCCTGAGCGTGGTCCGTCAGCCAGTCGACGATCTTGCCCTTGCCTTCATCACCCCATTGCGTTCCCACGACGACCACATTGCGCCCGGGAGTCACGTTCACTGCGCTGGCAGACATGTTGATTCGTTAGCTGGTTAAAAACGTATTCTACCTATGTTCGCGGGCGATTCCGAATTTTTCCGTTTCGCTTCAACGATATGCACGCCGAACGACGGCCCGCGAACGCCTGTTTAACGGGGCTCGACCACCCATGCGCCGTCACGCTCGACGAGCGAACGGTCGCAGGCGAACTCGTCGAGCACGTGGTCGTGTCCCGGCAATGCCTGGATCACGACCTCGCCCGCGTCGCGCAGCGCCGCAACGGCCGCGCTCAGCGCGTCGCCCTGCGCCCACGGCGCGAGAATCGCGGTGCCGCGCGCCTCGACCGGCGAAATCCGCGCGAGCTCGCGCAGGTCGAGCGAGAAGCCCGTCGCCGGGCGGGCGCGGCCGTAGGCCTGGCCCACGTGGTCGTACCGGCCGCCGCGCGCGATCGCGTTCGGCACGCCGTCGATGTACGCCGTAAACATCGCGCCGCTGTGGTACGCGTAGCCGCGCAGGTCGGCGAGATCGATCGCCACCTCGACGCCCTTCGCCTGCGCCGCAAGCTGCGCGAGATCGTCGAGCGCGCGCGTGATCTCGGGCAGCACCGGCAGGCGCACACGCGCCTCGTCGAGCACGCTCGCGTCGCCGTACAGATGCGGCAGCGCACGCAGCGCTGCGCGCGTGTCGGCGCCGAGATCGTCGGTGAGTTCGTTCAGCAGCGGCACGTCCTTGCCCGACAGCGCGTCGTACAGCGCCTCGCCGCGCTCGGAAGCCTGCGCATCGCGCGCGAGCAGCGCCGCGAGCACGCCCGCGTGGCACAGATCCAGGCGGATGCGTGACAGCCCCGCGAGGTGCAGCGCGTCGAGCATCAGTTGCTGGATCTCGAGATCGGCTTCCAGCCCGGCGTGCCCGTAGATTTCGGCGCCGATCTGGATCTGTTCGCGCGTCGCGTGCAGCCCGCGCGGACGCGTGTGCATCACGTGGCCGGCATAGCAGAGGCGCGTCACGCCCTGGCGGTTAAGCAGGTGCGCGTCGATGCGCGCGACTTGCGGCGTGATGTCCGCGCGCAGGCCGAGCGTGCGGCCCGACAGCTGGTCGACCAGCTTGAAGGTGCGCAGGCGCAGGTCGTTGCCGCCGCTCGTCAGCAGCGATTCGAGGTATTCGAGCAACGGCGGCATCACCATTTCGTAGCCGTACGAACGGAAGCGGTCGAGCAGCCTGCGGCGCAGCTCCTCGATCTTGCGCGCTTCCGACGGCAGCACGTCGGCGATATTCTCGGGAAGTAACCAGGTCGACATCGGTACGGTCCTACGACGGGAAACAGGGCGCGACATGCGCGCCGCGAAATGAATCGGAAATCGGCAATCGGGCGGAACGAACGGCGGGTGCGCCGTCCGGTCAGGTGGCGAGCAGCAGCAGGACGAGCCCGAGCGCCATCACGATGAGCCCGCCGATCCGGATATGATGCGGCGGCCGCTCCGCTATTCTACGAAACGTGTCGCGCCAGGCGACGGGAAACACGAAGGGGAACGCCCCCTCGATGATCAGCATCAGTGCTACCGCGAGCAACAACGAGCCAGCCAGGTCCATGCGAGCGACGGCGCCGCTCGACGCGGCGCCCCAAGGTCAGTGTTTGCGGGGAGCGGGTGCCGCCGGTGCGGCACCGCCCGTCGGGCTGCGCATGAAACGGAAAAACTCGCTGTCGGGGTCGACGACGATGATGTCGTTGCGCTTGAAGGTATTCCGGTAAGCCTGCAGGCTCGCGTAGAACTGATAGAACTGCGGATCGCGGCCGAACGCATCGGCGGCGATCGACGCGGCCTTCGCGTCGCCCTCGCCCTTGATCGTCTGCGCGGACTTGTACGCATTCGCGAGCACCGCCTGCTGTTCGCGTTCCGCGTCGGCCTTGATCTGCTCGACATCGGCGGCGCCATCCGCGCGCACCTGTGCGGCCTGGTCGCGCAGCGCGGCAATCATCCGCCGATAGACGGCATCCGTCTGCGCAGCCGGCAAGTCGACGCGCGTCAACTGCACGTCGACCACGTCGACGCCGAAGCCCGATGCCGTCGCGCGCACCGCGTCGCGCGCCGCATTGGCAATCTCGCGCTGCCCGCCGAGCGCGTCGTCGAGCGCGCGCTTGCCGAACGCGTCGCCGAGTGCGCTCTTCAGCGCGCCGGCCAGACGCTCGGCGGCCGCCGCCGGGTCGCCGCCCGTCGCCGCGAAATACTTCATCGGATCGCTGATCCGATACTTGACCGCATACGCGACGAGCAGGTCGTGCTTGTCTTCGGTCGCCAGTTGCAGCGGATCCGACGACTCGAGCGATTGCAGGCGTGTGTCGATCAGCGTCGCCGTCTGCAGCGGCGGCGGCAGCTTGAAATGGATGCCGGGGCCCGCGAGTTCCGGTTGCGCGCCGTCGCGGCCCGACAGCACGGCAGCATGGCGCGGATCGACGGTCAGGACGGTCGACGACGCCGCGAAGGCGGCGATCACGATTGCGACGACGAGCGCAATGATTCGGTTCATGTTCTGCGCTCCCCGTTACTTCGTATCGTCTTCACGCGAGCGGCTGCGGAACGCTTCGCGCGATCGCAGCACGTCGCTGCCCTGTGCGGGCGCCGCCGCGGCCGAAGCCGCGCTCGCGGGTGCGCTCGCCGCGGCGGCGGCCGGCGCCGACGTCGCGTCGGGCGCGGATGCGCCGGCGGGCGTCGCGGCATTCGTCGCATTCGCGGCGTTTTGTCGCCCCTGCTCGACGAGCTTGTCGAGCGGCAGGTACACGACGCTGTTGCCGCCCTTGTTGCCGACGAACACCTTCGTCGCGTTCGAATAGATTTCCTGCATCGTCTCGAGGTACATCCGCTCGCGGATCACCGCGGGCGCCTTCGAATACTGTGCATAGACTTGCTTGAACCGGTCGGCGTCGCCTTCGGCCAGCGTGACCACGCGATCGGCATACGCCTTCGCTTCGTCGGCAAGTTTCGCGGCGTCGCCCTGCGCCTTCGGCAGCAGATCGTTCGCGTAGACCTGTGCGGCACGCTTCGCGGCTTCGCGATCATCGCGCGCCTTCGCGACTTCGGCGTACGCGGCCTGCGTCTGCTCGGGCGCTGCGACGCTCTGCATCGTGACGGCCGTCACCTCGAGCCCCGACTGGTAGCGATCGAGATCGCGCTGGATCGCGGCGGACAGCTGCGCGCGCAGCGCGTCGCGGTCCTGGTTCAGCATGTCGGCCGCGCTGCGCGTGCCGACGATCGCGCGCACCGCGGCCTGGGCGGCCTGCGACACGCTGCGCTCGGGATCGACGCTGCGGAACAGGTAATCGGTTGCCGAACGGATCCGGTACTGGACGACGAAACGCACGTCGACGATGTCGGCATCACGCGTCAGCATCGCCGCTTCCTTCACGTTCGCGAGACGCACGACGTTGTTGCGGCCGATCTCGATCGAACGGACCTGCGACGTGTCGACGATCTCGTGTGACGCGAACGGATACGGCGCGCGCCAGTGCACGCCCTGGCCGACCGTGCCCGACAGCTTGCCGAACTGCAGCACGACGCCCGTCTGGCCGTCCTGCACGACGAACAGCCCGCTGCCCGCGTAGACCGCGACCAGCACGCCGATCACGATGCCGACGCCGACGCGCGCGGCCCGGCCGTTGTCGGGCCGGAAGCCGTTGCCGCCCTTGCCGCCGAACAGGCCGCTCAGACGCCGGTTGAAGTTGCGCCACATCTCGTCGAGATCGGGCGGACCGTCACCGTCGCCACCGGGCGGACGCTTCGATTCGTTCACACGCGGACGGGATCCGTCGTTGCCCTTGCCTTCGCCGCGTCCCCAGCGGGGATCGTTGATCGACAGCAAGGCGCGCATCCGCCGCCAGGTACTCCGCTCGTTGTATTCGTTCACCAGAGTTTGTTCACCAGATTAGACGCCAGCGAACCGGCCGGGACCGGTTAGCGCCCGTGTTCGGAAATCGTGTGGTCTTCGTGTGGTTCAGCGGGTACGCCGTCGAGCGCGCCGTTGGGTAACGTCGCGCCGGTAAGGTGTTCCGCGGAGGCGATCTCGGCGATGGCGGCACGCAACGCGTCAAGACCCTGACCGGTGCGTGCGCTCAAAAAGACGCGCGAAATATTACCATACTCGTCCCGCTCGACCGCGTCGCCGCGGGCCGCCAGCTCGGGCACGGCATCGATCTTGTTGAACACCAGCACCTGCCGGATCGTGTCCGCGCCGATCTCGTGCAGCACGCCGTTCACCTGCTCGATCTGTTCGAGCCGCACCGCGCTCGACGCGTCGACCACGTGCAGCAGCAGATCCGCATGGATCGTTTCCTCGAGGGTCGCGCGAAACGCGGCAACCAGCTGGTGAGGCAGTTCCCGGATGAACCCGACCGTATCGGACACGACGATCTGACCGGCCTCGTCGCCGAGGTACACGCGTCGCGACGTCGTATCGAGCGTGGCGAACAGCTGGTCGGCCGCATAGGCCTGCGCTTTCGTCAGCGCATTGAACAGCGTCGACTTGCCCGCGTTCGTATAGCCGACGAGCGACACCGACATCGTGCCGCTGCGCGCGCGCTGGCGACGCTGCGTGCTGTGCTGCCGGCGCAGCCGGTCGAGCCGCGACTTCAGCATCTTGATGCGCTCGCCGATCAGCCGGCGGTCGGTTTCGAGCTGGGTTTCGCCGGGGCCGCGCAGGCCGATACCGCCTTTTTGCCGCTCCAGGTGAGTCCACGCGCGAATCAGCCGGGTCGACAGGTATTGCAGCTGCGCGAGTTCGACCTGCAGCTTGCCTTCGTGGCTGCGGGCGCGCTGCGCAAAGATATCGAGGATGAGGCTCGTGCGATCGACCACGCGCCGGTTAAGCGCCTGCTCCAGATTACGTTGCTGGGCCGGTGCGAGTGCGTGGTTGAAGATGACGATTTCGACGTTGTGCGCGTCGCAGGCAAGCCGCAATTCTTCGGCTTTGCCGCTGCCGATGAACATCTTGGCATCGGGGCTGGCGCGACGACCTGTGAGGGTGACGGCGGGACGTGCCCCCGCACTGGAGGCGAGAAGACTGAGTTCTTCGAGGCTGGCTTCGAAATCGGTCTTGCCGAAGTCGATGCCGACGAGCGCTGCGTTGATCAAATTATCGGGTGTCAAGATAAGGCGGCTGGCATCGGTCGCTCGCGGCGACCGGATGCCGGCCGCTGCAATGGGTTAGGACGAGGCTTCCGCGTCCGGGTGGAAATTCACCGGGCGCGCCGGCACGACCGTCGAGATGGCGTGCTTGTAGACCATCTGGGTCACCGTATTACGGAGCAACACGACGTACTGGTCGAACGATTCAATGTTCCCTTGCAGCTTGATGCCGTTGACGAGATAGATCGAAACGGGAACGTGCTCTTTGCGCAGTGCGTTCAAAAACGGGTCTTGTAACAATTGCCCTTTGTTGCTCATGGCGTACTCCATCTTTTTTTGCAGGTTGATCTGGATTGGCGACGAAGAAAAAGAGATCCGGCGCCAATCGCTACACTATAGCTGATTTTGCCTGCCCCGCCCGGGCGTAGGCCATGCGGCCTATCCCTTGCAGGACCTGCTTCAGCCCTTGTCCGCGTACGGGTTGTTCGACGAACGGAACTCTATGCGCAATGGAGTCCCGGTCAGTGAGAAAGTTTCGCGGAATCGGTTTTCGAGGTAACGCTTGTAGGTTTCCGTCACCGCGTCGAGCGCGTTGCCGTGGATGACGATCAGCGGCGGATTCTGGCCGCCCTGGTGCGCGTAGCGCAGCTTCGGACGCACCGGGCCGCGACGACGCGGCTGCTGAAACTCGACGGCCTCGATCAGCGCGCGCGTGAGCTTCGGCGTCGGCAGCTTCGCCATCGCCGCCGCGTACGCGTCGTCGACCGAGCGCATCAGCGCGCCGATGCCCGTCTTCTTCGCGGCCGAAATGTAGTGCGACTTCGCGAAGTCGAGGAATTTCAGCTTGCGGGTCAAATCCGCTTTCGCGCGATCGCGCGCGTGGTCGTCGAGACCGTCCCACTTGTTGACGCCGATCACGAGCGCGCGGCCCTGCTCGACGACGAAGCCGGCGATGTGCGCGTCCTGGTCGGAAATGTCCTGCTGCGCATCCAGCAGAAGAATGACGACGTTCGCGTCGGAGATCGACTGCAGCGTCTTCACGACCGAGAACTTCTCGATCGCCTCGAACACCTTGCCGCGGCGTCGCAGGCCCGCGGTATCGATCAGCGTGTATTTCTTGCCGTCACGCTCGAAGTCGACGTAGATCGAATCGCGCGTCGTGCCCGGCATGTCGAACGCGATCACGCGGTCCTCGCCGATCAGCGCGTTCACGAGCGTCGACTTGCCGACGTTCGGCCGGCCGACGATCGCGATCTTGATGCCGCGCGACGGATCGTCCTCGTCCGCTTCCTCGGGCTGCCCCGCGTACGCGACTTCCAGCGCCTCGTTGATCATGTCGGTCACGCCGTCGCCGTGCGCGGCCGAGATCGCGCGCGGATCGCCGAGGCCGAGCTCGTAGAAGTCGGTCGCGACCGCCGTGTACTTCATCCCCTCGGCCTTGTTGACGACCAGGAAGATCGGCCGGCCGGTCTTGCGCAGGTAGTCGGCGATCGACTTGTCCTGCGGCGCGAGCCCGTTACGACCATCGACGATGAACACGACGACGTCGGCTTCCTCGACGGCCTGCCGCGTCTGGCGTGCCATCTCGTGCAGGATGCCGTCCTTCGCGACGGGCTCGAAGCCGCCGGTATCGACGACCAGGTACGGCCGTTCGCCGACGCGCCCTTCGCCGTAATGGCGATCGCGTGTCAGGCCCGGCAAGTCGGCGACCAGCGCATCGCGCGAGCGCGTGAGCCGGTTGAACAGCGTGGATTTCCCCACATTGGGGCGCCCAACGAGGGCAATGACCGGTTTCATCTGTGTTTTCTACGGTGATGCGCAGCAGCGGGAGGCCCGCTGCTGCGGGCGGCTGCGCTGAATGAAAATATCACGAATTCGCGCCGCGCCGGATGCGCGCGCCGGGCGCGCGGTGCGCGCCGTCGTCTTTCGTTTCGAACTGCCTTTCAAATACCGAGCGGCCGGGGACACCGGCCGCCTTCATGTCGCGCGACCGTGGCGCGCGGGACAGGCCCGCCGCGCCGCGATTGCGCCTGTTGCGTGCGCGTCAGCGCGGACGGAATCCGTACAGGCCGCCGTCCTTGGTCTGCACGACGAGCGTATTGCCCGCCAGGACCGGCGCCGCGGTGATCGCGCTGCCGTCCGTCTTCATCCGCGCGATGAAGCTGCCGTCCTCGCGCGACAGGAAGTGCACGAAGCCCTTGTAGTCGCCCATCACGACCGCATGGCCGAGCAGGTAGGGCACGCCGACGTCGCGGCTCTTCAGCTTGTCGTTGCGCCAGAGCGGGTTGCCGCTCGCCGCGTCGTAGGCCGTCACGACCGACCAGTCGTCGCCGCCGGCAACGACAGAATCGTCCTGCGCGAGACCGCTGCGGCTCGAGAACGCCTTTTCCCACAGCGGGCGGCCCGAGTTCGCGTCGAAGCAGCCGAGCTGGCCCTGGAACGTGACCGCGCACGCTTCGGCACCCACGAGCGTCGGCGGACCGCTGACGTCGTTGATGCGCTCCACTTCGGTCACGCCCTTCGGGAACGACACGGGCGTCTGCCAGAACGGCTCGCCCGTCTGCAGGTTGATCGCGACCAGACCGCCGCCGGGGAAGCCCGCCAGCACGGCCGCATCGCCCGCGAACGTCATGCCGGCCGACACGCGCAGGTTCAGCGGCACCGCGCGGTTGCGGTAGTTCCACTTCTGCTCGCCCGTCTGCCCGTTGAACGCGATCACCTGACCGTCGATCGTGCGCACGATCACGAGGCCGTTGCCGACCAGCGGCGGCGAGAAGATCTCGCCTTGCACGGCCGTCTTCCACAGCTGCTTGCCGTCGGGACCGAGCACGAACACACCGCCCTTGAGCGCGCCGACCGCGGTCAGGTTGCCGTCGCTGCCGACACCGGCCGACAGGTCCGAACCGACCTTCGAGCGCCACAGCGTCTGGCCCGTCTTCGCGTCGATCTTCTCGACCGAACCGTTCTCGCCCGCCGCGTAGACGGCGTCGCCCACGGCCACTGGCGAGAACAGGTAGCGCCCGCCCTTGCCGACGCTCGCCTTCCAGACCTGTTGCACGTCCATGACGGGCTTGAACTCGGTGAGCGGCGTCGGCACGCGGCGCGCGTCCTTCGACGACGAGCAGGCCGCCAATGCCAGGACAGCCGCCGCGCAGGCTACGGGCACAGCGTAACGTTTCAGCAAATTCATCGGTTAGCGAAGCAGAGTTAAGAGGTTGAGGGGGCCGGGATCAGCCGCCGAGCGCATCGAGCTTGAACTGCACGAGCTGGCGCGCGGACTGGTCGTCCTGCGACAGGCCGGCGAGCGCGAGCTTGTACGCGGCGCGCGCATCGTCGGTCTTGCCTTGCGCCGCGAGCAGATCGCCGCGGCGATCGGCCACGAGGCCCTTGAATGCATCCACCGGCGTGCCGGACAGCAGCGCGAGGCCCGCGTCGTATGCCTTCTCGTCGAGCAGCAGCGACGCGAGACGCAGCTTCGCGATCTGCTTGTACTCGTCGTCCTTGGCGTGATCGGCGGCCCATTGCAGCTGCGCCTTCGCGCCGGCGGCGTCGCCGGCCGCGTACAACGTCTTCGCGGCCGTGAGCGCGGTCATCTGCGCATACGGCGTGCTGCCGAACTTGTCTTCCATGTCGGCGGCCGCACGGGCCATCGTCGCCTTGTCGTTCGCGGCAGCGGCCTTCTGCACCTGCTCGTACAACCCGGAAGCCTCGGCGGCCTGACGGCGCTGCCAGTAATTCCAGCCGTTGAAACCGGCCGCGACGACCAGCGCCGCGAGCACGATCCACGTCGTGAGGTTGCCCCAGCGGGCCCACCACGCCTTCAGACTTTCAATCGATTCTTGTTCGTCGTGATAACTCATCGGCGAGCGATTCCTTCCATTTCAGGCTTTTCTTGTCGAGCGAATGCCAGCGCGATCAGTCGTCGCCGTCTTCGGCGGATGCAACCATCGCATTGATTAGGAATTCGGTCAAGCTTTCGACCGGTACGGTCTGCTGAGCGTTCTTTTCGCCGTCCTCGCCCGCACCGCGCAGCGCTTTCACACCCACCGTGCCGTTCGCGACCTCTTCTTCGCCGAAGATCACCGCGAACGCGGCACCGCTCGCATCGGCCCGCTTCATCTGCGACTTGAAGCTTGCCGGGCCGCCGTCGGCGCTGCAGTGGAAAATCACGTCGAGGCCCGTATCGCGCAGACGCTCGGCCGCGATGAACGCCTGCTCGCGCGCGGTCTCGCCCTGGTGCACCACGTACACGTCGACGCCTTCCTGCTCGGGTGCGAGATCCTCTTCCTTCAGCAGCTCGAGAATGCGCTCGATGCCCATCGCCCAGCCGCATGCGGCGGTCGGCTTGCCGCCGAGCTGCTCGATCAGCGGATCGTAGCGACCGCCGGCCGCGACCGTGCCCTGCGCGCCGAGCTTGTCGGTCACCCACTCGAACACGGTCAGGTTGTAGTAGTCGAGGCCGCGCACGAGACGGGGGTTGATCTTGAACGGGATGTTGTTCGCGAGCAGCAGGCGCTGCAGCCCTTCGAAGTGGGCACGCGACTCGTCGCCGAGGAAGTCGATCAGCTTCGGCGCGTTCTGCGCGATTTCCTGCAGCGCCGGGTTCTTCGTGTCGAGCACGCGCAGCGGGTTCGTATACAGGCGACGCTTCGCGTCCTCATCCAGTACGTCGGCGAACTGCTCGAGATACTTGATCAGTTCGACGCGGTGCGCGGCACGCTCTTCGGCGAGGCCGAGCGAGTTGATCTCGAGCTTGATGCCGGTCAGGCCGAGGTCGTCCCACAGGCGCTGGCACATCATGATGATCTCGGCATCCGCATCCGGGCCCGCGAAGCCGAGCGCCTCGACGCCGACCTGGTGGAACTGGCGGTAGCGGCCGCGCTGCGGACGCTCGTGACGGAACATCGGGCCGATGTACCACAGGCGCTTCGGGCCGTCGTACAGCATGTTGTGCTCGATCGACGCGCGCACGACGGCCGCGGTGTTCTCCGGGCGCATCGTCAGGTTCTCGCCGTTCAGCGCATCGGTGAAGCTGTACATCTCCTTCTCGACGATGTCCGTGACTTCGCCGATGCCGCGCGTGAAGAGCTGCGTGTGTTCGACGATCGGCGTGCGGATGTTCTGGTAGCCGTACGCGCGCAGCAGCGATTTCACGGTAGCTTCGAAGAACTCCCAGAGGCCGGCATCCTGCGGGAGGATGTCGTTCATGCCCTTGACGCCGGCGAGCTTCTCGATCTTGCGTTTCTGTTCAGTCATCGTTCGTGTGTGTGGACGAATTTAGTTCAGGGCCTCGGTACGGCCGTAATTGCGAGCGACGTAGTCGCTGACGATCTGCTGGAATTCCTCGGCGATCCGCTCGCCGCGCAGCGTCTTGACCTTCTCACCGTCGATGAAGACGGGCGCGGCCGGGTTCTCGCCCGAACCCGGCAGGCTGATGCCGATGTTCGCGTGCTTCGATTCGCCCGGGCCGTTGACGATGCAGCCCATCACCGCGACGTTCATCTTCTCGACGCCCGGATACTCCTTGCGCCAGGCCGGCATCTGCTCGCGCAGGTAGGTCTGGATCTGCATCGCGAGTTCCTGGAACAGCGTGCTCGTGGTGCGGCCGCAGCCCGGGCACGCGATCACCATCGGCGCGAACGAGCGCAGGCCCATCGTCTGCAGGATTTCCTGGCCGACGATCACTTCGCCCGTGCGCGACGCACCCGGTTCAGGCGTCAGCGAAATGCGGATCGTGTCGCCGATCCCTTCCTGCAGCAGCACGCCGAGCGCGGCCGTCGACGCGACGATGCCCTTCGAGCCCATGCCGGCCTCGGTCAGCCCGAGATGCAGCGCGAAGCCGCAGCGGCGGCCGAGTTCGCGGTACACGGCGATCAGGTCCTGCACGCCGCTGACCTTGCACGACAGCACGATGCGATCGCGACCGAGGCCCAGCTCGACCGCGCGCTCGGCCGAGCCGATCGCCGACTGGATCAGCGCTTCGTACATCACGCTCTGCGCATCCCACGGCTGCGAGCGCGCGCCGTTCTCGTCCATCATGCGCGCAAGCAGGTCCTGGTCGAGGCTGCCCCAGTTCACGCCGATCCGCACCGGCTTGTCGTACTTCGCCGCGGCTTCGATCATCTGCGCGAACTGCGTGTCGCGCTTCGCGCCCTGGCCGACGTTGCCCGGGTTGATCCGGTACTTCGACAGCGACTCCGCGCAGCCCGGGTAGTCGCGCAGCAGCAGGTGGCCGTTGTAGTGGAAATCGCCGACGAGCGGAACGGTCACGCCCATCCGGTCGAGCTGTTCGCGGATGGCCGGCACGGCGGCCGCGGCCTCCGGCGTATTGACCGTGATGCGCACCAGTTCGGAGCCCGCATTCGCGAGTTCCTTGATCTGGATCGCCGTGCCGATCGCGTCAGCCGTGTCGGTATTCGTCATCGACTGCACGCGCACCGGCGCAGCACCGCCGATCGTCACGAGCTGCCCGCCCCAACGAACATCCACCGCATGCGACACGCGACGCGGCTGATGCCCGCCGAACACCGGCTCGGTTGAACAAATCTGACTGCTGCGTGGGGATTGAGCTTCGGATTGCATCGATAGATCCATTTACGCGGAATGCGCCGCGAGGCGGCGCATGAATTGAAAAAGCGCCGTGCCCTCGCGGCCTGTCCAGGACAGGCCTGCGCCACGGCGCTTGACGTCAGGGCAGCGTGAACCGCGCCACGTTACCCCGCGCTGCCGAATATTTTGCCGGATCGACCGGCTTTCCGTCGAACGCGACCGTATCAAGGCCTGCCTTGTTGCCGATCGTGACCTTGAACGGACCGTCGCCGGCGACCTGCTTCGTCTCGCCGGCCCGCACCAGCGCCGAGAACAGTTCCTTGCCGCTCTTGTCGCGCACGCTGAACCAGCAATCCTGCTTGACCTTCAGTTCGACCATCGACTGGCCTGCCGCGACCACGACGCTCGCGGGCTGGGCCGGCACGGCCGCGCTGCTCGCCGCGGCCGTCGCGACGACCGGTTGCGACGCGGGCACGGCGGCCGTCGGGGTCGGGGCCGGAGCAGCCGACGCAACGGCCTGCGGTGCCACGGCGGATGCCGCAACCAGCGCCGGAGCGTCGTTGCCGGCTGCCGCCGACGCACCGCCCTCGGCTGCCGCTTCGACGGAAGACGCCGCCGGCGCGCTGGCCGCCGACGCGTGTTCGGTGCCGCCACCCTTGAAGCGCGCGAGCCAGCTCGACGAATCGCCGCCAGTGTGCCACATGAGTACCGCGATCACCGCGACGACGACGATCGCCGTCCCCCACAGCCACGGATGATGGTGCGACGACCCGCCAAGCGGAATCGACACGCGGCCGCGCGGCAGATCCGTCCCCGACGACGCGGGCATCGACAGATCGACTTCCTGCACGCCACGCTCGCGGCGCAATGCGTGGGCGAACGGCTCCGGATCGACGCCGAGCATCTTCGCGTAGCTGCGCACGACGCCGAGCGCGAACGTTACGCCGGGCAAATGGCTGATGTCGCCAGCCTCGAGCGCACGCAGCTTCTGCGGAGCGACCTTGAGCCGCGCCGACACGTCGTCGACCGTCCAGCCCTTCGCCTCCCGGAGCTGCGCCAGCCGGCTGCCGACGGCCGCCAGCGTTTCAAGCCCCGCCGGTGCCGGCTTCGCGGCATTCGTCTCTGCGCCGTTGGTCGGCTGCGGCTCACTCATCCTTGTCCTCGCGTCGATTCTTCTTCACTGGCGGGCGCCGCCGGCTCCCGCAACTGTCCACATCATGCGCGGCGCCGAGGCGCCGCGACCGATCGCTATTCGCGTGTTGTACCGCAAGAAGTCCAGGCATCCGCACCCACGCGGCCCCGACCAGGCGTCCCCGTCAGATCGCCCGAACTTCGATGATTTTTGCTGCTGCGCCCGTTCGCTCCGCCAGGCGCGTGCGATCCTTCACGGCGCCGGCCAGCTGGCCGCACGCGGCGTCGATGTCGTCGCCGCGCGTCTTGCGCACGGTCGTGACGACACCCGCGTCGATGAGGACCTGTGCAAAGCGCTTGATCTGCTCCGGCTTCGAGCGGATGAGGCCCGATTCCGGAAACGGATTGAACGGGATCAGGTTGAACTTGCAGGGCACGTCACGCGTGACGGCCAGCAGTTCGCGCGCATGCGCTTCGGTGTCGTTGACGCCGTCGAGCATGCAGTATTCGAAAGTAATGAAGTCGCGCGGTGCGACTTTCAGATAGCGCTGGCACGCGGCCATCAGCTCGCGAAGCGGATGCTTCTTGTTGAGCGGCACCAGTTCGTCGCGCAGCGCATCGTTCGGCGCGTGCAGCGAAACGGCGAGCGCGACCGGCAATTCGGCGCCGAGGCGGTCCATCATCGGCACCACGCCGGACGTCGACAATGTGACGCGGCGGCGCGACAGGCCGTACGCGTTGTCGTCGAGCATCAGCCGCATCGCGGGCACGACCGCGCTGTAGTTCAGCAGCGGCTCGCCCATGCCCATCATCACCACGTTGGTGACAACCCGTTCGGCCTTGCCGTTCGGACCGGGCGCGCGACCCAGCGACGCACGCAGCGCAAACTCGGCCATCCGGAGCTGGCCGATGATTTCGGCTGTCGACAGGTTGCGGGAGAAGCCCTGCTTGCCCGTCGAGCAGAAGCGGCAGTTGACCGCACACCCGGCCTGCGACGACACGCACAGCGTGCCGCGCGTCTCTTCCGGGATGAACACGGTTTCGACCGCATTGCCGTTTCCGACGTCGATCAGCCACTTGCGCGTGCCGTCGGTGGAAACGTGATCGCTGACGATATCGGGCATCACGATCGACGCGCGGCCCTTGAGCTTTTCTCTCAGGGACTTCGCGAGATCGGTCATGCCGTCGAAATCGCCGGCGTTGTACTGATGGATCCAGCGCTGCAATTGCTTGGCGCGGAACGGCTTCTCGCCGAGGCTGCCGCAGTACGCGACAAGACCTTCGGCATCGAAGTCGAGAAGATTGACGGAAGTTTCGCTCGTCATGATGTGCTGCCTTGCCGCGTGCGCTGAATCCTGCCTACTTGTTGCCAGCCAGGGCTTAGCGCGAGTAGACGTTCATTTCCGGGAAGAAGAATGCAACTTCGACCGCAGCCGTTTCAGCAGCGTCCGAGCCGTGCACGGCGTTCGCGTCGATGCTGTCGGCGAAGTCGGCGCGGATCGTGCCCTTTTCCGCCTTCTTCGGATCCGTCGCGCCCATCAGGTCGCGGTTCTTCAGGATCGCGCCTTCACCTTCCAGAACCTGGATCATCACCGGGCCCGAGATCATGAAATCGACGAGGTCCTTGAAGAACGGACGTGCTGCGTGAACTGCGTAGAACTTCTCTGCGTCCGCACGCGACAGGTGTGCCATGCGCGATGCGACGATCTTCAGGCCGGCGCCTTCGAAACGGCTGTAGATCTGGCCGATCACGTTCTTTGCCACCGCATCCGGCTTGATGATCGACAGGGTGCGCTCGATTGCCATAAAAACTCCAAGAAATTAAGAAGTTACAGGTTCAAATGAATCCGCTATTGTAGCACGATCCCGTGTATCATTGCGATTGAACCCTTACAGGAGCGAAAGGTTCCAAATCCATATGTTTTTTGCGCCGCCCGGCCATTGAAACCTCGCGGCACGGAACGTATCTTAGCCATAGCTGCTCCGGTTTGCTGCGCCGCACACCGCGCGCGCCGAACCGGCCCCGGACGCCCACGCGTTCAATGTTAGGAGAAACCATGAACGACTATCCGTACAATTTCGGCCGCGGCGGCTCCGTCAGCACCGCAGAGGTTCGCAATCGCGTGCTGCGGAACACGTACTGGCTGCTCGCGCTGTCGATGGTGCCGACGGTGCTGGGGGCATGGGTCGGCGTCGCGACGGGCTTCTCGCTGTTCGCGGCCACGAGCCCGATGATGAGCCTGCTCGCGTTCTTCGCAATCGCGTTCGGCTTCATGTTCGCGATCGAGCGGACGAAAAACAGCGCGGCCGGCGTGTTCGTGCTGCTCGGCTTCACGTTCTTCATGGGCCTGATGCTGTCGCGCCTGCTGAGCTTCATCCTCGGCTTCTCGAACGGCCCGTCGCTGATCATGCTCGCGTTCGGCGGCACCGGCATCATCTTCGCCGCGATGGCGACGATCGCCACGGTCAGCAAGCGCGACTTCTCCGGGCTCGGCAAATGGCTGTTCATGGGCGTGATCGTGATCCTGCTGGCCTCGGTCGCGAACATCTTCCTGCAACTGCCGGCGCTGATGCTCACCGTGTCGGTGCTCGCGATCGCGATCTTCTCGGCCTACATGCTGTTCGACGTCCAGCGCGTCGTGAACGGCGGCGAGACGAACTACATCTCGGCCACGCTCGCGATCTACCTCGACCTGTACAACGTGTTCACGAACCTGCTCGCGCTGCTCGGCATCTTCGGCGGCAACCGCAACTGACGTTCGCCGTACCCCATGAAAAAACCGGCCCGAGGGCCGGTTTTTTTACGTCCACCGCCCGCCCGCTCAGTCGCGCTCGAACAGCGCGATCGATTCGACGTGCGACGTATTCGGGAACATGTTCACGACTCCGGCGCCCTTCAGCCGGTAGCCGGCCTCGTGCACGAGCAGGCCTGCGTCACGCGCGAGCGTCGACGGGTTGCACGACACGTAGACGATGCGCTTCGGCAGCGGGCCTTCGCCGCTCTGCGCGATTTCGGCCAGCGCCTTCGACACCGCGAGCGCGCCTTCGCGCGGCGGGTCGATCAGGAACTTGTCGAATGCGCCGAGCGCACGAAGGTCGTCGCCCGTCACCTCGAACAGGTTCCGGCACGCGAACGTCGTGTGGCCGTCGACGCCGTTCTCGCGCGCATTCGCCAGCGCGCGGGTCGTCAGCGTCTCGCTGCCTTCGATGCCCATCACCTCGCGCGACAGCCGCGCGAGCGGCAGCGTGAAGTTGCCGATCCCGCAGAACAGGTCGAGCACGCGATCGTCGCGCGACGGCGCGAGCAGGCGCAGCGCGCGACCCACCAGCACGCGGTTGATCTGATGGTTGACCTGCGTGAAGTCGGTCGGCTTGAACGGCATGCGGATGCCGAACTCCGGCAGCGTATAGTCGAGCGGCACGTCGAGCGGATAGAACGGCGTCACCGTGTCCGGGCCCTTCGGCTGCAGCCAGAACTGCACCTTGTGCTCGTCGGCGAACGCGCGCAGCAGCGCTTCGTCGTCCGCATTGATCGGCTCCAGCACGCGCAGCACCAGTGCCGTGACTTGCGAACCGACCGCGAGCTCGATCTGCGGCATCCGGTCACGGATCGACAGCCCCTCGACCAGCCGGCGCAGCGGCACGAGCATCGCCGATACGTGCGGCGGCAGCACTTCGCAGCTCGTCATGTCGGCGACATAGCTGCTCTTCTTTTCATGGAACCCGACCAGCACGCCGCCCTTCTTCGCGACGTTGCGCACGGTCAGGCGCGCACGGTAGCGGTAGCCCCACGACGGACCGTGGATCGGCGCGAACATCGTCTCGGCGCGCAGCTTCGACAGGTGCCACAGGTTGTCCTCGAGCACGCGCTGCTTGATCGCGACCTGCGCGCGCATGTCGAGGTGCTGCATCGAGCAGCCGCCGCAGGTGCCGAAGAATTTGCATTTCGGCTGCGTGCGCAGCACGCTCGGGCGCAGAATGTCGACAACGGTCGCCTGCTCGTAGCTCGGCTTGCGACGGTAGCTCGAATAGGTCACGCGCTCGCCGGGCAGCGCACCCTCGACGAAGATGACCTTGCCCGGCGTGCCGTCCTCGGTCGCCGTGCGGCCGACACCGCGCGCTTCCATGTCGAGCGATTCGATCTCGAGAACCGGGGCAGGCCCGGGCGCGACGGGCGCATTTTTCGATTTGCGCGCAGAAGTGGGGACGGCTTCGGACACCAGCTTTTCCTGACAAAACGTTGAAGAAGGCGAGATTGTAGACGACGAAAGCCCGCGTCGCCCGCTTTCGTGGCGCAAGCGTCGATACTGACGCATCTGCCGCGCCGCATCATGCAGGAACGGCCTGCAGGCCATCCGCCGCCGGCCCGCATGCGCGGCGTCTCGCGAGGTCAGCCGGCGGCACACGTTCTGCTCGCAACAGACTCAGGGGACTCGGGAGACTCGGCCATGCGACTGATCGACTGGAACATCCAATGGAGTCGGGACGCGGACGGCGTCGTCGACCTCCCCCGCACGATCGCCGCCGCCCGCCGGCTCGGCGACTTCGACGTGCTGTGCCTGCAGGAAGTCACGCGCGGCTTCGGCGCACTGCCCGGCCAGCCCGGCCCCGACCAGTTCGCCGAACTGGCGGCGTTGCTGCCCGGCTATACGATCGTCGAAGCGATCGGCGCCGACCTGCCGCCGCTCGAACCCGGCGCACCGCGCCGCCAGTTCGGCAATGCGATCGCGACCCGGCTGCCGATCGGGCGCGTGCTGCGCCAATTGCTGCCGTGGCCGGCCGACGCCGACGCGCCTTCCATGCCGCGCGTCGCGCTCGACGTCGAACTGGTGTTGCCGTCGGGTCGGCTGCGGGTCGTCACGACGCATCTGGAATTCTATTCGGCGCGCCAGCGACTCGCGCAGGTCGACGCATTGCGCGCCCGGCACCGCGAAGCGTGCGCGCATGCGGACCAGCCCGCGCCGGCCGAAAATGCCACGGGGCCGTTCAGCAAGACCGGCCAACCGCGTGATGCCATCCTCTGCGGCGACTTCAACAGCGCATTCGGCAGCGATGCGTACCGGCGCATGCTCGAGCCGATCGCCGACGCACCGTCGTTCGTCGATGCGTGGATCGCCCGACACCCGGACCGCACGCCGCCGCCGACCGCCGGCGTCTACGACACGGCGCAATGGTCCGACGGGCCGCTCGCATGCGACTTCGTGTTCGTGACCGATACGCTGCTGCCGCGCGTCACGCGCTGCGAGATCGACGGCGACGCGCGCGAATCGGATCACCAGCCGGTCGTGCTCGAACTCGATCGAGATTGATCGCGGCCTCAATGCGGGCCGCCCGCGTCAAGCGTCGAAACCAGCCAGGTATTCGGCCCAGTGCGACGCGGGCTCCTGCGCGAGCGAATTCTTCACGAGCAGGATCTCGTCCGCATATTCGCTCGGCGTCAGGCCGCCGCGCATCAGCTGGAACCGGCAATACAGCAGGTAGGTATTGACGACGTCGGTTTCGCAATAGTTGCGGATTTCCTCGATCCGGCCATCCTGGAACGCCGGCCACACCTGACTGCCGTCCATTCCGAGCTTGCCCGGGAACCCGCACAGCTTCGCGAGCGCGTCGAGCGGCGCATTCGCGCGCGCCTGATACATCGCGAGCACGTCCATCAGATCGGTGTGCCGCGAGTGATAACGCGAGATGTAGTTGTTCCACTTGAACTCGCGGTCGTCCTCGCCCAGATCCCAGTAGCGCGACGCGGGGACCCCGTGCACGAGCGCACGGTAATGGAGCACCGGCAGATCGAAGCCGCCGCCGTTCCACGACACGAGCTGCGGCGTGTATTTCTCGATCACGCGATAGAACGACTGGACCAGTGTCGCCTCGGTGTCCTGGGGCGTGCCCAGCGAGCGCACGCGGAAACCGTTGTTGTCGCGGAACACGCAGGAGATTGCCGCGATGCGCTGCAGGTGATGCGGCAGGAAATCGCTGCCGGTCTTCTCGCGGCGCGCGGCGAACGCATGCTCGGCCACCGCGGCATCGTCCAGCGTCGCGGGCAGGTCTTCCAGACGGCGGATGCCGTCGACATCGGGAATGGTCTCGATGTCAAAAACGAGAATCGGAGTCATCAGTTACAGAACGGCGTCCTTGCGTACGCCATTGGAGGCAAAGAACCGCTTGAGGCGCACCAGCGCTTCCTGCTGGATCTGCCGCACGCGCTCGCGCGTGAGCCCCATCTCGTCGGCCAGCTCCTCGAGCGTGGCCGGTTCGATGTGGTTCAGGCCGAAGCGGCGCTCGATCACGTGCCGATGCTTGTCGGACAGCCGCGACAGCCACGCGCGCGTGAGCGTCTCGAGTTCGCGGTGCTGCACCTCCGCGTCGGGCGACTGGCTCTGGTCGTCGGGCAGCAGGTCGAGCAGGCTGCTCGCGGGATCGAGATCGAGCGGCGCGTCGAGCGACGCGGTGTGCTCGTTGAGCGCAAGGATGTCGGTGACTTCCTCGGCGGTCTTGCCGGTGAGATAGGCGATGTCGTCGATGCTGGCTTCACGGCGCTCGGCGGCCTCGCCCGTCGACATCGAATTCTTTTCCAGGTGACGCTTCGCGCGCAGCACCTGGTTCAGTTCGCGGATCACGTGCACGGGCAGACGCACGGTGCGAGCCTGGTTCATGATCGCCCGTTCGATGCTCTGCCGGATCCACCACGTCGCGTAGGTCGAAAACCGAAAGCCACGCGTCGGATCGAATTTCTCGATCGCGTGCATCAGGCCGAGGTTGCCCTCCTCGATCAGGTCGAGCAGCGGCACGCCGCGGTTCAGGTAACCCTTCGCGATACTGACGACGAGACGCAGGTTGCGCTCGATCATCACCTGCCGTGCCTCGAATTCGCCGGCCTTCGCGAGACGGGAATAGCGCTGCTCCTCCTCGACGGTCAGGAGCGGCTTCACGCTGATACGGTTCAGGTAATGCTGGATCGTGTCGGCCGTGAGCTCGGCCTGCAGCAATGCGCGGAAATCGTCGACGTCGGGCGCGGCTTCCGCCCGGCCTTCGCGCTCGTCGTCGCCGTCCGCTTCGGCGTCGCGTGCCTCGAGATCACGTTCGTTTTCCGCGACGTCGTCTTCGTCGTCCTTCGAAGCGCCAGCTCGCTCCACCGATGCTTGCGTGGCACGACTGATCTTCTCAGACTCGGCTTGCGGCTCGTGGCGCTTCGATTTCGGCATGGTCGTCTCGGTTATTGAGGCGGCAAATACTTCAGCGGATCGACAGGTTTACCCTGCCGGCGAACCTCGAAATGCAGCATCACGCGGTCGGCATCGCTGTTACCCATCTCGGCGATCTTCTGCCCCTTCGTTACCGCGTCCCCCTCTTTTACCATCAAAGCGCGATTGTGTGCATACGCCGTGAGGTAAGTTGCATCGTGTTTGATGATAATGAGGTTGCCATAGCCACGCAGGCCGTTGCCCGAGTAGACGACGCGGCCGTCGGCCGCCGCCTTCACGGCCTCGCCGGACGTGCCGCCGATATTGACGCCCTTGTTCTTCGCGTCGTCGAAACCGTTCAGCACCGGACCGCGCACGGGCCATGCAAACGTCACGGGGCCGCTCGGCGCGGCTGCCGTATCGCTCGATGCGGCGGCAGCCGGCGGCGTGAGCGCGGACGACGAGCCCGCGGCCGGCGTCGCGGGACCGCTGCTGAGCGGCGCGGTCGCGACGGCGGCGCCGGTGATCGGCGCGGCAGCCGGCGAGCCGGCAAGCGCGGCACCGCCCGGCGGCGCGACACGCAGCAGCTGGTCGACTTCGATCTGATTCGGGTTCGCCAGGTTGTTCCAGGTGGCGATGTCGCGATAGTTCTGCCCGTTCTCGAGCGCGATCCGGTACAGCGTATCGCCCGGTTTCACACGGTAGAAGCCGGGCGGCGGCGGGCCGAGCGGCACTGCCGGCTGCGCGGCGGCGGTCGTGCCGAGCGATCCGGAGCGGTCGACGACGGGCGCGTTGTCGAGCCGTGTCGCACAGGCGGCCAGTAGCGTGGAGAACGCAGCCACACAGATCGCGCGCTGGGCGAACGTGAGCGGTTCCCTGGTTCGGTTGTTTTGCATCGCGCGCAACATACTCATCGGTTTCAAATCACTCCGGATTTTAAAGGGACAAAGAAAACGCGATCAAGCCGTGACTCCCGCCATTGCGCGTGCGCGACGCGCTCGACGAGCGTGAGCACCTGGGGCTGCCCGCTCTGCGCGCCGACCGGCGCGACGAGCCGCCCGCCGATCGCGAGCTGCTCGAGCAGCGCCTGCGGCACGTCGAGCCCCGCCGCCGCGATCACGATCGCGTCGAACGGGCCCGCGGACGGCAGGCCGACACGCCCGTCGCCGTAATGCAGACGGATGTTCGGCACGCGCAGCGGCCGCAGGTTCAGCTTCGCGCGCTCGTAGAGCGGCTTGATGCGTTCAATCGAATACACGTCGCGTGCCACGTGACTCAGCACCGCGGCCTGGTAGCCGCAACCGGTGCCGATCTCGAGGACGCGCTCGAGCGTGCGGCCGGCCATCGCGAGCTCGATCATGCGCGCGACGACCGACGGCTTTGAAATCGTTTGCTGGTGGCCGATCGGCAACGCGGCATCCTCATAGGCCTGCGTCGCGAGCCCGGGATCCACGAACAGGTGGCGCGGCACTGCGGCCATCGCATCCAGCACGCGCGCGTCGGTCACGCCGTTCGCGCGCAGGCGTTCGACCATGCGCTCGCGCACACGTTCCGACGTCAGCGCGAATGCACCGGCCGGCGCGACGCTCGGCGCCGCCGGCTTCGGCATCGCGGGCTTCAGCACGGTCGGCTTCGGTGCGGTCGCCGGCTTCGCGGCGGCCGTGCCGGGCACCGTGCGGGCGACGCCCGCCTTCACCGCCACCGGCTTCAGCACGGCAGCGGGCTTGTCGACGGCCTTAGGCACCGCGCTCGCCGCATGACGTTCACCGGCCCGGCCCTCCGATTTGCGTGGCGCTCGCTTGAGATCTTCGAGCGCGAGCGGGAACCGCTTCGCGCGCTCGCCGCTCATGAAGCCCGCCCTCCTGCGCGCGCCCATTCGCGCGTTGCAGGCAGCATTTGCGTATGCGTGAGATCGAGCTGCAGCGGCGTGATCGAGACGAAACCGTTTGCGACGGCGTGGAAATCGGTGCCTTCGCTCGCGTCCAGCGCCGCACCCGCGGCACCGATCCAGTAGACCGGCTCGCCGCGCGGGTCGGTCTGGCGAATCACCGGCTGCGAGGGGTGACGCTTGCCGAGGCGCGTGACCTGCCAGCCTTTCAGTTCGTCGTACGGCAGATTCGGAATATTGACGTTCAGCAGCGGCTGACCGGGCAGCGGATGCGCGAGAAAGTGCTCGACGATTTCCGCGGCGACGCGCGCCGCATCCGCGAGATGCGCCCAACCCTTGTCGGCCAGCGAAAACGCGATGGCCGGCACGCCGAACATGATGCCTTCGGTGGCGGCCGCAACTGTCCCTGAATAGAGCGTGTCTTCGCCCATGTTCTGGCCGTTGTTGATCCCGGACACGACGAGGTCGGGCCGCGCGTCGGCCATCCCGGTCAGCGCGACGTGCACCGAATCGGTCGGTGTGCCGTTCACGTAGAAGAAACCCGTATTCGTCGCGCGCTGCACCGACAGCGGCCGCGACAGCGTAAGGGAATTCGATGCGCCGCTGCAATTCTGCTCGGGCGCGATCACCGTGAGGTCGGCAAGCGGCTGCAGCGCGTCGCTGAGCGCGGCGAGACCGGGGGCGAGATAGCCGTCGTCGTTGCTGAGTAGGATTCGCATCCGGCGATTGTAACCGAGGAAAGATGGCGCGAGAGCGACAGTCCGGCGGGTGCGGACGGGCCCGCACGCACGACGCGCGCGCGGTGCGCCGCCGCATTGCGCGGCGGCGTTTGCAGGTGCGGGAAAACGCGGTGCCGCCCGGCTTTTCCCCCTCGAAGGGCCGCCGTGACGAGATACCCGTTCGGCAGACCTGACGCGCAGCGTCGAGCGCGCGGCGCTCAGATCGCGCCGGCCTCGCGCAGCGCGGCGATCGCCTGCGCGTCGTAGCCGAGACCGCGCAGCACCTCGTCCGTATGCTCGCCGAGTTCCGGCCCGAGCCAGCGCGTTTCGCCCGGCGTGCCGGACAGCTTCGGCGTGATGTTCGGCAGCGGAATGTCGGTGCCGTCGGCCAGCTTGAAACGCTGGATCATCTGCCGCGCGACGAACTGCGGATCGGTGAACATGTCGGCGGCGCTGTAGATGCGCCCGGCCGGCACGTCGGCCGCGTTGAGCACGGCCAGCGCGTCGTCGATCGTGCGCGGCGCGAGCCAGGCGGCGATCGCGTCGTCGATCTCCTGCGTGCGCGGCACGCGTCCGTCGTTGCGAGCGAGCGCGGGATCGTCGGCGAGGTCGTCGCGTTCGATCGCCTTCATCAGCCGCTTGAAGATCGGGTCGCTGTTGCCGCCGATCACGATGCTGCCGTCGCGGCACGCGTAGGTGTTCGACGGCACGATGCCAGGCAGCGACGCGCCGGTGCGCTCGCGCACCATCCCGTACACGCCGTACTCGGGCACCACGCTTTCCATCATGTTGAACACAGCTTCGTACAGTGCAACGTCGACCACCTGCCCCGCGCCGCCGTTCACGTTGCGGTGGTGGAGCGCCATCATCGCGCCGATCACGCCGTGCAGCGCGGCGATCGAGTCGCCGATCGAGATGCCGATGCGCGGCGGCGGCAAATCGGGATAGCCGGTGATGTGGCGCAAGCCGCCCATCGATTCGGCGATCGCCCCGAAGCCGGGCCGGTCGCGGTACGGGCCGGTCTGCCCGTAACCGGACAGGCGCACCATCACGAGCCCGGGGTTGTCGGCCGACAGCACGTCGTAGCCGAGCCCGAGCTTCTCGAGCAGGCCCGGGCGGAAGTTCTCGATCACGATGTCGGCCTCGCGCGCGAGTTGCCGCGCGATCGTCTTGCCGGCATCGGATTTCAGGTTGAGGGTGACCGATTTCTTGTTGCGCGCCTGGACCGACCACCACAGCGACGTGCCGCCCTGCTCGGGATGAAGCTTGCGCCACTTGCGCAGCGGGTCGCCGCCGTTCGGATCCTCGATCTTGATCACTTCCGCGCCGAATTCGGCAAAGAGGCGCGACGCGAACGGCCCCGCGATCAGCGTCCCGAATTCGAGCACTTTGACGCCCGCGAGCGGGCCCTGGCTGGTGCTCATGTGTCTCCCTGGCATGAGGAACGGCGCCGCCGGCCGGCGGCGCCCGGCTTACATCGTGCGGCGGTCGAGCATCGCGCGCGCGATGGTGCCCGCGTCGACGTATTCGAGTTCGCCACCCACCGGCACGCCGCGCGCGAGGCGCGTGACCGCGAGCCCGCGCGCCTTCAGCGTCTGGCCGAGGTAGTGCGCGGTGGCTTCGCCCTCGTTCGTGAAGTTGGTCGCGAGCACGACCTCCTTGACGACACCGTCGGACGCGCGCCGCACGAGGCGGTCGAAATGGATTTCCTTCGGGCCGATCCCGTCGAGCGGGCTCAGCCGCCCCATCAGCACGAAATACAGCCCGCGGTACGTCATCGTCTGCTCGAGCATGATCTGGTCGGCCGGCGTCTCGACGACGCACAGCAGCGTCGGATCACGCTCCTCGTCGCTGCACACCTCGCAGATCTGCGCTTCCGTGAAGGTATTGCACTTCTCGCAGTGCTGCAGGTGCTCGGTCGCGAACAGCAGCGACCGGCCGAGCCGTTCCGCACCCTCCCGATCGTGCTGCATCAGGTGGTACGCCATGCGTTGCGCGGATTTCGGCCCGACGCCGGGCAATACGCGCAACGCTTCGACGAGCGCGGACAGGGCGGACGGCTGTTTCATACGGCGGCTGAAAGCTGAACGGAGGCTGCACTCAGAACGGCAGCTTGAAACCCGGAGGCAGCGGCAGGCCCGACGTCATGCCGCTCATCTTTTCCTGCGACGTCGCTTCGGCCTTGCGCACCGCATCGTTGAACGCGGCCGCGACCAGATCCTCGAGCATGTCCTTGTCGTCCGCGAGCAGGCTCGGGTCGATCGCCACGCGACGCACTTCGTTGCGGCAGGTCATCGTCACCTTGACGAGGCCGGCACCCGACTGCCCTTCGACTTCGATCTGCGCAAGCTGCTCCTGCATCTTCTTCATGTTTTCCTGCATTTGCTGCGCTTGCTTCATCAGTCCGGCGAGGTTGCCTTTCAACATGGGAATACTCCTTCTTGATCGTGTGAAAACCGGCACGCGGCGCGTGCCGGTCAATGTGTGCGGGCGTGATTGTGCCTGTCGCGGTGCGCTTCGTTCAATGCAGCGTCGGCGGCGTGCCGTCCGGCGCCGGATCGGCGAGCGGCCGCACCGAGCCTTCGACGATACGCGCGCCGAAGTCACGCACGAGCTGCTGGACGAACGGATCGCCATGGATGTCCTGCTCTGCCTCGCGCTGGCGTGCCGCACGTGCAGCCGCATCGAGCGCCGCCGCAGTGCGCCGCGCGGGCCCGACCTCGACCGCGACCTCGACGGCCTTGCCGAGTGCATCGGCCAGGGCCGCCTTCAGTTTCGCGACCTGGGCGGCGTCCGCATACTGCGGCACCGGCACGGACAGTTTCAACGTTGTCGCGTCGACGGCCGTCAGCTCGCTGTTGAACGCGAGCTGATACGCGACGCCCTTCAGCGGCAACCGCGCGGCCAGCGCCGGCCATTCGCCGTCGAAGCCGACCGGGTCGAGCGCGATCGCGGGCGGCAGCGGGCGCGTGTCGACCGGTGCGGACGGACGGGCCTCCACTGCCTTCGGCGCAATGCGCACGTCGTCGGGGCCGCTGTCGAACACGGGCACGAAGCCGTCGTCCGCCGCACCGCCGAACATCTCGTCGGCGCTGAGCGGCACGTATTCGTCCGGCGGAATGTCTTCCCACGGCGGCGGGGCCTGGCGCGTGTCGGCAGCCTGCGGCGCGCGGGCCGCCGCGCGCGGCGTCGGTACCTGCACGGCAGGACGCGCTGCCGCCGGCTTTTCGACGGCCGGCTGGGCCGCCGCCGGCTTGGGCGCGGCGCCCGCGCGCGCGCGGTCGGACGACACGCGCATGCCGGCATTGCGCAGCACGTCGAGTGCGGCAGCTGCACCGCCGCGGGCCGACGGGCGCGCGGCGGGTTCGGCTGGCGCGGCACGCGGCGTCGGTTCGGCAGGCGGCGCAGGTTCGTCGTTGCGCTTGGCGGCGGCAGGCGGTTCAGGTTCGTTGCGGACAGCCGGCGGTGCATCGCTCGGCGGTACCGCCTGAGGTGCCGGGATCGCTTGCGGCTGCGGTGCGGCCGGCGCTGCGGGCGCAGCCGATGTTGCCGCGGATGCAGATGCCGGTGTCGAAACAGCCTTCACTGCCGGCGCAATCGCCGCATCGTCGGACTGGACCGCTGCCGGACGCGCAGCGGGCGTAGCCGCTTGCGGACGTGCGGCCGCCACGGCTGCCGGCTGCGGCGCCGACGACTTGGGTGCCGCAGCCGACGCAACGGCAGCGGCCGCACGCGGCGCGGATGCTGGTGCAGGCACGGCACGCGGCACGGCCGGCTGACCGCCCGGCGCACTGCCGGCGCCGACGGCCGGCTCGAACGCGAGCATCCGCAGCAACGTCATCGTGAAGCCGGCGTATTCGTCCGGCGCAAGGCCGAGCTCCGCGCGCCCGACCGTCGCGATCTGATAGAACAGCTGAACCTGCTCGGGGCTCAGCGTCTCCGCAAAGCGGCGCAGATCGGCCGCTTCCGGCCATTCGTCGAGCACCGAGCCCGGCGCGAACTGCGCCCAGGCGATCCGGTGCAGCAGGCTGGCGAGATCCTGCAGCGCGGTGGAAAAGGACAGGCTGCGCAGCGACATCTCGTCGGCGATCGCGAGGATCTCCGGGCCGGTGCCGGCCGCGAGCGCATCGAGCAGGCGCACCATGTAAGTCTGGTCGAGTGCGCCGAGCATGCCCGACACCGCCGATTCGGTCACTTCGTTCGCCGAGTAGGCGATCGCCTGATCGGTCAGCGACAGCGCATCGCGCATGCTGCCCTGCGCGGCGCGCGCGAGCAGACGCAGCGCCTGCTGCTCGAACGAGATCCGCTCTTCGCCGAGGATCCGTTCGAGGTGCGACACGATGTGCCCGGCCGGCATCTGCTTCAGGTTGAACTGCAGGCAGCGCGACAGCACGGTGACGGGAATCTTTTGCGGATCGGTGGTCGCGAGGATGAACTTGACGTGCGGCGGCGGCTCCTCGAGCGTCTTCAGCATCGCGTTGAACGCGTGGTTCGTCAGCATGTGCACTTCGTCGATCATGTAGACCTTGAAGCGCGCATCGACGGGCGCGTACACCGCGCGCTCGAGCAGCGCGGCCATTTCGTCGACGCCGCGGTTGCTCGCGGCATCCATTTCGACGTAGTCGACGAAGCGGCCTTCGTCGATCTCGCGGCACGCGCGGCACACGCCGCACGGCTGCGACGTGACGCCGGTTTCACAGTTGAGCGCCTTCGCGAAGATCCGCGACAGCGTCGTCTTGCCGACGCCGCGGGTTCCGGTAAACAGATAGGCGTGATGGAGACGCCCGCCGTCGAGCGCGTGCGTGAGCGCCCTGACGACGTGCTCCTGGCCGACGAGCGAAGCGAAATCCTTCGGACGCCACTTGCGTGCGAGAACTTGATAGGTCATCGGGAAATTGTATCAGTAACGCTGCGTCGCGCCGACACGCGAAACGGTGCGGAAAACAGGCAAGACGCAGGTAAAACGGAGAATGACGCAGAAATAAAAAACGCCCGGCGAACGGGGCGAGAGGAAAGGTGACGAGCCCGACCCTCGGCACTGGCAGAAAACGATTGTGGCTGCTTCGTTCCCGACCTGACCAGGTTCACCGCCCCACCATGCGAGGAGGCCCGTCACGGCATATTCTATCACCGCTTCCGGGCAAATGCGACCGTTTGTTCGCAACAATGCGCACGATCGAGCAAACCGGCGCGCGTACGGGCTTGTCGATCCGGCGCGAACAGGCGCGAACAGGCGGATGGATAGCGGGATAGATACCGTGACTCTTGTATTTTGCGAGCCGGCCTCCACGTTCGGATCACAACGGTCGAACGGCGCGTCGTACCCCTACTCGCGTAGCGGCTACTATCGCCGCCCGCAGCAGATAGCAATTTAGGCTAATATGACGCCCGAACGACCCGCGAGCCGCGCGATGCAGCGCTTACGCCCTTCCTTCCGGAGAGCGGAGTGACCTGCCGCAGCGGCCGGCAGCCGACAGGCCGCCGGAGCGCCGCAACGCGCCAAGCAGGCAGTCCCCGAACCGTGTAAGAGGTATTGACCCAATGAGCGAACAGATCAAACACATCAGCGACGCATCGTTCGAACAGGACGTCGTCAAATCCGACAAGCCCGTGCTCGTCGACTTCTGGGCCGAATGGTGCGGCCCGTGCAAGATGATCGCCCCGATCCTCGACGAAGTCGCGAAGGACTACGGCGACAAGCTGCAGATCGCGAAGATCAACGTCGACGACAACCAGGCAACGCCCGCGAAGTTCGGCGTGCGCGGCATCCCGACGCTGATCCTGTTCAAGAACGGCGCGGCCGCCGCACAGAAGGTCGGTGCGCTGTCGAAGTCGCAACTCACCGCATTCCTGGACAGCCACCTGTAATACCGGCCGTTCCGCGGACGTGTTGTCAACCGACAACACGTCCGCCGTCAAGCCGCTGATCGGCCGCTCAGGCGCGAATCGGCGTATGCTAGAATCAAAAAACGTCTACAAGACGCATTAAGTCTCAGAGCGCCTCCGCTCGCCCCTCCTCCCTTATTTCTTTTCGTCGCTTCTCCTCCCTGGCGGGTTCTCCGTATGCATTTATCCGAGCTCAAGTCTCTGCACGTGTCCGAACTGATCGAAATGGCCAATGGCCTGGAGATCGAAAACGCGAACCGCCTGCGCAAGCAGGAGCTGATGTTCGCCATTCTCAAAAAGCGCGCCAAGACGGGAGAGACGATCTTCGGCGACGGTACGCTCGAAGTGCTGCCGGACGGCTTCGGCTTCCTGCGCTCGCCGGAAATGTCGTACCTCGCGAGCACCGACGACATCTACATCAGCCCGTCGCAGATCCGCCGCTTCAACCTGCACACCGGCGACACCATCGAAGGTGAAGTCCGCACGCCGAAGGACGGCGAGCGCTACTTCGCGCTGGTGAAGGTCGACAAAGTCAACGGGCAGCCGCCCGAGGCCTCGAAACACAAGATCATGTTCGAGAACCTCACGCCGCTGCACCCGAACAAGCCGCTGTCGCTCGAACGCGAAATGCGCGGCGAAGAAAACGTCACGGGCCGCATCATCGACATGATCGCGCCGATCGGCAAGGGCCAGCGCGGCCTGCTCGTCGCGTCGCCGAAGTCGGGCAAGACCGTGATGCTCCAGCACATCGCACACGCGATCAAGCAGAACCATCCGGACGTGATCCTGTTCGTGCTGCTGATCGACGAGCGCCCCGAAGAAGTGACCGAAATGCAGCGCTCGGTCGCCGGCGAAGTGATCGCATCGACGTTCGACGAACCGGCCACGCGTCACGTGCAGGTCGCCGAAATGGTGATCGAGAAGGCCAAGCGCCTCGTCGAAATGAAGCACGACGTCGTGATCCTGCTCGACTCGATCACGCGTCTCGCCCGCGCATACAACACCGTGATCCCGGCGTCGGGCAAGGTGCTGACGGGCGGTGTCGACGCGAACGCGCTGCAGCGCCCGAAGCGCTTCTTCGGTGCTGCGCGCAACATCGAGGAAGGCGGCTCGCTGACGATCATCGGCACCGCGCTGATCGAGACCGGCAGCCGCATGGACGACGTGATCTACGAAGAGTTCAAGGGCACCGGCAACATGGAAGTGCACCTCGAGCGCCGTCTCGCGGAAAAGCGCGTCTATCCGTCGATCAACCTGAACAAGTCGGGCACGCGCCGCGAAGAAATGCTGATCAAGCCCGAGATCCTGCAAAAGATCTGGGTGCTGCGCAAATTCATCCACGACATGGACGAAGTCGAGGCCATGGAATTCCTGCTCGACAAGATCCGCCAGACGAAGAGCAATTCCGAGTTCTTCGACCTGATGCGCCGCGGCGGCTGATCGCCCTCGCCCCGCACCGAACGGCCGCCCGCGCGTTTCGCCCGGCGGCCGTTTTTTCACCCCAACCTGTACGTGAACGTACAGGTTGATCTATAATCGCGCCATCGCCCCGACCGAAGCCCCGCCATCCCGATGCAGAACGACGCCTCCCCCTCGCTGCTGACCGTGAGCGACGCCGCGTCGCGGCTCGGCGTCACGCCGCGCACGCTGAAGTATTACGAAGAGCGCGGACTCGTCACGCCGTCGCGCAGCGGCGGCCGCTATCGCCTGTACGACGAAGCCGATCTCGAACGCTTCGCCCGCATCCTGCGGCTGCGCGCGCTCGGCTTTTCGCTGCACGGCATCACCGAGATGCTCAAGCGCCCGCTGGAAGAAACGGGAGACGGGCGGCGCCGCTATTCGGACGCATCGCTGCGCGACATCCGCGCGGGGCTCGCCGAACAGATCGACACGCTCGACCGGCGGATCGCGGCCGTCCAGCGCGAGTTGAAGGAAGCGGTCGCGCTGCGCAAGGAACTGCAGCACGACATCGACTACGTCGAACGGCGCCTCGCCGGCGAAAACCCCGACGCGCTGATCGCGCAACGGCAGGCCGAAGCCGGCACGCGGCGCACGCGCAAGGACCGGGAATGAACGTCGCGCCGGGTCGCTCGCCGCTCTGGAGCCGCGCGAACCTGCGCGCGGACCTGTTCCCGTGGGCGCTCGCGCTCGTCACCGGCATCGACTATTTCGACAACGCGGCCTTCTCGTTCTTCGCGGGCTACATCGCGGGCGGCGTCAACGCATCGCCCGACGAACTCGTGTGGTCGTCGAGCGCGTATGCGGTCACGGCCGTGCTCGGCATCCTGCAGCAGCAATGGTGGGTCGACCGGCTCGGGCATCGCCGCTACGTCGCCGGCTGCATGCTGATGTTCTCGTTCGGCGCGATCGCGGCCGCGCTCGCCGACACGTCGCTCGAACTCGCGTTCGCGCGCGGCTTCCAGGGCTATTTCATCGGCCCGATGATGGGTGCCTGCCGGATCCTGATCCAGATCAGCTTCAAACCGCAGGAGCGGCCGCCCGCCACGCGCGCATTCCTGATCATGATCCTGCTCGGCAGCGCGCTCGCGCCGATCGTCGGCGGGCTGCTCGTCGCGCATTCGACGTGGCGCACACTGTTCGCGTGCACCGCGCCCGCGGGCATCGCGTTCGCGATCCTCGCGCTGCTCACGCTGCCCGATTCGGGCAGGACACCCGACGACGAACGCGGCTCCGGGCATTTCTGGCCATACGTCGTGTTCGCGCTCGCGCAAGGCGCGCTGCAGATCGTGCTGCAGCAGGTGCACTACCAGCTCTACAGCGGCTCGCCGATGCTGATCCTGCTGACGATCGCCGGCCTCGGCGCGCTCGCGTGGTTCGCCTATCACCAGTGGAACCATCCGACGCCGCTCGTGCGGCTGCACGCGTTTCGCGAACGCACGTTCCAGGTCGGGCTGCTGCTGTACATGTTCTATTACTATGAGACGACGGGCTTCAGCTACCTGACCTCGCGCCTGCTCGAAGGCGGGCTCGGCTATCCGGTCGAGAACGCCGGGCGCCTGGTCGGCACGATGTCGCTGATCTCGGCCACCGCGCTGTTCGCCTACCTGCGCCATGCGAAGCGCGTCACGCACAAGAAGTGGTTCGTCGTGCCGGGGTTCGCGATCGCGATCACCGCCGCGCTGTGGATGACGCGGATGACGCCTCAGGTCGGCGAGGCCGCGCTGATCGTCCCGCTGCTGCTGCGCGGCCTGTTGCTGCTGTTCATCGTGCTGCCGGTCGCGAACCTGACGTTCCGCATCTTCGCGATCGACGAGTACACGCACGGCTACCGGCTGAAGAACATCGTGCGCCAATTGACGATCTCGTTCGCGACGTCGTCGGTGATCATCGTCGAGCAACACCGGCTGGCCCTGCACCAGACGCGGCTCGTCGAGCGCGCGAACGTGTTCGATCCGCTGTTCCAGCAGACCGTCGACGCGCTCACGCGCAGCTACGCGGCCGCCGGCCATGCGCTGAACGAAGCGCACGGCCTCGCGATCGCATCGATCGCGCGGATGGTCGCGCAACAGGCGTCGTTCCTTGCGTCGCTCGACGGTTTCTATTTCCTCGCGGGTGTCGCACTGGTCGGCGGCCTGTTCGCGGCATGGCAAAAAGAGATCGATTGAGTTAAAAGACAGGCTTTGGATTTCCCCGCGCTGCTTCCATGCTCTCGAAACTGACCCGCTGGTTCGACGACCGCCGCCGCGACCGCGCGCTGCGCAGCCATCCGATTCCTGATGCGCTGTGGCAGGACACCGTCGCACGCCTGCCGTTCCTCGATGCGCTGACGCCCGGCGACCTGGGCCGCCTGCGCGAGCTGACGAGCCTGTTCATCGCGAAGAAATCGTTTTCGACCGCGCACGGGCTCGAGCTGACCGACGAGATGATCGTCGCGATCGCCGCGCAGGCGTGCCTGCCCGTGCTGAATCTCGATCTGTCGCTGTACGACGGCTGGGTCGGCGTCGTGGTGTATCCGGGCGAATTCGTGATCCGCAAGACCGTGCAGGACGAGGACGGCGTCGTCCATGAAGTCGAGCAGGACGCGAGCGGCGAAGCGTGGGAAGGCGGGCCGGTGATCCTGTCGTGGGAAGACGCGCAGATGACGGACGGCCGCGACGCGTACAACGTCGTGATCCACGAGTTCGCGCACAAGATCGACATGGTCAACGGCGAGGCCGACGGGTATCCGCCCCTCTTTCGCCGCTGGCACGCGCCGCACCTCGACGCGCAGGCGTGGGCCGACGTGTTCGAGCACGCGTACGACCAGTTCTGCGCGCGCGTCGATGCGGTGCCGGATCGCGCGTGGGCGCGCTTCGAGCGCGACTCGCTGATCGATCCCTATGCGGCCGATCACCCGTCGGAGTTCTTCGCGGTGTGCAGCGAGGCGCTGTTCGTGCGGCCGCGCGCATTCGAGTCCGAATTTCCGGAACTCTACCGGCTGCTCGCCCGCTACTACCGGCAGGATCCGGCCGGTACCGGCGCCCTCGACGCACGATGAAAATTATTCGTCAACCGTCTGATTTTCTGGCATAATCCCCGTTTTTCGACCTTAGGCAAGTGGCTCGCGCCGGGCTTGACGTCCGCTGATCCGCGCAATTTGCGCGATCTGGCACGGCAAGCGGCGGGTTGGCTACCGCTCTCACCAAGGAAAGACCATGAAAGAAGGCATCCACCCGAATTACCGCGAAGTCGTCTTCCAAGACATGTCGAACGGCTTCAAGTTCATCACGCGCTCGACGATCCAGACGCGTGAAAACATCGAACTCGACGGCAAGACCTACCCGCTCGCCAAGATCGAAGTGTCGTCGGAATCGCACTCGTTCTACACGGGTCAGCAAAAGATCATGGACACGGCAGGCCGTGTCGAGAAGTTCAAGAACAAGTTCGGCGTTCGCGCCAACGGCAAGGCGAAGTAAGCTTCGCACCGTTCCGGTGGTTGCAATGCACCGGTACCGCACGAAAGGGCAGCCCAGGCTGCCCTTTTTTGTCGCCGCTCGCCGGGACAACACCACACGGCGGCCGATACCGGGCAATCGTCTGACGCGCAACGGCCGGCACGTCTACAATGCCGGATGCTCGAATCCGGCGCCGTCGGCGCATGACCGCACCGGCCGCCCGCCCATAACAAATCGCTCATCTGCATGAAGCCTGTCGTTCGTCTCACCGCCTCCGCCACGCGCGCGCTGCCGCGCTGGCTGCTGCTCACGCTCTGCCTCGTCTACGCGGCGTTCGGCCTGTTCGGCCGCGACCCGTGGAAGAACGAGGACGCGGCGGGCTTCGGCGTGATGTGGACGATGGCCACCGGCGGCTGGCACGACTGGCTGCTGCCGAATCTCGTCGGCAAGTTCATCACGACCGACGGACCGCTCGGCTACTGGCTCGGCGCGCTGTCGATCCGCGCGCTGGCGCCGTGGGTCGACGCGAGCAACGCGTCGCGCGTCGACACGGGCGTGCTGTTCTGCGTCGCGTGCGCGTTCGTCTGGTACGCCGCCTACCTGCTCGGCCGGCGTGCCGAGGTCCAGCCGTTCAAGTACGCATTCGGCGGCGAGCCGGAGCCGCGCGACTACGGCCGCACGCTCGCCGACGGCGCGCTGCTGGTCCTCGTCGCGTGCTTCGGGCTGGCGGAGCGCGGCCACGAAACGACGCCGCAGCTCGCGCAGTTCGCGTGGATCGCGATGTTCGTGTACGGCATCGTGCGCGGCATCGACAAGCCGATGCAGGGCGCGCTGTGGTGGGGCGTCGCGATCGGCCTCGTCGCACTGTCCGGCAACCCGGTGCTGGTCGTCGCGCTGCTCGCCGGCACGGCCGCGCTGTGGCTCGTCACGCCGGAGATGCGCAACCTGCGCCTGCCGCTGATCGGCCTGCCGCTCGCGGCCGCGATCTTCGCGCTGTGGCCGCTCACCGCCTTCCAGGCGGCGCCCGACGACGCCGCGTGGTTCTTCAACCAGTGGATCCACGGCAGCCTGATGCGCTTCTCGGGCCCGCCGACCGCGGTGCTCGCCTATGCGGCGAAGAACCTGCCGCTGTTCACGTGGCCCGCGTGGCCGCTCGCGATCTGGTCCTGGTGGAGCTGGGCCGGCATGCGCCGCCGCGCGCACATCGCGATTCCACTGTCGGTCGTGGTGCCGCTCGTCGCGCTCGTGATCCTGCAGAGCCAGCAGTCGAACCGCATGTACATGCTGTTGCTGCCGCCGCTCGCGGTGCTCGCCACCTTCGCGCTGCCGACCCTCAAGCGCGGCGCGATCAACGCGTTCGACTGGTTCGCGGTGCTGAGCTTCACGATCCTCGGCACCTTCGTGTGGCTCGTGTGGCTCGCGTCGCTCACCGGCTTCCCGCATCCGCTCGCGCGCAACCTCGCGCGCCTCGTGCCGGGCTATGAACCGCACTTCAAGATCCTGTCGTTCATCTGCGCGGTGATCGTCACCGTGTGCTGGTGCCTGCTCGCGCGCTGGCGCATCTCGCGCCAGCCGAAGGTGCTGTGGCGCAGCGTCGTGCTGTCGGGTGCGGGCACCACGCTGATGTGGGTGCTGCTGATGACGCTGTGGCTGCCGATCGTCAACTACGGCCGGACCTACAGCGACGTCGCGCAACAGATCGCGTCGCACCTGCCGAAAGACTATGAGTGCATCTCGCCGGTGCGGCTCGGCGATGCGCAGATCGCGACCTTCGCGTACTTCGGCGACATGCACTTCGAATTCTCGGGCGACTGCGACGTGATCCTGCGCCAGGACCGCTCCGACTTCGGCGAGCCGAGCGCGATGTCGCAGTACGTGTGGCGTCTCGTGTGGGAAGGCCGCCGCGTGGCCGACCGCGACGAGCGCTTCCGCCTGTACGAGCGCATCGAGCGGCCGGCGGCGCCCGTCAAGCGCCGTGGCCCGCGCCACCGGGCGGTCGATTGACGATGTTCGCCGACATCCGCCGGATCGTCGGCCTCGCGTGGCCGGTGCTCGTCGGCCAGCTCGCGATCATCGCGTTCGGCGTGATCGACACGGCGATGGTCGGCCGCTACTCGGCCACCGACCTGGCCGCGCTCGGGCTCGGTTCGTCGATCTACGTATCGGTCTACATCGGGATGACGGGCATCCTGTCCGCGCTGCAGCCGATCACCGGGCAGTTGTACGGCGCGCGGCGTTACGCCGAGATCGGCGAGGAAGTCCGCCAGGCGCTGTGGCTCGCGCTGATGCTCGCGGTGCCCGGCTTCCTGCTGCTGCATTTTCCCGAACCGCTGCTGCACATCGCCCACGCGCCGCCCGCGTTGCACGACCGCACGGTCGATTACCTGCGAATCCTGTCGTACGGCCTGCCGGCGAGCCTCGTGTTCCGGATCTACAACGCGCTGACCAACGCGGCCGGCAAGCCGCGCCTCGCGATGATCCTGCAGGTCGGCGCGCTGCTGCTCAAGTTTCCGCTCAACGTGTGGTTCATCTTCGGCGGGCTCGGCGTGCCGGCCCTCGGCGGCCCCGGTTGCGGGCTCGCCAGTACGCTGATCAACTGGGCGCTCGCGCTGATCGGCTTCACGCTGCTCGCGAAGCTCGACGTGTTCTCGCCGCTTTCGATCTTCTCGCGCTTTTGCTGGCCCGTCTGGGCGCGCCAGAAGGCGATCCTGAAGCTCGGCGTGCCGATGGGTCTGTCGTACCTGATCGAGGTCACGTCGTACACGTGCATGGCGCTCTTCATCGCGCAGTTCGGCACGACGACGCTCGCCGGCCACCAGATCGCCGGCAACATCGGCGCGGTGCTGTACATGACGCCGCTGTCGATCGGGGTCGCGGCGTCGACGCTGGTGGCCCGCGCACTCGGTGCCGGCCGCCCGGACGAGGCGCGGCTGCTCGGCCGGCACAGCGTGATGCTCGCGTGCGGGATCGCGGCCGCGTACGGCGTGCTCGTGTTCACGCTGCGTCCGCTGATCGTCAGCGGCTACACGCCGAATCCGGCCGTGGCCGCCGCCGCGCTGCCGCTGGTCGCGATCGTCACCTGCTACCACTTCTTCGACGCGCTGCAGATCACGTCCGCCTTCGTGCTGCGCGCGTACAAGGTCGCGGTCGTGCCGACCGTGATCTATGCGGTCGCGTTGTGGGGCGTCGGACTCGGCGGCGGCTACGTGCTCGGCTTCGACGTCGGCGGCCTCGCCCCCGCCTGGCTGACCGGCGCGCGCGGCTTCTGGTTCGCGAACACGATCAGCCTGATGCTGGCGGGCGCGGGCCTCGCGCTCTACCTGCGCCACGTCAGCCGCGCGCAACCGGCCGTCGGCGCATACAGCGCATGACGCACGGCGCACGGCCTACGCGTCCTCCAGCACGTCGGCCGCGTGGTACGAGGACCGCACGAGCGGTCCGGCAACGACTTCCCTGAAACCGAGCGTCAGCCCCTCGTCGCGCCACGCGGCGAACGCATCGGGGCTCACGTAGCGTCGCACCGGCAGATGGTGCGCGGACGGCGCGAGATACTGGCCGAGCGTCAGCACGTCGACCTCGTGCGCGCGCAGGTCGCACAGCGTGTCCCGCACCTCGTCGTCGCACTCGCCGAGCCCGAGCATCAAGCCCGATTTCGTCACGAGCGTCGGCCGCGCGGCCTTCGCCTGCGCGAGCAGTTCGAGCGAGCCGCGATAGTCGGCGCCCGGCCGCGCCGCCCGATACAGCGACGGCACCGTCTCGATGTTGTGATTGAACACGTCCGGCCACGCCGACGACAACGCATCGAGCGCACGCGCGACGCGGCCGCGGAAATCGGGCGTCAGCACCTCGACGCCGATGCCCGGCACGCTCGCGCGCACCGCCGCGATGCAGGCGGCGAAATGCGCGGCGCCGCCGTCGCGCAGGTCGTCGCGATCGACCGACGTGATCACGACGTAGCGCAGCCCGAGCGCCGCGACCGCGGCGGCGAGCCGCGCGGGCTCGTCGGGATCGAGCGGCTCGGGACGGCCGTGCGCGACGTCGCAGAACGGGCAGCGCCGCGTGCACAGCCCGCCCATGATCATGAAGGTCGCGGTGCGCTGCCCGAAGCATTCGCCGATGTTCGGGCACATGGCCTCCTCGCAGACGGAATGCAGCCGATGCTCGCGCAGCACGGCCGCCATGTCGGCGACCGCCCCGCTCATCATCGGCCGCGCCCGCAGCCACGGCGGCTTCGGCAGCGCCGCGCCGCCCGCGGGCTCGACGCGCACCGGAATGCGCGCGAGCTTGTCGCGGCTGCGCGCGCCCGGCTGGCCGAGCGCGGTGAGGCTGGGTCGTTCGAGCGCGGCGGTCATCGTCAGTCTCCGAGAAATGCGACGATCAGGCGGTTCACGTCGGCAGCCGCCTCCATCTGCACCATGTGGCCGCTGCCGGCGATCACCTCGGCCCGCACGCCGTCCGGCAAGCCCTGCGCGTGCTGCGCCGGAATCACCTGGTCGCGCTCGCCCCAGATCACGAGCGTGCGCGGCGCGAGCGACCCGACGCGGTCGCGGAACACGCGCCGCTGGGCCGCACCGTCGAACGCGGCGCTCGCGATCTTCTCCAGCGCGGCCTGCACGCCTTCGAGCCGCTTGTACTTGACGAGGTCCTCGACCAGTTGCCGCGTGACGAGCGCGTTGTCCGCGAACAGCGCGCCGAGGTGCGGCTTCAGCGTGTTGCGGCTGTTGCCGGCGACGAAGCCGTCGATGTAATCGCGGTTGATGTCGGCGCCGAGCCCCGCACTCGCGATTAGCGTCAGCGATGCGACGCGCTCCGGCGCGCTGTCGGCCAACGTCATCGCCACCGCGCCGCCCATCGAATGGCCGATCAGGTGCGCGCGCTCGATGTGCTGCGCATCGAGCAGCGCGAGCACCGCGTCGGCCAGTTCGTCGAGGCTGCCGGTGTCGACTGCCTTGCCCGACTCGCCATGCCCCGGCAGATCGAGCGCCCAGACGGGCCGGTGCGCGGCGAGCTCCGCGTGGTTGAACAGCCAGTTGTTGAGGTCGCCGCCGAAGCCGTGGATCAGCACGGCGGGCGTTCCCGAACCGTCGCCGAGCTTCAGGAACCGGACCGTGCGTCCGCCGATCTGCGCCTTCTCGGGCTGCGGGCCGGCCGCGTCGTCGGCGGCCGCGGCCGGCACGAAATCGCGCTGGAATTCGGCGATCGCCGCGTCGATGTCGGCATCGCTCGCCTCGGCCGCGGCCACCACACCGAGCAGCGCACCGACCGGCAGCGTCTCGCCCTCCTGCGCGACCTGCCGGCGCAGCGTGCCGTCGAACGCGCACTCGACGCCCGACGAAATCTTGTCGGTCTCGACGTCGAGCACTTCGTCGCCCTTCGTCACGCGCTCGCCGATCGCCTTCAGCCAGCCGTTGACCTGCCCCTGCTCCATCGACAGCCCCCACTTGGGCATCGTGATCATGTGAATCGACATCGTGTCAGCTCCTGGTCTTGAGTACCGCCTGCGCGATCGCGTCGGCGGACGGGATGTAAAGGTCTTCCAGCACGCCGGCGAACGGCGCGGGCGTATGCGGCGCGGTGACGAGCTCGATCGGCGCCTTGAGCGTTCGGAACGCGCGTTGTGCGACGAGCGCGGCGATGTCGGTCGCGATCGAGCAGCGCGGGTTCGCTTCATCGACCACCACCACCCGCCCGGTGCGCGTCGCGCTTTCGAGGATCGTTTCCTCGTCGAGCGGCGATGTCGTGCGCAGGTCGATCACGTCGACGTGAATGCCGTCCTTCGCGAGCTTCGCGGCCGCGTCGGTCGCGAGATGCACCATCCGGCCGTACGTGACGATCGTCGCGTCGTCGCCTTCGCGCACGACGTTCGCCTCGCCGAACGGAATCGCATAGGACTCCTCGGGCACGTCGCCTTCGCGCGTGTAGAGCAGCTTGTGTTCGAGGAAGATCACCGGATCGTTGTCGCGGATCGACTGGATCAGCAGCCCCTTCGCGTCGTACGGCGTCGACGGACACACGACCTTCAGCCCCGGAATGTGCGTAAACAGCGACGTGAGCATCTGCGAATGCTGCGCGGCCGCGCGCAGGCCCGCGCCGTACATCGCGCGGATCACGACCGGCGTCACGGCCTTGCCGCCGAACATGTAGCGGAATTTCGCGGCCTGGTTGAAGATCTGGTCGAAGCACACGCCCATGAAATCGATGAACATCAGCTCCGCGACGGGCCGCATCCCGCATGCGGCCGCGCCGACCGCCCCGCCGATGTAGCCGCCTTCCGACAGCGGCGTATCGAGCACGCGGCCCGGAAACTTGTGAAACAGCCCCTTCGTTACGCCGAGCACGCCGCCCCATGCGTCGTCCTCGCCCGGCGCACCCGCGCCGCCCGCATTGTCCTCGCCCATCACGATCACGCTGTCGTCGCGCGCCATTTCCTGCGCGAGCGCCTCGTTGATCGCCTGCGAATAAGTGATCTTCCTTGCCATGTCTGTCTCCTGGGATATTCGGTTCGCCGTGCCGGCTGCGCCGGCCGCTGGCGGCTGCGTCAGATCGCGCTCACGGGTACGACACGTACACGTCGGTCAGCAGGTCGGCCGCGTCGGGCAGCGGCGCGGCCTTCGCCTGCGCGACCGCATCGTCGATCAGCGCCTTCACCTGCGCATCGACCGCGCGCAGATCGTCGGTCGTCAGCACCTCGGCACGCACGACGCGCGCTTCGAAATGCTTAAGGCAGTCCTTCTCGTCGCGCAGCTTCTGCACTTCGCCCGGCGCGCGGTAGGTCTGCGCATCGCCTTCGAAATGGCCGAAGTAGCGCGTGAACTTCACCTCGACGAGCGTCGGGCCGCCGCCGTTGCGCGCGCGCGCGACGGCTTCGCCGAGCGCCTCGTGCACCGCGAAGAAGTCGAAGCCGTCGACGATCACGCCCGGCATCCCGAAGCCGTTCGCGCGATCGGCGATGTTGTCGGTCGCGACCGACCAGCTCGACGACGTCGCTTCCGCGTAGCCGTTGTTCTCGGCCACGAAGATCGCCGGCAACCGCCACACCGACGCGAGGTTCATCGATTCGAAGATCACGCCCTGGTTCGACGCGCCGTCGCCGAAGAAGCACACGCCGACACCGCCGGTCTTCTTGTGCTTGGCCGCGAGCGCCGCGCCGCACACGAGCGGGCCGCCCGCGCCGACGATCCCGTTCGCGCCGAGCATCCCCATCGCCAGGTCGGCGATGTGCATCGAGCCGCCCTTGCCGTGGCAGACGCCCGTCTTCTTGCCGTAGATCTCGGCCATCATCCCGTGCACGTCGACGCCTTTCGCGATGCAGTGGCCGTGCCCGCGGTGCGTGGTGGCGACGTAGTCCGAAAGTCCGAGATGCAGCATCGTGCCGACCGCAGAGGCCTCCTCGCCCGCGTACAGGTGAACGAAGCCGGGGATTTCGCCGGTCGCGAACTCGACGTGCAGGCGCTCCTCGAATTCGCGGATCGTGCGCATCAGCCGGTAGGCGTCCAGCAGCGTGTCCCTGCTGAGCTGTGTCGAAACGGTCATGTGTGTCTCCTGGATAGGTCTGACTGCGAATGCCGCCGCGGCAACGCCCCGGCGACGGATTGCACGGCGTGCGCCGTCAATGGAACGTGAAGCCGCCGTCGACGTTCACGGCCTGGCCCGTCACGTTGTCCATCGTCGCGAAGAACAGCGCGAGCCGGCCCATGTCTTCCGGCGTCTGCGCGCGGCCCTGCGGGATCAGCGTCAACTGGTGCCGCTGCCACGATTCCTCGACCGATTCGCCGTCGGTCTTCCATTCGTCGGACAGCCGGTCCCACATGTAGGTACGGACGATGCCGGGGCAGATCGCGTTGACGGTCACCCCGTCGCGCGCGAGCTCCTTCGCGAGCGCGTTGGTGAAGCCGACGACCGCGAATTTCGATGCGCTGTAATGCGCGAGATTCGGAAAGCCTTCCTTGCCCGCGATCGATGCGACGTTGATGATCCGGCCGCGCCCCTGCGCCTTCAGATGCGGGAGCGCCGCGCGGCAACCGAGGAACGTGCCCTTCGCATTCACGTCCATCACGAAATCCCAGTCGCGCTCGGTCAGCGCCTCGACCGGATGGATGCTGATCACGCCCGCGCAATTCACGAGGATGTCGAGCCGGCCCAGTTCGGCGCGCGCCTGCGCGACCATCGCGTCGACCTGCGCGGCCTGAGTGACGTCGACCTTCGCGATCGCCGCGCGGCGGCCGAGCGCGCGCACCTCGCGGGCGGTCGCGTCGAGTGCGTCGTCGAGCAGATCGGCCAGCAGGATGTCGGCGCCCGCGCCGGCGAGCGTCAGTGCAATGCCGCGGCCGATGCCGCGCGCGCCGCCGGTCACGATGGCGACCTGTCCTTCGAGCGGGTTTGTCATGGCGATGTCTCCTTGATGATCGTTATGAATGTCGAAATGCCGTTCGGGACGGCGAATGCTCAACCGCGCCACGCGCCGGCATCGCGCAACAACTGCCGCGACGACGCGTAACGCAGCGTGCGGCCGACATCGACCGTCAGCGGCCCGCGCCAGTCGAGCGCGATCTCGTAGCGGTCGCCGCGCGCGACCTCGATCTCGCGCTCGCCGTCGAACGCGAGCGTGCCGTGCTCGAACGGGATCGTCTGCCACGCATTCGGCTCGAGCCGCTCGCAGCTGCGCATCACGACGCGATCGACGCGGCCGGGTGCGATCGGCGCGACGAGCGGCGTGCCGGCGGTCTTGCCGTCGGCGGCGAAGCGCATCGCCAGCCCGTGCGGCGCGCTGCGCTCGAGCGGTGCCCACGCGCCGCCGAGCGCGGACAGGCCGATGCCGTCCGGCTCCGCAAACGTCAGGTAGAGCGTGTCGATGTCGTCGGGCCCCGAGATCGCGCGCGCACCGATGAAGCGCTGGCGGGCCGCGCACACGTCGACGAGCGCGATCTCCTCGCGCCCCGCGTTCGCACCCGCCGCGCAGCGCACGACGAGCCGCTTGTTGCGCGTGAACGCGACCTCCGCCGGCACAGCGCCGGTCGCGGCGAGTCCTGCCGCGACGCCCGCGACGGTCGCTTCGCGATGTTCGGGAAACGCATTGTTGGTGCCGGTGGACAGCGCGACGAGCGGCGTCGCGCCGCAATGCGCAGCGACTGCGCGATGCGTGCCGTCGCCGCCGAGCACGACGATCAGCGCGACTTCCATCCGGCGCATGTAGGCGGCACCGGCCTGCGTGTCGGCGACGGTGTCCGAGATCGGCAGGTCGACGAATTCGACGTCGGGCCAGCGCTCGTGCGGCGCGACCGCGCGATGCGTATCGAGCGCACGCATCAGCAGCGTCGCGATGCCCGTCTTGTCGCGCAAGGTCAGCACGCGCTCGACGCCCATCGCACCGAGGCCGGCGAGCAGGCGCACGACCATGTTGGCCTTTTCCGCCGTCGGGAATACGGATGCATGCGTCGTCAGGCGGCGAATGTCGCGCCCCGATGCGGGGTTCGCGATCACGCCGACGGTCACGGGCGTCGTCACGGGCTTGTCTCCATCCAGTGGACCGGCGCTCGCGCGCCGGCCTTGCATGTGTCGTCCGCCGTCATCGAGGGCAGCGGATCGTCGTCGCCGACGCGATTGCGCCGGCTTGCCCGTGACATCTGCAAGTGGCGTGCCACCGTGTGTGCAATGACCGCGAAACCCGCGTGCGAACTGGCTCGGCCGGTACGCCTGGCATCGGCATCTGCTGCCGCGACCGCCCGACGCCCCGCGAAACCGTCCGTGCGTCTCACGCGGTCGATCTCCCGACGCGCCGGTTTCGGCGCCTTCATCCGGGCTGCGATTTCGCCGGCAAGCCACGCGGATCGCGGCGCGGCGCGCACCGCCGTGCGCCGGCCCACCGTCGCGCGCGGCCTGCCCGCGCGTCTCAGCCGCACGAGACCGGCTGAGATACCGCTGAGACGAACGTCTCACGCCGCGCGCGTGCTGCGATGCAATGTGATCCGCGCAAGCGGATGTGCTACAAGAACATCGAATTCCCCGCAGTCCGGAACCGGAGCCGATCATGCCCTATGCCGTCCCCCAGGCCCAGCACGCCGACCGTGTGCTCGGCGCGCTCGCCGGACGCCTGCCCGCGCCGGCCGATTCCGCGCGTCTGGTGTCGTCGTGGCAGCGCTCGCTCGAGCGCTACGCGCTCGACCCGGCGTCGTCGATCGGCCCGCGCGTGCTGACCGCGGCCGAGCTTCGCGAGGTGCGCGACAAGGAGGAGGCCTTCCTGCGCGCATCGGGCCAGTGCCTGACGCGCCTGCACGACATGATTCGCGTCGCCGACTACTGCGTGATGCTGACCGACGCGCACGGCGTGACGATCGACTACCGGATCGACCGCGAACGCCGCAACGACTTCCGTCATGCGGGGCTGCACATCGGCTCGTGCTGGTCGGAAAGCGAGGAAGGCACCTGCGGCGTCGCGAGCGTGCTGACCGATCTCGCGCCGATCACCGTGCACAAGACCGACCACTTCCGCGCGGCGTTCACCACACTCACCTGCAGCGCGGCCCCGATCTTCGCGCCGGGCGGCGAACTGATCGGCGTGCTCGATGCGTCGGCCGTCCAGTCGCCGGACGGCCGCGACAGCCAGCGTCTCGTGTACCAGCTCGTGCGGCAGAGCGCGGCGCTGATCGAGGATGGCTACTTCGTGCACAGCACCGCGCAGCACTGGATATTGTTCGGGCATCCGAATCGTCACTACGTCGAGGCGCAGCCCGAATGGCTGATCGCGTTCGACGAATGCGGCAATATCGTCGCCGCGAACCGGACGGCGCGCGACGCGCTGCCGGCGCTGCGCGAACCGCGCCATATCGACGAGATCTTCGATGCGACCGAGATGCCGCTGCGCGACGCCGCGCGGCTCGATGCGATCGTCGCGCTGCGGCTGCGCGCGACCGGCGCCCCGCTCTACGCGCGGCTGCGCGCGCCGCTACGGCGCGCCGGCCGCGAAACCGGCACGGCACGGGCCGCCCCGGCATCGCGCCGCCCCGGCACCGCGCAGCGCCACGTCGGCGCGCTGACGCCGTTCCTGCACAGCAGCGACGCGCGCGTCGCGCAGCAGGCCGAACTCGCGCTGCGGGTCGCGAGCAAGCGGCTGCCGATTCTCGTGCTCGGTGAAACCGGTGCGGGCAAGGAAGTGTTCGCCCGCGCGATCCACGACGCCGGTGCGCGACGCGCACGGCCGTTCGTCGCAGTCAACTGCGGCGCGCTGCCCGAGGCGCTGATCGAAAGCGAGCTGTTCGGCTATGCGGCCGGTGCGTTCACCGGTGCGCGCAAGCACGGCGCGCGCGGCAAGATCGCGCTCGCCGACGGCGGCACGCTGTTCCTCGACGAAATCGGCGACATGCCGCTCACGCTGCAGACGCGCCTGCTGCGCGTGCTCGCCGACGGCGAGGTCGTGCCGCTCGGCAGCGATACGCCCGTGCGCGTCGATCTCGACGTGATCTGCGCGACGCACCGCGATCTCGCACAGATGGTGGCCGACGGCACGTTCCGCGAGGATCTGTACTACCGGCTGAGCGGCGCGACGTTCGAACTGCCGCCGCTGCGCGAGCGCGCGGACGTGTGCGACGTGATCGCCGCGGTGTTCGCCGAGGAAGCGCAGGCGACCGGCCACGTGCTCACGCTCGACGCGACGCTCGCCGAGCAGCTCGCCGCGTATCCGTGGCCCGGCAACGTGCGGCAGCTGCGCAACGTGCTGCGCTATGCGTGCGCGGTGTGCGACGCCGCACGCGTGACGCGGCGCGACCTGCCTGCCGATCTCGCCGCGCAGCTCGGCGCCGGCCCGGCCGGCACGCTGCCGGACGACGAACGCGGCCGCATCGTCGCGGCGCTCACCGCGCATCGCTGGCGGCCGGACGCTGCCGCGCAGGCGCTCGGCATCTCGCGCGCGACGCTGTACCGGCGGATCGCGAAACACCGGATCGTCGCGCCGCACCGCATCTGAAGCATCTGATGCATCCGGTTCATCTGACGCACCGGCACGCGTCGCATCACGCGGCGTGCGCGACCGCTTCGGTCGTGCCGCCGTCCCGGCCGGCCGCTTCATCGCGCCGCGTGAACACCTCGTGTGCGGCGAACAACGCATTGAGCGCGGCCGGAAACCCTGCATAAACGGCCATCTGAATGAACACCTCGACGATCTCGTCGCGGGTGCAGCCGACGTTCAGCGCAGCCTCGATATGCACCTTCAGCTGCGGCTGCGCGTTGCCGAGCGCGGCCAGCGCCGCGATCGTCGCGATTTCGCGCGACTTCAGGTCGAGCTGCGGCCGGCTGTAGATGTCGCCGAACGGAAATTCGATCACCATCCGGCCGAAATCCGGCGCGATCGACGCGAGCGCGGCGATCACGCGCTCGCCCGCTTCGCCGTCGATTTCCTTCAGCTTGTCCCAGCCCCGCGCATAGCGGTCGTCAACGCGTTGTTCCATGGTGTCCGTCCTGTTCCGATAAAGAGTGAGAAGGGTTCGCCCGTCGTTCCGTCTCGCGTTCCTGCGTCTCGTAGTACGTGATCTTGTCGCTGATCGCGTCGAGGCTCGCCTGCAGCTCCGCGATATGCGCGCGCACCGCGTCGCGATGCGCGACCAGCAAGTGCCGCCGCGCACCGAACGTCGACTCGCCTTGCGCACGCAGCGCCGCGAACTGCTGCATCTGTGCGATCGGCATGCCGGTCGCCTTCAGGCGCATCACGAAGTCCAGCCAGTCAAGGTCGGCCGGCGCGTAGAGCCGGTGCCCGGCCGCCGTGCGCGAAATCGCGCGCAGCAGGCCGGCCTGCTCGTAATACCGCAGCGTATGCGTCGACACGCCGGTCAGTTCGGCGACTTGGCCGATCGTGAGCGGACCGGCGGCGGAAGGTCTGGATACGGTTTTCGACATGGCAGGAACAAGGTTAGGAGTTAGAGTTCACTCTAAGTCAAGCGTTGTCGAACGGCCAAGTACAACAATTTGGAATCACCGCCGCGGACACCGTAAAGAATGGTCAAAACCGCCGCCCGGCGCGGCTTTCGGTCTTTACAGCGACGCAAGCCTTCAGCAAGATTCGGTCAGCCTGTCTCAAAAAGGGCACGCATTTGTCCTATGCTTAACGGCGACGCCCGGCCAGGTCTCGCCCCGCCGTCCGTTGCAACAGCCATTCATCCGTCAGAACCAGGGAGCCTTTGCCATGCTGAAAAAGCTGCTGATGCTGTTCGTCGCGCTATCGCTGTCGCTTGCCGCCGGCCTCGCCGCGGCCGTCGAAGTCAACACGGCCGACCAGACCGCGCTCGAATCGGTGAAGGGCCTCGGCCCCGTGAAGTCGAAGGCGATCATCGACGAACGCACCAAGAACGGCCCGTTCAAGGACGCGGACGATCTCGCGAACCGCGTGAAGGGTCTCGGCACGAAGTCGGTCGGGCATCTCGAGGAAAACGGCCTGACGATCGGCGGCTCGTCGACGCCGCCGAAGGGCGTGAAGCTGTCGAAGCCGGCCGCGACGACCTCGGCGACGACCTCGTCGGCCACGTCGACCACGTCGACCACGTCGGCCACGACGTCGGCAGGCAGCGCTCCGACGTCGACGACCGCGACGGCCGGCACGACGGCGACCGCACCTGCACCGGCCTCGAGCGCTCCGGAAGCGGCGACCAAGCCGGCCAAGAGCAAGCGCGCATCGAAGAAGGACAAGGCGGCCGCAGCCGCGGCGGCATCCGCCGACGCGGGCGCGAGCGCGCCGGCCGCAGCGTCGTCCACGAAGGCGACGAAGGGTTCGAAGAAGAAGAGCAAGAAGGACAAGGCAGCCTCCGCCGCCGCGGCGTCGGGCGCCTGATGTGCGCCGCGTGCGCGATGGCGTGCGCGCGGCATTCGATCAACGGGCGCCGTCGTCACGGCGCCCTTTTCAGTAAAGGTGAAACCATGGGTCTCCTCGATATCGTTGGCGGTCTGCTCGGCGGCCAGGCCGGCGGCAACTCGCAAAGCGCGCTGATCGCGACCGCGCTCGAATTCATCAACAACCAGCCGGGCGGGCTGAACGGCCTGATCGAGAAGTTTCAGAAAGGCGGCGCCGGCGAGGTGATCGGCTCGTGGGTCGGCACCGGCGAAAACCAGCCGATCTCGCCCGACACGTTGCAGAACGTGCTCGGCTCGGACGTCGTCGGTTCGCTCGCCAGCAAGATCGGCATCGATCCGGGCCAGGCCTCGTCGATCCTCGCGCAGGTGCTGCCGCACGTCGTCAACAGCGCGACGCCGAACGGCGAAGTGCCGGCCGGCGGCCAGATCGACACGTCGAACGTGCTCGGCACGCTCACGCAGCTCGCCGGCATGTTCGGCGGCAACAAGCAAGCTTAAGCGCTGCACCGCGCTATCGCGCGGCATGGGAAATGCAGTCGTCGAGCCTCGCCAGCAGCTTCACTGGGCTTGAAACTCGCTGCGAAGCAGCCGAGGACGACTGAACCGGGCGGCGAGGCCGATCTTCCGACATCGCCGCCCGGGCCCGATGCGTGTCCGGTGTATCCGCACCAGTTGCAATTGATGGTCCGTCGCGCGCTGGGACGGGGCGCCGCCGCATGATCTTGTTCAACCTAGGTCGCTGAAGCTCGGATCATGATTGGCATAATCCCCATAATTAGTTAGCAATCCTTTCCACATGGTCGAATGACTGGCGCAGCGCACAGATCGTGCCCCCAGGCATCGACACACCTGGAGGGGCAATGTAGATGGAGATCGGGCATGAGCAAGTATTTGCCAATATCGTTTCTGCTGTTGTTTGGCTCAATCGCGGCACCCGTATATGCGCAGATGGGGATGGCGCCGGGGGGCGGGATGATGCAGTTTCCGGGGTGTCCGCCGGGACTGGCGCCAGGGCAACCGGGATGTGGCGGACAAATCGACGACGACGCTCCCCCTTCGCGCCGTACCGGCCCGACCAACCCTTCCGGGCCCAACCACGGGGATGGCTGGCTTCGTTATGAAACCGGCAGATGGGAGGAGAGCTATGGCGCATATGCTGACAACGGATATGGCGCAAAAGGAGCCGGCGGCAGATCCGAGGACAGTAGAAACGCCGTTGCCGCAAGAAAAGAAGCATTACGCGATTGCGGACAGCCAGATTGCAAGATCAAGGTTGAAGTGCGCAATGGATGCTGGGCGGTGGCATGGGGGAAACGAAATGCATATTACGTTGGGATCGAGGATGTCGACATGAGTCCGGCCGACCCGAAAACGCTAGGTTTGAAAGCGGTCGAAAGCAAAGCGCTAGGCATGTGCAAAAAAGCAGGGGATGTGAATTGCGAAGTCAGAAACACCTCTTGCAGCCTGCCGTCTCCGTGAGTGGGCGCCAGGCCTGCGAATGACGATGCCGAAGTCGTCGTGACATAAAAAAACACCCCGCCGAGGCGCGCCTCGGCGGGGTGTCTGCTGTTGCGCGGGCCCGGCATCGCTGCGCCGAGCCTGACGCATTCGCTTTAGTGCACGACGCGGTCGAACACGAACTGGCCGTCGTTGATGTCGACCGGGATCACGTCCTTCGGACCGAAGCGGCCCGCGAGAATCAGCTTCGCGACCGGGTTCTCGATCTCCTGCTGGATCGCGCGCTTCAGCGGCCGTGCGCCGAACAGCGGATCGTAGCCGACCTTCCCGATCTGTTCGAGCGCCGCCGGCGACACGTCGAGCGCCATGTCCAGCTTCGCGAGCCGGTCGTGCAGGCGCGCCAGCTGGATCTTCGCGATCGACTCGATGTTGCTGCGATCGAGCGCGTGGAACACGACGACGTCGTCGATCCGGTTCAGGAACTCGGGACGGAAGTGCTGCTTCACTTCGAGCCACACGGCGTCCTTGATCTCTTCCTGCGGCGAACCCGTCATCGCCTGGATCACCTGCGAGCCGAGGTTCGACGTCATCACGATCACCGTGTTCTTGAAGTCGACCGTACGCCCCTGCCCGTCGGTCATGCGGCCGTCGTCGAGCACCTGCAGCAGCACGTTGAACACGTCCGGATGCGCCTTCTCGATCTCGTCGAGCAGGATCACGCTGTACGGCTTGCGGCGCACGGCTTCCGTCAGGTAGCCGCCTTCCTCGTAGCCGACGTAGCCCGGCGGCGCGCCGATCAGCCGCGCGACGCTGTGCTTCTCCATGAACTCGCTCATGTCGATGCGGATCAGGTGCTCTTCGGAATCGAACAGGAACGACGCCAGCGCCTTGCACAGCTCGGTCTTGCCGACCCCCGTCGGGCCGAGGAACAGGAACGAGCCGTACGGACGGTTCGGATCGGCGAGACCCGCGCGCGAACGACGGATCGCATCCGCGACCGCGCTGATCGCCTCGTCCTGGCCGACCACGCGCTCGTGCAGCTTTTCCTCGATGTGCAGCAGCTTCTCGCGTTCGCCCTGCATCATCCGCGACACCGGAATCCCGGTTGCGCGCGACACGACTTCCGCGATTTCTTCCGCGCCGACCTGCGTGCGCAGCAGACGCGGACGCGTCGGGTTGTGCTGCTCCTGCTCTTCGGCCTGCGTGACCTGCTTCAGTCGCGACTCGAGTTGCGGCAGCTTGCCGTACTGCAGCTCGGCGACCTTCTCCAGCTTGCCTTCCCGCTGCAGACGCGCGATGTCGGCGCGCACCTTCTCGATCTCTTCCTTGAGCTGCGCGCTGCCTTGCACCGCGGCCTTCTCGGCGGTCCAGATCTCTTCCAGGTCAGCATATTCGCGACCAAGACGCTCGATCTCTTCCTCGATCAGCTGCAGGCGCTTCTGCGACGCTTCGTCCTGCTCCTTCTTCACGGCCTCGCGCTCGATCTTCAGCTGGATCAGACGACGATCGAGCTTGTCCATCTCTTCGGGCTTCGAATCGATTTCCATCTTGATCTTCGACGCAGCCTCGTCGATCAGGTCGATTGCCTTGTCCGGCAGGAAACGATCGGTGATGTAGCGGTGCGACAGCTCGGCCGCGGCGACGATCGCCGGGTCGGTGATGTCGACGCCGTGGTGCAGTTCGTACTTCTCCTGCAGCCCGCGCAGGATCGCGATCGTCGCCTCGACGCTCGGCTCGTCGACGAGCACCTTCTGGAAGCGGCGCTCGAGCGCGGCATCCTTCTCGATGTACTTGCGGTATTCGTCGAGCGTGGTCGCGCCGATGCAGTGCAGCTCGCCGCGCGACAGCGCCGGCTTCAGCATGTTGCCCGCGTCCATCGCACCTTCGGCCTTGCCGGCACCGACCATCGTGTGGATCTCGTCGATGAACACGATCGTCTGGCCTTCGTCCTTCGCGATGTCGTTGAGCACGGCCTTCAGGCGCTCCTCGAACTCGCCGCGGTACTTCGCGCCGGCGAGCAGCGCGGCCATGTCGAGCGACAGCACGCGCTTGCCCTTCAGCGTCTCGGGCACTTCGCCGTTGACGATCCGCTGCGCGAGCCCTTCGACGATCGCGGTCTTGCCGACGCCCGGCTCGCCGATCAGCACCGGGTTGTTCTTGGTGCGGCGCTGCAGGATCTGGATCGAACGGCGGATTTCGTCGTCGCGGCCGATCACCGGATCGAGCTTGCCCGCGCGGGCGCGCTCGGTCAGGTCGACCGTGTATTTCTTCAGCGCCTCGCGCTGGCTTTCCGCGTCCTGGCTGTGCACCTGCGAGCCGCCGCGCACCGCGGCGATCGCGGCTTCGAGCGCCTTGCGCGTGAGGCCGTGCTGGCGGGCCAGCTTGCCGGCTTCGCCCTTGTCGTCGGACACGGCGAGCAGGAACATCTCGCTCGCAATGAACGTGTCGTTGAGCTTCTGCGCTTCCTTGTCGGCCTGGTTCAGCAGCCCGGCCAGCTCCCGGCCGATCTGGATGTCGCCACCCGTGCCCGTCACTTGCGGCAGGCGCGAAATGGCTTCGTTCAGCGCGCCTTGCAGCGCCTGCACGTGAACGCCCGCGCGCGACATCAGCGAGCGGGCGGAGCCGTCCTGCTGCGCGACCAGCGCCGCCAGCACGTGAACGGGTTCGATGTATTGATTGTCGCGGCCCGCCGCGAGGCTTTGCGCGTCCGCGAGTGCTTCCTGGAACTTGGTGGTGAGCTTGTCGATTCTCATTTGGTGAGACCTCCAATTTTTCGATTAACACCAAGATGAGGATGGTTATACGGGTTTCAAGCGAAATTCGGGTTGATTCAACGCAAAAATCGCCGGGCGGCGACGCTGCGGCCTGCGGGCGGGCCGCAGCGCGGACGGCGGGGATGGCGCCCGCGTGTCAGTCGCCCCTCGACGACGATTCGGCGTCCGCCGGCGCGTCATCCCCCGGACGGCTCGGCGCGCACCAGCGCGATCGGACGAATGCCCAGCAGCGCGGCGAGCGGCGACGCGGACACGGTCAGCTCGCCGAGCGTGTGGCGGTCGAGCTCGGCGAAGAATGCGTCGCGCGCGGCCGCCAGCACGCCCTTCAGGCGGCACTGCGGCTCGATCACGCAGCCGCGCGGCTCGTCGCCGTCGGCCACGAAGCAGCCGACCAGCGCGAAATCGTTCTCGGTCGCGCGCACCACCTGGCCGACCGTCAGCTTCAGCGATTCTGGGAACAGCCGCAGCCCGCCGTTGCGGCCGCGCACGGTATCGACCCAGCCGAGCTCGCCGAGCTGCTGCACGACTTTCATCAGATGGTTCTTCGAGATGCCGTAGGCGTCCGAGATCTCCTGGATCGTCGCGAGCCCCTCGCCGCGCACGGCGAGGTACAGCATGACGCGCAGCGAGTAGTCGGTGTAGTCGGTGAGTCTCATGAGCAGATACGGAAAATCGTCGATCGTGCCCCGCTCAGGCGAAGCGGGTCGATCCGAACGCGCGCCGGGGCGGCTATCGAGGCCACTAACGACGCCGGGTTGCCGGGACGGCCTGCGCGCAATAAGATGCATAACATCTACGCATTTTTCAGGCAGGGGTGGACGCTATTTTGCGTCAAAATTCCGTCGGCGTCCTGCGCGTTGCCCACGCTGCCGTTCCGCCGACACGTCACCGATGCCCTGAATTTCCCGGCCCTTTTTTTGCCATGACCGCCCTGCCCGCCTCGCCCGATACCGCCCCGGCCCGCCTGCGCGACGCCGAACCGACCGAAGACAACATCCGCGACCTCGTGTACGCGTTCTACGACCGCGTGCGCGCCGATCCACTGCTCGGCCCCGTGTTCGACGCGAAGCTGGACGGCCGCTGGGACGACCATCTGCCGAAGATGGTGAGCTTCTGGTCGAGCCTCGTGCTCGGCACCAAGGGCTATCGCGGCAACGTGCAGCAGGCGCACCAGCCGCTCGACGGGATCGAGCCCGCGCATTTCAGCCGCTGGCTGTCGCTGTTCCTGAAGACCGTCGAGGGGCGCTACACGCCGCCCGCGGCCATCCGCTTCATGGAGCCCGCGCTGCGGATCGCGCAGAGCCTGCAGTTGAGCCGCTTCGGCTGGGATTACCCGATTCCGCCCGAGCAGCAGGCGCTGCTCGACGCGATCGCGCCGCGCCGCCGCGACACGGGCGACGATCCGCATGCGCTGCCGTCACGCGCCCGCGGCGAGCCGTTTCCGACGAGGATCATCGGACGCGGCACGGATCCGGACGCCTGACACGACGATGCGCAGCGCTCGAACCCTCGAGTGCCTGCGGCACATCGCCGCACGACGCGAACGCCGCGCTCAACGCGGCGTGTTGCCCGATTCGACGCCCCAGCGCGCGAGCGCCGCATCGTCGGTACTGCGGGCATCGACCCAGCGCTCGCCGTCCGGCGTCGTTTCCTTCTTCCAGAACGGCGCCTCGGTCTTCAGGTAGTCCATCACGAATTCGCATGACGCGAACGCGTCGCCGCGATGCGACGCGACCGTCGCGACCATCACGATCTGGTCGAGCGGCAGCAGCCGGCCGACGCGATGCACGATCGCGACGTCGATCCCGGGCCAGCGCCGGCCGGCCTCGGCGGCGATCTTCTCGAGCGCCTTCTCGGTCATCCCCGGATAGTGCTCGAGCTCCATCGCGGCGACCGAATCGCCTTCGTTCAGGTCGCGCACGGTGCCGACGAAGCACGCGATCGCGCCGATCTTCGGGTTGCGCGCGCGTAATGCCGCGACTTCGGCGTTCAGGTCGAAATCGTCGGTCTGGACTCGTATCGTTGCCATCATCTGCCTCTGTCGACCAGAGTTAGCGCTTCAGCGCTCTACTCTGGTCCCATGCAAAGCTCAACCGCCCGTCACCGGCGGAAAAAACGCGACCTCGCAACCGTCGGTGAGCCGCGTATCGGGATCGGTCATCTCGTGATTGCATGCCATGCGCAACGCGCGCCCTTCGGCGAGCGTCTCGGCCCACGCGCCGCCGCGCAGGCGCAGCCAGGCGCGCACGTCGCCGACGGTCGTCACGCCGTCCGGCACGTCGGCCTGCTCGCCGGACACGCCCAGCGCCTCGCGCACGCTGGCAAAGAATTTCAGCTGAATCTTCATAGGTCGGGAAGCCGTCGTATTACGACAGCAGTTCGGAAAACGGAATGAAACGCACGGTCTCGCCCGCGCTGATCGCGTGCTGCGGCGGATTGTCGATCAGGCCGTCGCCCCAGACCGTCGATGTCAGCACCGCCGAGCTCTGGTTCGGGAACAGGTCGAGGCCGCCGGCCGCGTTGACGCGCGCGCGCAGGAATTCGTTGCGCCGGTCGCCCTTGCCTTGCGAGAAGTCCGCGCGCAGCGACAGCGCGCGCGGCGCGACGTCGCGCACGCCGGACAGGCGCAGCAGGAACGGCCGCACGAACAGCAGGAACGTGACGAAGCTCGACACGGGGTTGCCCGGCAGCCCGATGAAATGCGCGTCGGGACGCGCGTCGCCGCGGCGCACCGCGCCGAACGCGAGCGGCTTGCCCGGCTTCATCGCGATCTGCCACAGCGCGAGCCGCCCTTCGGCCTCGACAGCCGGCTTCACGTGATCCTCGTCGCCGACCGATACGCCGCCGCTCGTCAGGATCACGTCGTGATCGCGCGCGGCCTCGCGCAGCGTGTCGCGGGTCGCGGCGAGCGAGTCGGGCACGATCCCGTAGTCGGTCACGTGGCAGCCGAGCCGCTCCAGCAGCCCGCGCAGCGTGAAGCGGTTCGAGTTGTAGATCGCGCCGGGCTTCAACGGCTCGCCCGGCACCGTCAGTTCGTCGCCGGTGAAGAACACCGCGACGCGAATCCGCCGCGCAACCGACAGCTGCGCGCAGCCGACCGACGCGGCCAGCCCGAGCGCCTGCGGCGTGAGCCGCGTGCCGGCCGGCAGGATCACAGAACCCTGGCGGATGTCCGCGCCCTGCGCGGTGATCCATTCACCGGCCTTCGGCGTGTGCAGGATCTCGACCGCGTCGCCGTCGGCCGCCGTCTGCTCCTGCATCACGACGGCGTCGGCGCCGGCCGGCACCGTCGCGCCGGTGAAGATCCGCGCGGCCGTGCCCGCCGCGAGCGGCGCGGCCGGATGGCCGGCCGGAATCCGCTGCGACACCGGCAGGCGCCGCTCGCCGTGCAGCAGGTCGGCGACGCGCACCGCGTAGCCGTCCATCGCGCTCGTATGCATCGGCGGCACGTCGAGCGGCGAGCTCACGTCGGCCGCCAGCACGCGGCCGAGCGCATCGAGCGTGGCGACGGTTTCGGCGCCGGGCAGCGGCTTCGCGGCTTCGAGCAGCGCGGCGAGCGCTTCGGCGGTCGACAGCATCGGCGCGCGCGGCGCCGCGGGATTCGGGTTCGACATCGATGGAATCGGGGAAACGTTGGAGTCAATACGTCATTGTAGCGACGCCGTCGCGCCCACGCGCGATATGCCGGACATGCGGCAACTGTGATCGGCGCGAACGCGCGGCACTGGCACTTGTTTCGATTCGCGCGCCGTCGGCCGACGCGCCCGGGCGTGGCCGCCGCCCAACCAAAACAAAACGGCCGGAACCCCGATCCGTGCGACGAATCGGCATTCCGGCCGTCCTGCGCCGCCGGGCTTGCGACCCCGCGGCACGGTGCTATCCCGGTACTACCCCAATGCTACGTTACGCGCCCGTATGCGCGACGATGAAGTCCTTCACCTGCTGCGCGTCGGCCTTCACGACCTCGAAACGCTGCGGCAGCGCCTCGAGCCCGTCGAATGCGGCCGGCCGCTCGGCCTCGCGATCGAGCGCTTCGCGGATCGTCTCGCCGAACTTGATCGGCTGGGCCGTCTCGAGCACGACCATCGGCACGCCCGCGTCAAGATGCTCGCGCGCGACCTTCACGCCGTCGGCCGTGTGCGTATCGATCATCGTGTCGTAGCGCGAGAACACGTCGCGGATCGTCGCGATACGGTCCGTGTGGCTGCTGCGGCCCGACACGAAGCCGAATTCGGCCACGCGCGCGAAATCGCCGCTCGCCGCGAGATCGAAACCGCCCTTCTCCTCGACGTCGCGGAACAGCTGCATCACGCGGGCCGGATCGCGGCCGAGCAGGTCGAACACGAAGCGCTCGAAGTTCGACGCCTTCGAGATGTCCATGCTCGGGCTGCTCGTGTGATAGGTGTTTTCCGCGCTGCGCACGCGGTATGCGCCGGTGCGGAAGAACTCGTCGAGCACGTCGTTCTCGTTGGTCGCGACCACGAGCTTCGCGATCGGCAGGCCCATCATCCGCGCGATGTGACCCGCGCAGACGTTGCCGAAGTTGCCCGACGGCACCGTAAACGACACGCGCTCGTCGTTCGACGCCGTCGCCGCGAAATAGCCCTTGAAGTAGTACACGACCTGCGCGACGACGCGCGCCCAGTTGATCGAGTTGACCGTGCCGATCTTCTGCTGCGCCTTGAACGCGTGATCGTTCGAGACGGCCTTCACGATGTCCTGGCAGTCGTCGAACACGCCTTCGACCGCAAGGTTGAAGATGTTCGGATCCTGCAGGCTGAACATCTGGGCGGTCTGGAACGCGCTCATCTTCTTGTGCGGCGACAGCATGAACACGCGCACGCCTGCCTTGCCGCGCATCGCGTACTCGGCCGCGCTGCCCGTGTCGCCCGACGTCGCGCCGAGGATGTTCAGCGCTTCGCCGTGCTTCGCGAGCGTGTACTCGAACAGGTTGCCGAGCAGCTGCATCGCCATGTCCTTGAACGCGAGCGTCGGGCCGTTCGACAGTTCGAGCAGCGACAGCGCCGCGCCGCTCTCGGTGCCGAGCGTCTTCAGCGGCGTGATGTCGGACGCGTTCTCGCCGTGGCGCGTGTTGCTGTATACGGCGGCCGTATAGGTGCGGCGCGTGATCGCGCGCAGGTCGTCGGCCGGCACGTCGTCGCAGAACTTCGACAGGATCTCGAACGCGAGATCCGCGTACGGCAGCGTGCGCCAGCGCGCGAGTTCGTCGGCCGACACCTGCGGGTATTCGGCCGGCAGGTACAGCCCGCCGTCCTTCGCGAGGCCGCCGAGCAGGATGTCGGAGAACGTGTGGCGCTCGCCGATGCCGGCGCCGCGCGTGGAGATGTAGTTCATGTCGTTCCTGGTCCTCAGTTCAGCGCTTCCATGCGCAGCTTCGTCACCTTCGAGACCACCGTCGCGAGGCTCTCGATCTGCGCGATCGCCGCGTTCACGTGCTTCTCGAGCGTCTCGTGCGTGATCAGGATGATGTCGGTTTCGCCGTTCGCGTCGTCGACCTGCTCCGATTCCTTCTGCAGCAGCGCGTCGATCGAGATGCCCGTGGCGGCGAGGATGCGCGTGATGTCCGCGAGCACGCCGGTCTGGTCGGCCACGCGCAGGCGCAGGTAGTAGCCGCTCGTCACTTCCTCGATCGGCAGGATCGGCGTGTTCGACAGGCTGTCCGGCTGGAACGCGAGATGCGGCACGCGATGCTCGGGATCGGCCGTGTGCAGGCGCGTGACGTCGACGAGATCCGCGACGACCGCCGACGCGGTCGGTTCCGCGCCCGCGCCCTTGCCGTAGTACAGCGTCGTGCCGACCGCGTCGCCGTGCACGACGACCGCGTTCATCGCGCCCTCGACGTTCGCGAGCAGGCGCTTCTCCGGAATCAGCGTCGGGTGCACGCGCAGTTCAATGCCCTTTTCGGCGCGGCGCGTGATGCCGAGCAGCTTGATCCGGTAGCCGAGCTCTTCCGCGTAGCGGATGTCGGTCGCGTCGAGCTTGCTGATGCCTTCGACGTAGGCACGGTCGAACTGGACCGGCACGCCGAACGCGATCGCGCTCATGATGGTCGCCTTGTGCGCGGCGTCGACGCCTTCGATGTCGAAGGTCGGATCGGCTTCCGCATAGCCGAGCTCCTGCGCGGCCTTCAGCGCGGTCGCGAAGTCGAGGCCGCGGTCGCGCATTTCCGACAGGATGTAGTTCGTCGTGCCGTTGATGATGCCGGCGATGTACTGGATACGGTTCGCGGTCAGGCCTTCGCGCAGCGCCTTGATGATCGGGATGCCGCCGGCGACGGCCGCCTCGAACGCGACCATCACGCCCTTCTCGCGCGCGGCCTCGAAGATCTCGGTGCCGTGCACCGCGAGCAGCGCCTTGTTCGCCGTCACGACGTGCTTGCCGTTCGCGATCGCGCGCAGCACGAGCTCGCGTGCGATGCCCGTGCCGCCGATCATCTCGGCGATGATCGAGATCGACGGATCGTCGACGACCGCGTTGAAATCGTCGGTGATCTGCACGGCGCCGGCGTTACCGCCGAGCGCGGCCTGCGCCTTGGCCGGATTGCGCACGGCAATGCGCGCGATCTCGATGCCGCGCCCCGCGCGTCGCTTGATTTCTTCCTGGTTGCGGTGCAGCACCGTGAAGGTGCCGCTGCCGACGGTGCCGAAGCCCAACAGGCCAACTTTGATCGGTTCCATGCTGCGTGTGATCGATGAGTAAGAATTGAATGAATGCCCGGGGACGCTGTCCGCTCAGACCGAATGACGCTTGCGGTAGCCGTCGAGGAAGCGCGCGATCCGGTTGATCGAATCGGTCAGGTCGTCGAGGTTCGGCAGGAAGACCACGCGGAAGTGATCCGGCGCGCCCCAGTTGAAGCCCGTCCCCTGCACGAGCAGCACGCGTTCCTCGAGCAACAGGTCGAGGATGAACTGCTGGTCGTTCTGGATCGGATAAAGCTTCGGATCGAGGCGCGGGAACATGTACAGCGCGGCCTGCGGCTTCACGCAGGTCACGCCGGGAATCGACGTGAGCATGTCGTACGCGAGCTCGCGCTGCTTGAAGAGGCGCCCGCTCGGCACGATCAGCTCGTTGATGCTCTGGTAGCCGCCGAGCGCGGTCTGGATCGCGAACTGCCCGGGCACGTTCGCGCACAGGCGCATCGACGACAGGATCCCGAGGCCTTCCAGGTAATCCTTCGCGCGCCGGCGGTTGTCGCCGCCGAGGCCCGACACGGCCATCCAGCCCGCGCGGTAGCCGCACGAGCGATAGCTTTTCGACAGGCTGTTGAACGTGACGGTGATCACGTCTTCCGACAGCGAGCCCAGCGCCGTGTGCTCGAGCCCGTCGTAGACGATCTTGTCGTAGACCTCGTCGGCGAACACGATCAGCCCGTGCTGACGCGCGATCTCGAGCAGCTCGAGCAGCAATTCGTCGGAATAAAGCGCGCCGGTCGGGTTGTTCGGGTTGATCACGACGATCGCCTTGGTGTTCGGCGTGATCTTGCGGCGGATGTCGTCGAGGTCGGGCATCCACGCGTTCTGCTCGTCGCACACGTAGTGCACGGGCGTGCCGCCCGACAGGCTCACGGCGGCCGTCCACAGCGGGTAGTCGGGCGCCGGCAGCAGCACTTCGTCGCCGTCGTTCAGCAGCGCCTGGGTCGCCATCACGATCAGTTCGGACGCGCCGTTGCCGATGTAGATGTCGTCGAGGCCGACGCCCACGACACCCTTTTCCTGCGTGTAGTGCATCACGGCCTTGCGGGCCGAGAACACGCCCTTCGAATCCGAATAGCCGGACGACGCCGGCAGGTTGCGGATCATGTCCTGAATGATTTCGTCCGGCGCGTCGAAACCGAACGGCGCGAGGTTGCCGATGTTCAGCTTGATGATGCGGTGGCCTTCTTCCTCGAGGCGCTTCGCGTGCTCGAGCACCGGGCCACGGATGTCGTAGCAGACGTTGAGCAGCTTGTTCGACTTCTGAATCGGTTTCACGACGACACGGTTCCTGGGTTGGCCTTGCGGCCGGGGACGGGATCAAAACTGGAAAGCGGCTGGTCGATGCGCGCTGTCTAGACTGGGGAAAATGCGGGCAGTCGGACGCGGCTTGTGGCGACGCACGATGCAAGTGGCGCCCGGGGGCGACCAAAAAGTTATAATTTAGCGGATTTTGGCCAACTTTCGCAATGCACCATGGCCGCTCCGGGCCCGCGCCGTCAGGCGTCCCGCGTGCGGCGGTCGCGAAACGGCCGCCCGGGCCCGTGCGGCCCTTGCCAGACCCTCCCTCCACGGAACCGCGGAATACCGATTTGAAACTGCACCAGGACACGAGCGGCGCGCTCAACACCGTCACCGGCTACGGCCCCGATTATGTCGACGTCAACCTCCAACGCCACGAAGGGAGCGTCATCGTGCTGCCCGGCGCACCGGTGCGGGACTGGCCCGTGTCGTCGTTCGACGCGCTCGCGCCCGAGCATTTCGCGATGCTGCTCGACCCGGCCCCCGAACTCGTGATCTTCGGCAGCGGCGCGCGGCTGCGCTTCCCGCACCCGCGCCTCGTGGCCGCGCTGACGGCCAAGCGGATCGGCGTCGAGACGATGGATTTCCAGGCCGCCTGCCGAACTTACAACATCCTGATGGCCGAGGGCCGCAAAGTGGCCGCCGCGCTCTTAATTGAACGTTAATCCCCGATGCGGTAAAACTCGGGCCGGCACACCGGGTCGATCCCCGGATCAACACGCGGATCGGCAACCGGCAAGCCGGCCGCCGCCGGCGCAACCCGCCGGCGGCGCTTACAACAACCAACAGGCTGAAAATTCATGAACGATACGCCGTCGAGGCTACCGCTCAATCGCATCACGCTCGTCCTCCTGCTCGTCGCGCTCGCGATCGTCTGGTTCGCGCCGCTCGGGCTGCGCCACCTGATCCCGAGCGACGAAGGCCGCTACGCGGAAATGGCGCGGGAAATGTTCGTCACCGGCGACTGGATCACGCCGCGCTACAACGGCTACAAGTATTTCGAGAAGCCGCCGCTGCAGACCTGGCTGAACGCGCTGACGTTCGCCTGGTTCGGCATCGGCGAATGGCAGGCGCGCCTGTACACGGGCCTCGCCAGCTTCGCCGGCGTCCTGCTGGTCGGCTTCACGGGCGCGCGCCTGTTCAACCCGCTGTCCGGCTTGCTCGCGGCCATCGTGCTCGCGTGCTCGCCGTACTGGAACCTGATGGGCCACTTCAACGCGCTCGACATGGGGCTCGCGTTCTGGATGGCACTGTCGCTCTGCTCGCTGCTGCTCGCGCAGCGGCCCGGGCTGCCGGCGGGCGCGGTGCGCGGCTGGATGTGGGCGTGCTGGGCCGCGATGGCGTTCGCCGTGCTGTCCAAGGGCCTCGTCGGCCTGATCCTGCCCGGCGCCGTGCTGGTGCTCTATACGCTGATCGCCCGCGACTGGGCACTGTGGAAGCGGCTCTACCTGGTCAGCGGCCTCGTGATCTTCTTCGCGATCGTCACGCCGTGGTTCGTGCTCGTCCAGCAGCGCAACCCCGAGTTCTTCAATTTCTTCTTCATCGTCCAGCAGTTCCGCCGCTACCTGACCCCGGAACAGAACCGCCCGGGCCCGCTCTACTATTTCGTGCCGGTGCTGCTGGTCGGCTTCCTGCCGTGGCTGTCGGTCGCGTGGCAGAGCATCCGCCACGCGCTGCGCATGCCGCGCCAGCCGAACGGCTTCTCGCCGATGCTCGTGCTGCTGATCTGGAGCGCGTTCATCTTCCTGTTCTTCAGCACGTCGCACTCGAAGCTGATCTCGTACGTGCTGCCGGTCGCGCCGGCGCTCGCGCTGATCATCGGCGCGTACCTGCCGCTGATGAGCGCCGACCGGTTCCGCCGTCACCTGCTCGGCTACCTCGTGTTCTTCGTCGTCGCGGCGTTCGGGATCATCTTCCTCGCGTACCAGGGCGACGCCCGCACGCCGAACGCGCTGTACCGTGCGTTCCAGGTGTGGCTGTACGCGGGCCTCGCGGTCGCGGGCGCGCTGACGCTCGCGGCCGCCTGGCTGAACCGCCGCGTGGGCGTCGCGGCCGCGATCACCGCGTTCGGCGCCGCGTGGCTCGCGTTCGGCACGATCGGCGGCACCGGTCACGACGAATTCGGCCGCTACAGCTCGGGCGCGCTGCTCGCGCCCGCCGTGCGCGCCGAACTGGCGAAGCTGCCGCCCGACACGCCGTTCTACTCGATCGAGATGCTCGATCACACGTTCCCGTTCTATATGGGCCACACGACGATCATGGTCCAGCGCCAGGACGAGCTCGCATTCGGCATCTCGGTCGAGCCGGACAAGTGGGTCCCGACCGTCGACCAATGGATCGAACGCTGGAAGCAGGACACCCATGCGCTCGCGATCATGCCGCCCGGCCAGTACGACACGCTGGTCAGGCAAGGCGTGCCGATGCGCGTGATCGCGCGCGACAACCGCCGCGTGATCGTCGAGAAACCGCAATCGTAAGGACGCCCGCCGCATGAATCCCGTTTCGTTCGTCTGCATCATCACCGGCGTGATGCTCAACGCCTGTGCGCAACTTCTGCTGAAAGCCGGCGTCAACGCCGTTGGACACTTCGAATTCAGCCGTGCGAACATCCTGCCGGTCGGCCTGAAGATCGCGACCCAGCTGCCGATCATCGGCGGCCTCGGCTGCTACGTGCTGAGCGTCGTCGTCTGGATTCTCGGGCTGTCGCGCGTCGACGTGTCGATCGCCTACCCAATGCTGTCGCTCGGCTACGTGGTCAACGCGTTCGCCGCCTGGTACCTGTTCGGCGAAGTGCTGTCGGTCCAGCGGCTCGTCGGCATCGGCATCATCCTGATCGGCGTGCTCGTGCTCGCGCGCAGTTGAGCGCGTCCGGCCGGCCCGGCGGGCATTAAGCGTCCGCCTACAAAAAATCACGGTACGAATCCGGCAACCGGTGTTTAATGCCGGTTTCGGGCCGGATCGCCCGACCCCTTTATTACACGCCATTACAGGCTAAGTGTTCATGAGCCAGACTACCGCTCCGTTCCTGCCGTTCACCCGCCCCGAGATCGATGAGGAAACCATCCAGGGCGTCGTCGACGTGCTGCGCTCGGGCTGGATCACCACCGGCCCGCAGAGCCAGAAGTTCGAAGCCGCGCTGTCCGAGTACTGCGGCGGCCGTCCGGTCCGTGCGTTCAATTCGGGCACCTGCACGCTCGAGATCGGCCTGCGCATCGCGGGCGTCGGCCCCGGCGACGAGGTGATCACGACGCCGGCGTCGTGGGTGTCGACCAGCAACGTGATCCTCGAGACGGGCGCGACGCCCGTGTTCGCCGACATCGACCCCGTCACGCGCAACATCGACCTCGACAAGCTCGAGCAGGCGATCACGCCGCGCACGAAGGCGCTCATCCCGGTCTACCTGGCCGGCCTGCCGGTCGACATGGACCGCCTGTACGCGATTGCCCGCGCGCGCAACCTGCGCGTGATCGAGGACGCCGCGCAGGCGCTCGGCTCGACGTGGCAAGGCAAGCGCATCGGCGCGATCGGCGACATCGTGTCGTTCAGCTTCCACGCGAACAAGAACCTGACGACGATCGAGGGCGGCGCGCTCGTGCTGAACAACGAGGACGAGGCGACGCTCGCGCAGAAGTACCGGCTGCAGGGCATCACGCGCACCGGCTTCGACGGGATGGACTGCGACGTGCTCGGCGGCAAGTACAACCTGACCGACGTCGCCGCGCGCGTCGGCCTCGGCCAGCTGCCGCACCTCGAGCGCTTCACCGCGCAGCGCCGCGCACTCGCGCGCGCGTATTTCGCCGCGCTCGACGGCGGCCCGGCCGTGCAGCTCGGGCTCGGCCTGCCCGTCGCCGATTTCGAGAACAGCAACTGGCACATGTTCCAGGTCACGCTGCCGCTCGACCGGCTGTCGATCTCGCGCGCCGATTTCATGGCGCAGATGAAGGAGCGCGGGATCGGCACGGGCGTCCACTACCCGGCCATCCATCTTTTCACGCTGTATCGTGCACGCGGCTTCAAGGAGGGCATGTTCCCCCACGCCGAACGATACGGCGCATCGACCGTCACGCTGCCGCTCTTCACGCAGATGACGGAAGACGACGTGCGTCGCGTGGCCGACGCCATCAACCAGATTTGCGAACAATACGGAAAATAAGCGTACATGAATCACCTTGAAGCACGCGCCGGGCATCCGGGGGCCGGCCATCCGGGCGCCGCGAACCCGGAGGTATCGGTCATCATCCCCGTGTACAACGAGGAAGACGGCCTGGCTGCGCTGTTCGCGCGGCTCTACCCGGCACTCGACGCACTCGGCACGTCGTACGAAGTGATCCTGATCAACGACGGCAGCCGCGACCGCTCGGCCGCGATGCTGGCGGACCAGTTCCACGTGCGCCCCGACACGACGCGCGTCGTGCTGCTCAACGGCAACTACGGTCAGCACATGGCGATCCTCGCCGGCTTCGCGCAGTCGCGCGGCGAGATCGTCCTCACGCTCGACGCCGACCTGCAGAACCCGCCCGAGGAAATCGGCAAGCTGATCGCGAAGATGCGCGAGGGCTACGACTACGTCGGCTCGATCCGCAAGCAGCGTCAGGACAGCCTGTGGCGTCGCAAGGCATCGCAGATGATGAACCGGCTGCGCGAGCGCATCACGCGGATCAAGATGACCGACCAGGGCTGCATGCTGCGCGCGTACAGCCGCCGCATCATCGACACGATCAACGTGTGCGGCGAAGTCAACACGTTCATCCCCGCGCTGGCCTACACGTTCGCGCAGAAACCGACCGAAATAGAGGTCGCGCACGAGGAACGCTTCGCGGGCGAGTCGAAGTACTCGCTGTACAGCCTGATCCGGCTGAACTTCGACCTCGTGACGGGCTTCTCGGTCGTGCCGCTGCAGTGGCTGTCGTTCATCGGCGTGATCCTGTCGCTCGGCTCCGCCGCGCTGTTCGTGCTGCTGCTCGTGCGCCGCTTCATCGTCGGCGCGGAAGTGCAAGGCGTGTTCACGCTGTTCGCGATCACGTTCTTCCTGCTCGGCGTGATCATCTTCGCGCTCGGCCTGCTCGGCGAATACGTCGGCCGCATCTACCAGCAGGTGCGTGCACGGCCGCGCTACCTGATCCAGGCCGTGCTCGAACAGCACGACGGCATGCCGGCAGTGCCGGCTCCCGCGAGCCGCACGGGGACGTCGCAATGAAGCCGCGCGCCGTCGTCTTCGCGTATCACAACGTCGGCGTGCGCTGCCTGCAGGTGCTGCTGGCACGCGGCGTCGACGTCGCGCTCGTCGTCACGCACGAGGACAACCCGAACGAGAACATCTGGTTCGGCAGCGTCGCATCGGTGGCCGCCGAGCACGGGATCCCGGTCGTTACGCCGGCCGACCCCGCCGATCCGGCACTGCGCCGCGCGATATCCGACGCGCAGCCCGAGTTCATCTTCTCGTTCTACTACCGCCACATGCTGCCGGTGGACCTGCTCGCGATCGCGCCGCGCGGCGCGTACAACATGCACGGTTCGCTGCTGCCGAAATACCGGGGTCGGGTACCGACCAACTGGGCCGTGCTGAACGGCGAAACGGAAACCGGCGCGACGCTGCACGAGATGGCCGCGAAGCCCGATGCGGGCGCGATCATCGGCCAGACCGCCGTGCCGATCCTGCCGGACGACACGGCCGCGCAAGTGTTCGACAAGGTGACGGTCGCCGCCGAGCAGACGCTCTGGCGCGTGCTGCCCGCGCTGCTCGCGGGCGAGGCGCCGCATCTGCCGAACGAGCTTGCGAGCGGCAGCTACTACGGCGGGCGCAAGCCGGAGGACGGCCGCGTCGACTGGTCGAAGCCGGCCGCGCAGGTCTACAACCTGGTACGCGCGGTCGCGCCCCCGTATCCGGGCGCGTTCACCGACGTCGCCGGCACGCGTTTCGTGATCGCCCGCGCGCGCCTCGCGGCGCCCGGCAGCGCGCTCGCCGCGGCCGCAGCGGATTTGCCGCCCGGCCTGCACGTAAGCGATAATGCGCTATTCGGCGTCTGCGGCGACAGCCGCGCCCTATCCATTCTCGAGCTGTGGCAGCAGCGCGACGGCAGCGAAACCGTCGTGACGCCCGCGGAATTCGCGCAGTTCATTCATTCTTCCCGTCATTCATGAAAGCAAAAAAAGTCCTGATCCTGGGTGTGAACGGCTTCATCGGCCATCACCTGTCGAAGCGCATTCTTGAAACCACCGATTGGGAAGTGTTCGGCATGGACATGCAGACCGATCGGCTTGGCGACCTCGTCAACCACGAGCGGATGCACTTCTTCGAAGGCGACATCACGATCAACAAGGAGTGGGTCGAGTATCACGTGAAGAAGTGCGACGTGATCCTGCCGCTCGTCGCGATCGCGACGCCCGCGACCTACGTCCAGCAGCCGCTGCGCGTGTTCGAGCTCGACTTCGAGGCGAACCTGCCGATCGTGCGTTCGGCCGTCAAGTACGGCAAGCACCTCGTGTTCCCGTCGACCTCCGAGGTCTACGGCATGTGCTCGGACGAGCAGTTCGACCCGGACGCGTCGGCGCTCACCTACGGCCCGATCAACAAGCCGCGCTGGATCTACGCATGCTCGAAGCAGCTGATGGACCGCGTGATCTGGGGCTACGGGATGGAAGGCCTGAACTTCACGCTGTTCCGTCCGTTCAACTGGATCGGCCCGGGCCTCGACTCGATCTACACGCCGAAGGAAGGCAGCTCGCGCGTCGTCACGCAGTTCCTCGGCCACATCGTGCGCGGCGAGAACATCAGCCTCGTCGACGGCGGCTCGCAGAAGCGCGCGTTCACCGACATCGACGACGGCATCAGCGCGCTGATGAAGATCATCGACAACAAGAACGGCGTCGCATCGGGCAAGATCTACAACATCGGGAATCCGAAGAATAATTTCTCGGTTCGCGAACTCGCGCACAAGATGCTCGAACTGGCCGCCGAATATCCGGAATACGCCGGCTCCGCGAAGCAGGTGCAACTCGTCGAAACGACGTCGGGCGCCTACTACGGCAATGGCTACCAGGACGTGCAGAACCGCGTGCCGAAGATCGACAACACGATGCAGGAGCTCGCCTGGGCGCCGCAATCGACGTTCGACGACGCGCTGCGCAAGATCTTCGAAGCGTATCGCGGCCATGTCGCCGATGCGCGTGCGCTGGTCGAGCAGCAGAACTGACGGGACGCTCGCTTGGCTCGTATCGTCCTCAAGATCGACGTCGACACGCTGCGCGGCACGCGCGAAGGCGTGCCGAACCTCGCGCGCATCTTCGACCGCTTCAGCGCGCGCGCGACCTTCCTCTTCAGCCTCGGGCCCGATCACACGGGCTGGGCGCTGCGGCGCGTGTTCCGCCCGGGCTTCCTGAAGAAGGTGTCGCGCACGTCGGTGGTCGAGCACTACGGCGTGAAGCAGCTGATGTACGGCGTGCTGCTGCCGGGCCCCGACATCGGCCGCCGCGCGATCGCCGACATGCGCGCGATCCACGAGGCCGGCTTCGAATGCGGGATCCATACGTGGGATCACGTGTACTGGCAGGACAACGTGCGCGTGCGCGATCGCGACTGGACCGCGCGTGAAATGCAGAAAAGCCACGCGCGCTTCGTCGACGTCTTCGGCGCGCCGCCCGTCACGCACGGCGCGGCCGGCTGGCAGATGAACGACTCCGCGTTCGAGCAGATCGACGCATGGGGGATGCGCTACGCATCCGACGGCCGCGGCCATTCGCCGTATCTGCCCGTGGTCGGCGGCCGCACGCTGTCGCACGTGCAGATGCCGACCACACTGCCGACACTCGACGAAGTGCTCGGCATCGACGGCATCGACACGCACAACGTCGCCGCGCACATCCTGAAGTTCACGGAAGCCAATCCGCACGACCAGGTGTTCACGCTGCATGCGGAACTGGAAGGCCAGAAGCTCGCGCCGGTATTCGAGCAGCTGCTCGCCGGCTGGCGCGCACAGGGCCATACGTTTGCGACGATGGGCGACTACCACGCGACGCTGGACCGCGACTCGCTGCCATCGTACCCTGTCACGTGGGGCGAGATTCCCGGCCGCTCCGGCGAGCTGATCGTCCAGCCCGACTGAGTTCGCGCGCGCCCGCGCCGCCTGCCCTGCCCTTGCGGCGTGCCGCCGCGACGCCCCGCCGAACCGCGCCGCCCGAGCGGCGCCTTTCCATAACAACAGGAGAAACACGTGTCCGTCGAAGTTGACCGTCAAGTTCCCGATTTCACCGCACCGGCGACGGGCGGCGACATTTCGCTGTCCGACCTCAAGGGCAAGAAGCTCGTCCTGTATTTCTATCCGAAGGACAACACGCCGGGCTGCACGACCGAGGGCCTGCAGTTCCGCGATCTCTATCCGAAGTTCAAGAAGGCCGGTGCCGAAGTCATCGGCGTGTCGCGCGACAGCCTGCGCTCGCATGATAATTTCAAGGCGAAGCTCGAACTGCCGTTCCCGCTGATTTCCGATGCCGACGAGGCGCTGTGCGCGCTGTTCGATGTCATCAAGATGAAGAAAATGTATGGCAAGGAAGTGCGCGGAATCGAGCGTTCGACGTTCCTGATCGACGCCGACGGCGTGCTTCGCCAGGCATGGCGCGGCATCAAGGTGCCCGGTCACGTGGACGACGTGCTAAGTGCTGTACAAGCGCTTTGAGCCGCGTTATATTGGGCCGCAATGAATGCCAGTTCGCTCCATATTTCTCGTAGCTGCGCCGGTGCCCGTTGCGATGCTTTCCGGCACCTGACGCGCATCACGACGGTATCAGCCAGCCGCATGTCCCGGTCCACGGGGCAGCGGCTTTTTTTATGGACTGCACGCCGGCTCTCGGTCCGGCCCCTCACCCCGTCAAGGAGCTGATCGACACTTAGGCGAACCGGCTAGACGAAATTCCTGTGCGCCACCGCGCGCAAACTGCATGCACCTTCCACGTCACGCAGGATGCGATCAGCGGCGCACGCCATGCGACACGATTCCTCCCGAGGGACACCATGCCTTTGCCTACTGCCCCCAGCAAGCTCGGCAGCCTGCTGCCGCCCGATGAATACAAGGCGAAAGCGCGGCCCGCGAAAGCCGCGAAGAAATCCGCCGAAGGGGACGCATCCACAGCCGGAGAATATGGCCCGGCCAGCGTGGCCCAACCGATGATCGAAGCCGCGAACACGGCCGCGCCGCTGCGCGCCGTCGCGGCGTCGACGCAAGAAGCCGCGGGCACGCCTGCACGCGGTCGCAAGACCAAACAGACCGCGGCACTCCTGCAGCCGATGCCGGCACCGGCCGAAGCGGCGCCCGCCGCACCGGTCGTGGCACGCCACGACAAGCCTGCCGCCGGGAAACCGGCCGCGGCACCCGCACGCGATGCCGGCGCCGCGACGAAGTCGCGCAGCCGCAAGCCGGCCGAAGCCGAACTGCAGAAGCTGTTCGTGCTCGACACCAACGTGCTGATGCACGACCCGAGCAGCCTCTTCCGCTTCGAGGAACACGACGTCTATCTGCCGATGATGACGCTCGAGGAACTCGACAACCACAAGAAGGGGATGTCCGAAGTCGCGCGCAACGCGCGCCAGGTGAGCCGCACGCTCGACGCGCTGGTCGCCGACGGCGGCCCGATCTCCGACGGCATTCCGCTGTCGCGTCTCGGCAGCCGCGAGGCGCTCGGCCGCCTCTACTTCCAGACCAAGCTCGCGGACATCGCACCGGTCGAAGGCCTGCCCGTAGGCAAGGCCGACAACCAGATCCTCGGCGTCGTGCGCGCGCTGCAGCGCGACCGGCCGGACCGCCAGGTCGTGCTGGTGTCGAAAGACATCAACATGCGGATCAAGGCGCATGCGCTCGGCCTGCCCGCGGAAGACTACTTCAACGACCAGGTCCTCGAGGACAAGGATCTCCTCTATAGCGGCGTGCGCGAATTGCCGCAGGACTTCTGGACGAAACACGCGAAGGGAATGGAGAGCTGGCAGGACACGAAGACGGGCACCACGTACTACCGCGTGACGGGCCCGCTCTGCGGGTCGATGCTCGTCAACGAGTTCGTCTATCTCGAGCCGCAGAACGGCGAGCCGACGTTCCATGCGATCGTGCGCGAGCTGAACGGCAAGACGGCGCTGCTGCAGACGCTGCGCGACTACAGCCATCACAAGAACAACGTGTGGGGCATCACCGCGCGCAACCGCGAGCAGAACTTCGCGCTGAACCTGCTGATGAACCCCGAGATCGACTTCGTCACGCTGCTCGGCCAGGCCGGCACCGGCAAGACGCTCGTCGCGCTCGCGGCCGGCCTCGCGCAGGTGCTCGACGACAAGCGCTACAACGAGATCATCGTGACGCGCGCGACCGTGCCCGTCGGCGAGGACATCGGTTTCCTGCCCGGCACCGAGGAAGAGAAGATGCAGCCGTGGATGGGTGCATTCGACGACAACCTCGAGGTGCTGCAGAAGACCGACGACGCAGCCGGCGAATGGGGCCGTGCGGCGACGCAGGAGCTGATCCGTTCGCGCCTGAAGGTGAAGAGCATGAACTTCATGCGCGGCCGCACGTTCGTCGACAAGTACCTGATCATCGACGAAGCGCAGAACCTGACGCCGAAACAGATGAAGACGCTCGTGACGCGCGCGGGCCCCGGCACGAAGATCGTGTGCCTCGGCAACATCGCGCAGATCGACACGCCTTACCTGACCGAAGGCAGCTCGGGCCTGACCTACGTCGTCGACCGCTTCAAGGGCTGGGGCCACAGCGGCCACGTGACGCTCGCGCGCGGCGAACGCTCGCGGCTCGCCGACTACGCGTCGGACATCCTGTAACGCGATACGCCGGCCTCCGACGCCACGCGGCGCTCCGTTCTCCGGAGCGCCGTTTTTATTTTTGGGGTCGAAATCGTTGGTCATGCTTCGTTACGCAACAACCTCACTTACGCGCGAAACTTCAAGTAAATTCTCAGGAATGGTTGCCTAAGCCCCGCCGGTACGTCTACCATCGGGTCTGTCTGTTGTCATACGATTCGCGAGCGCGCCGCGCTCGTCCGCCTTGTCATGCTTCGAATCTGGGTTCCCGTCGCCGTCGTTTCACTGCTCGCGGCCTGCTCCAGCGTGCCGCCGCAGTCGGCCTCGCGCACCTCCGGCATGAAGATTACGACGCCGCGCGCCTTCCCGGCCCCCGCCAATTTCCCGAAATTCGTCGACCACAGCGTCGGCCAGGAAGAGATCTCGATCCAGGCGATGAGCCTCGTCGGCGTGCCGTACCGCTGGGGCGGCAACACGCCGACGAGCGGCTTCGACTGCAGCGGCCTGGTGCGCTATGTGATCGGCCGCGCGGCCGACGTGGACCTGCCGCGCACGACCGCCGACATGAGCAGCCGCGGCGTGTCGATCGACCCCGACCAGGTCGCGCCGGGCGACCTGATCTTCTTCAATACGACCGGACGCCCGCATTCGCACGTCGGCATCTATGTCGGCAAGCTGCGCTTCGTCAACGCGCCGTCGACCGGCGGCACCGTGCGGCTCGACTACCTGACGAACCCGTACTGGGCCAAGCGCTTCGACGGCATTCGCCGCGTCGCGTCGCCGCGCGGTGCACCGGCGCCGTTCGATGCGCCGACCTACGAGGCTCGGCGCGATACGCCGGCGGCCGCACCGGCCCCGGTCGTCGCTGCCGCCGCGCCGCGGCAGCCGGCCTATGCGTCGTCGCAAGCCGGCGCGGCTCCGTCGCCAGCGCCGGTCGTGCAAGCGGCATCGGTCGCATCGACCGCGGCGGTTGCCCCGGCAGCCGCCGCGCCCGCCGATCCGTACGAACCGCCGCCGCCGCGCGTGCTGGCAGCCCGGCAGCAGACAACGTCCGCGAACGGCGACATGACCGCCATGACGGCGAACGCCGCCGCGACAGAGACCGGCACGCAGATTCCGACGACGGCACTGACGGCCGCCCAGGCTGCCGCGTTCGATGCGGAGCCGCCGCCTGCGGCCGCCGCGCCGTCGCCGCGCGACATCGAGCCCGTGCAGGTGCTGCGGGCGTCGACGCAATCCGCGCCGGTCAGCCCGCGCGCCGGCACCGCGGACGATCCGATCGCCGGCTTCGCGAACGGCAGTTACTGATCCGGAGCATCCCCGGCGGCGGCCCCGCCGTGCGCCGCCCCTTTCCCGACCGCCAAAGAAAATGCGCCGCAACCTTTCGGTTGGCGGCGCATTTCGCGTGTCGACCCGGCAGCGTCGATATCAGAAGATCTGGTGCCCGAGCCACCATCCGCCGGCCGCGAACAGCGCGGCCGCCGGCAGCGTCAGCACCCACGCCCAGACGATGTTGCCGGCGACACCCCAGCGGACGGCCGACAGCTTCTGCGTGGCGCCGACACCGACGATCGCACCGGTGATCGTGTGCGTGGTCGACACGGGAATGCCGAGGAACGACGCGATGAACAGCGTGATCGCGCCGCCGCTTTCGGCACAGAAACCGCCGACCGGCTTGAGCTTCGTGATCTTCTGGCCCATCGTGCGCACGATGCGCCAGCCGCCGAACAGCGTGCCGAGCCCCATCGACAGGTAGCACGCGCCGATCACCCACGCGGGCGGCGCATCGGACGTCGCCGACGCATAGCCCGACGCGATCAGCAGCATCCAGATGATGCCGATCGTCTTCTGTGCGTCGTTGCCGCCGTGGCCCAGGCTGTACAGGCCGGCCGACAGCAGCTGGAGCCGCCGGAAGCGCCGGTCGACCTTGCTCGGTGGGGTGCGGAAATACAGCCACGACACGCCGAGCATGAACAGCGAGCCGAGGATGAAGCCGAGCAGCGGCGAAATGAAGATGAACGCAATCGTCTTCAGCAGCCCGTCGATGTTCAGCGAGCTCCAGCCCGACTTTGCGAGCGCTGCGCCGACGAGGCCGCCGATCAGCGCGTGCGACGAGCTCGACGGAATCCCGTAGTACCACGTGATCACGTTCCAGCCGATCGCGCCGACCAGCGCGCCGAACACGACATAGTGATCGACGATCTCGGGATCGATCGTGCCTTTACCGACAGTCTGCGCGACTTTCAGGTGGAAGATGAAATACGCGATGACGTTGAACGCGGCCGCGAACACCACGGCCTGCTGGGGCTTCAGCACCCCGGTCGACACGACGGTGGCGATCGAGTTCGCCGCGTCGTGGAAGCCGTTCATGAAGTCGAATACGAGCGCGACGAGCACCAGCGTCGCGACCATCCATAGGGCGAGTTGTATCGAATGCATCGTGGTCCGCTCAGGCGTTTTCCAGCACGATGCCTTCGATGATGTTCGCGACGTCCTCGCACTTGTCGGTGATCTCTTCGAGCAGTTCGTAGATCGCCTTCAGCTTGATGAGCGTCTTCACGTCGTCTTCCTCGCGGAACAGCTTCGACATCGCCGCGCGCAGCACGCGATCGGCCTCCGACTCCCAGCGGTCGATCTCCTCGCACTGCTTGAGGATCTGCGCCGACTGCTTCATGTCGGACAGCAATCCGACGGCCTGCTGCACGTGCTGTGCCGACTGCGTGACGATGTGCGCGAGCTGGCTCGCCTCGGACGTGACGGACTGCACGTCGTACAGCGACACGGCCGTCGCGACGTCTTCCATCAGGTCGAGGATGTCGTCCATCGTCGTGATCAGCTTGTGGATCTCGTCGCGATCGAGCGGCGTGATGAAGGTCTTGTGCAGCAGATCGATCGCTTCATGCGTCAGCTTGTCAGCGGCCTTCTCGGCGGTCTGCACGTTTTGCTTGTGAATCTCGGCGTCGGCGAGATTGTCGATCAGCAGTTCGAGCTCGCGGCCACCGGAAACGATGTGCTTCGCGTGCGCGTTGAAGAGTTCAAAGAACTTGCCCTCGGTGGGCATGAATCGACCGAACATGGGATTCCTGAGAGATTGTCAAACGACTGTCACGAAAACGGGCGATATTGTACCGTTTTCGGTTGCGACGCGACGCGCGCATATGCGCGCGCCGGGATTGGATACAACGCTTGGTGAAATAACGGTTTACAACCGGCGTAGAAGTGTTACTCGCCGTAGAAGTTCTGCGCCCCTGCAAAGTTGTCGAACTTCGTGTATTGACCCAGGAACGTGAGCCGAACGGGCCCGATCGGGCCGTTACGCTGCTTGCCGATGATGATTTCGGCCGTGCCCTTGTCCGGGCTGTCCGGGTTGTAGACCTCGTCACGGTAGATGAACAGGATCACGTCCGCGTCCTGTTCGATTGCACCCGATTCACGCAAATCCGACATCACCGGACGCTTGTTCGGACGCTGCTCCAGCCCGCGGTTCAGCTGCGACAGCGCGATCACCGGCACGTCCAGCTCCTTTGCCAGACTCTTCAGCGATCGCGAGATTTCGGAGATTTCGGTCGCACGGTTCTCGCCCTGCGACGAACCCGACATCAGCTGCAGGTAGTCGACGATGATCAGGCCGAGCTTGCCGCACTGACGTGCGAGACGCCGCGCGCGCGAGCGCAATTCCATCGGGTTCAGGCCGCCCGTCTCGTCGATGAAGAGCTGCGCCTCGCTCATCTTCTGCACCGCGTGCGTCAGCTTCGGCCAGTCCTCGTCCGTCAGCCGGCCGGTACGCATCCGGTGCTGGTCGAGCCGGCCGATCGAGCCGAGCATACGCATCACGAGCTGGGTGCCCGGCATTTCCATCGAGAACACCGCCACCGGCAGCCCGTACTCGACGGCGACGTATTCGCCGATGTTCATGGAAAAGGCCGTTTTTCCCATTGACGGTCTTCCGGCCACGATGATCAGTTCGCCGCCGTGCATCCCGGACGTCATCCGGTCGAGGTCGACGAAGCCCGTCGGCGTGCCCGTGACGTCACTCGGGTTCGCGGTGTGATACAGCGTGTCGATGCGCTCGACGACCTGCGTGAGCAGCGGCCCGATCTCGAGGAAGCCCTGGTTGCCGCGCGCGCCCTCTTCGGCGATCGAGAACACCTTCGACTCGGCCTCGTCGAGCAGCTGCCGAACTTCCTTGCCCTGCGGATTGAACGCGTCGGCCGAGATTTCGTCGGCGACCGACACGAGCCGGCGCAGCACCGCACGGTCGCGCACGATTTCCGCGTAGCGGCGGATGTTCGCGGCGCTCGGCGTGTTCTGCGCGAGTGCGTTCAGGTAGGCGAGGCCGCCCACGTCGTCGGCCTTGCCGGACGTGGTCAGCGCTTCGTACACGGTCACGACGTCGGCCGGGCGCGTCGACGCGATCAGCCGGCCGATGTGCTCGTAGATGATCCGGTGATCGTAGCGATAGAAGTCGCCCTGCGACAGGAAGTCGGCAATCCGGTCCCATGCCGCGTTGTCGAGCAACAGGCCGCCGAGCACCGACTGCTCGGCTTCGACCGAATGCGGCGGGACTTTCAGCGATTCGATTTGAGGATCTTGCGGCGCGTTCATGGGTTGGGATTATCGCGAATAGATCGCAGCAGCGCTACCGCTCCGGCGATCGGGCAATAAAAAAGGCAGGCCCCGGTTGCCCGGGCGCCTGCCCTTGTCCGGACGGCGGAAGCCGCCCGGAAAGCTTGCGTACGCTTACGCGTGGTCGCCGATCACGTTGATCGTGACGTCGACGACGACGTCCGTGTGCAGCGCGACCTGAACGACGTGCTCGCCGATCATCTTCAGCGGGCCTTCCGGCATGCGAACTTGCAGCTTCTCGACTTCGAAACCTGCCTTCTTCAGCAGTTCCGCGACGTCGCCGTTCGTGACCGAGCCGAACAGACGGCCGTCGACGCCCGACTTCTGCGTGATTTCGAACGACTGGCCGTTCAGCTTCTCGCCGACTGCCTGCGATGCTGCCAGCTTTTCAGCGGCGATCTTTTCGAGTTCAGCGCGGCGAACTTCGAATTCGGCGATCGCTTCCTTCGTTGCACGGCGAGCCTTGCGGTTCGGGATCAGGAAGTTGCGAGCGTAACCGTCCTTGACCTTGACGATATCGCCGAGGTTGCCCAGATTGGCGACTTTTTCCAACAGAATGATTTGCATTCGAATTCTCCTTATGGCGTCGCCGAGTTACGCCTTGTGCTGATCGGTGTACGGCAGCAGCGCGAGGAAACGCGCACGCTTGATTGCCGTGTCGAGCTGACGCTGATAGTGCGCCTTCGTACCCGTCAGACGAGCCGGCGTGATCTTGCCGTTTTCGCCGATGAAGTCCTTCAGCGTTTCCGTGTCCTTGTAGTCGATCTGCTCGACGCCGGCAGCCGTGAAACGGCAGAACTTCTTGCGCTTGAAGAGCGGGTTTTGTTGCTGACGACGCTTGTCGAATTTCTTACCAGTCGGGCGGGCCATGATTTCAGTCCTTTCCTATGTCCTGCAATGCAGTGATGTGAAACACCAAGGTTCTCGCGTTGCGGCTCTTCTTTGCCAGGAAGCCCGTGAACAGCGTTTCGACGCCCATTTCACGACGCTCCAGCTTGCCGCTCGCCTCACCGGCCGCCACCGCCTCGATCGTCATTTCGACCTGACGGGGAATGCCTGCTTCGACGACTTCCGTGCGGTGATGCAACGTGGCGCTTGCGATCGGAACACCCGCCGGCGTATATCGCACCGGTGCGCGTTCGACGACGCTCGCCGTCAATTGCAACCTGTTCACGTGAGTGACGCGCTCCTTGATGGCTTAATGAGTGACGAACTTAAGCCTGCGCTTCGGTCGGCTGAGCTGCAGCCGCCTTCTTGGCTTCTTCGCGCTGAACTTCCTTCATCATCGGCGACGGGCCGGTCTCGGCCTTCTTCATCTTGACGATGAGGTGGCGCAGCACGGCGTCGTTGAACTTGAACGCGTGTTCGAGTTCGTCGAGCGTCGTCTGGTCGCACTCGATGTTCATGCAGACGTAGTGAGCCTTCGCGAGTTTCTCGATCATGTAGGCCAGCTGGCGACGGCCCCAGTCTTCGACACGGTGGATCTGGCCGCCGTGCGTCGTGATCGTGGTCTTGTAACGCTCGATCATTGCGGGCACTTGCTCGCTCTGATCGGGGTGCACGATGAATACGATTTCGTAATGACGCATTACACACTCCTTGTGGATTAAAGCCACCCGGGCGTCTGAACCGGTGTAGCAAGTGAGAAGCCGAAGATTCTAACCCGGATACGGGGCGCATGCAACACCGATCGACGATTTCCGACCGGATTCGGCCATGTTTTCAACGACTTGAATGGCGCTGGCGGCTGAAACAGCTGGCGGCGCGACCGTTCAGAAATGGGGGCGGAGTGTCGGGCGCGCGCTTGCGGGCCGGCGACGCGGCCCGCCGTCACTCGACGCGCGCCCCGCCCAGCCGCGCGTCGAGCGCCGTCCTGAACGCGGCCAGCGCCGACGGCTCTGCGTCGGTCACGGCCCACCACGTCATGCCGGCCGCATCCCAGCGATCGAGCGCGTAGCCCTGCGATACGGTCGCGTACGGCGCGGCGTCCCGCCCTTCTCCGGCCGGCCGCACGTACACGTCGATCACGTGCTGCCGGTAGCGGTAGACGAGCACCGCGACTCGCCGGCGCCCGACGTAGTCGAGGCGGCCGCCGGCGAGCGGGAAGCCGCTGGCCGACAGATCCTCGACCGGCGGCGCATAGTCGAGCCGGCCGTTGAACCACGGCTTGACGGTATGCCGGTCGGTCGAGATCACGTCGATGTCGCGCGCCGACAGGCCGGCCCGCACATGGCTTGCCACCAGTTCGTCGACCGTCTGGCCGGTTGCGGCGTGCCGGGCGGACAGCGCCATCCCGGCCGCCGCCGCGAGCGCGACCATCAGCGCCACGCCCCAGCCGAGTCCGGGCAGCGCAGCAACACGCGGCCCCGGCCCCGCCGACGCCGGGCGACCTGCTCCGTCGCGCCCGGCCAGCCACGCGAACCAGCGGCGACCGGTCGGCCGAGGCTGGGCCCGCGGCCGCGCCGCCGCGTCGTCCGGCGCCGGTTCCGCGCGGGCCTGGCCGCGGGCGTTCGCGCCGGCCGCCGCCGGCAGCGCCGCGAGGATGCTCGCGCGCAGCGCCTCCGGCGCGCGGTGATAATCGGCCTGCCGCACGGCGCGCCCGAGCGCGACGATCCGCTCGCGTTCGCGGCGGCACGCGTCGCAGCCTTCGACATGCCGCTGGACGCGCAACGCATCGGGCGCCGACAGCTCGCGGTCGACGTCCGCGTCCAGCAATGCGCGCGCTTCGTTACAGTCCATCGATCGCCTCCGATGCGGTTCCGCTTGCCGACGCACGTCCCGGCGCGGGTTCGGGTGCCGGCGCCTGCGTGCCGGCCAGCAGCGCGGCGAGCCGACGCCGGCCGCGCGCGAGTCGCGACATCACGGTGCCGACCGGTACGTCGGCGATCGCCGCGATCTCGCGATAGCTCAGATCCTCCATCTCGCGCAGCACCAGCACCTCGCGGTATTCAGGCGGCAGCTTCGCGAGCGCCGCGTTCACCAGCCGAACGTTCTCGCCGCGCAACAGGTGCGTGAGCGGATCCTCGGTCGCCGGCTGCCAGTCGTCCGGCACCTCCGTGTCGTCGAGCGTGTCGGGCAGCGCGACCTCGTGCGCGTGGGTGCGGCGGCGCCACTCGGTGTACCAGGTGTGGCGCACGATCGTCAGCAGCCATGGCCGCGCGTTGTCGCCGCGGCACGAGTCGACGAAGCGCAGCGCGCGCATGCACGCGTCCTGGACGACATCGTCCGCGTCGCCCGCATTGCCGCTCAGCCAGCGCGCGAGGTTGTACGCGGCGTCGAGATGCGGCAGCACGAGCACGCGAAACCGTTCGCCGCGCGCGACCGCGTCGTCCTCCGCCCGTTCGTCGACCGCCTGTCCGGCTTGCCCCACATGACCTCCCTGGTCCCGGCGGCCGAAGCCGCGCCCGTTGCGCGTCCGGTGCCCGGACAGACCGGCGGCGGGCGCTCTCGATGACCTTACCGCCGCTGCGTCGAGTTTATTCCCGCACGAAGCCGGTGATGCGCAAAAAAATGCCGGAAACCGCCGCGCCCGTTACGGCGTGCTGTTCCAGTAGCCGGGACGCGCATACGCTTCGCGCAGGTAGTCGATGAAGTAGCGCACGCGCGCGGGCACGTAGCGCTGCTGCGGATAGACCGCGAGGATGTCGTAGTCCGGCAGCGCGTATTCGTCGAGCACCGTCTCGAGTTCGCCCGTTTCGAGCTGCGCGGCGATTTCCCAGGTCGAGCGCCAGCCGAGCCCCAGGCTTTCCGCGACCCAGCGATGCAGCAGCTCGCCGTCGTTGCAGTCGAGATTGCCGGCCACCCGCATCGTCACGATCTTGCCGTGGCGCTGGAAATACCAGCCGCGGTTCTGGCCGCCCTGCAGGTTGAACGCGAGACAGTTGTGCTTCAGCAGGTCGTCGAGCGACTTCGGCCGGCCGTGCTTGCGGAAATACGCGGGCGTGCCGCACACGACGCGCCGGTTCGACGCGAGCTTCACCGCGACGAAGTTCGGATCGACCGAGCCGCCGATCCGGATCGACAGGTCGTAGCCTTCGCGCACGAGATCGACGACGCGGTCGGTCAGGTTGAACGACAGCTGCATTTCCGGCTTGTCGACGAGGAAACCGGGCGCGTGCGGCGCGACGTGCTTGCGGCCGAACGCGGCCGGCGCGGACACGATCAGGTGCCCGCTGACCGCGCGCCGGCCGGCGGCCAGCTCGTTCTCGGCCTGGTCCCATTCGGACAGCAGCCCGCGGCAGCGCTCGAGGAACGCGGCGCCCGCCTCGCTGACCACCAGCCGGCGCGTCGAGCGGTACATCAGCTTCACGCCGAGGCGCTTCTCGAGCGCGTCGATGCGCCGCCCGAGCACCACCGGCGACACGCCCTCCTCGAGCGCGGCCGCCGCGAGGCTGCCCGCGTCCGCGACCCGCACGAACGTCTCGATCTGCTTGAAACGATCCATTTCCCGTCTCCGTCCCGGCTCCGACACCGGCGGGAAGCCCCGTCCGGCCGTCATTCCATACTTTTAGTTTCGAAATAAGCGACTTCGGCTGATCTTATCAAACCTTTCTTGCGTCCCTAAAGTGTTCCCAACAGACCGATTCGCAAGATCCAACTATCCAAGGAGACATTCATGGCCAAGATGAGAGCCGTCGACGCAGCCGTACTCGTGCTCGAGAAGGAAGGCATCCAGACCGCGTTCGGCGTGCCGGGCGCAGCAATCAACCCGTTCTATTCCGCGATGCGCAAGTCGGGCGGCATCAGCCACGTGCTGGCGCGCCACGTCGAAGGCGCGTCGCACATGGCCGAAGGCTTCACGCGTGCCGCACCGGGCAACATCGGCGTGTGCATCGGCACGTCGGGCCCCGCCGGCACCGACATGATCACCGGCCTCTACTCGGCATCGGCCGACTCGATTCCGATCCTCGCGATCACGGGCCAGGCGCCGCGTGCGCGCCTGTACAAGGAAGACTTCCAGGCCGTCGACATCGAGTCGATCGCGAAGCCGGTCACGAAGTGGGCTGTCACCGTGCGCGAGCCGGCGCTCGTGCCGCGCGTGTTCCAGCAGGCGTTCCACCTGATGCGCTCGGGCCGTCCGGGCCCGGTGCTGGTCGACCTGCCGATCGACGTGCAGCTCGCCGAAATCGAATTCGACATCGACACGTACGAACCGCTGCCGGTCTACAAGCCCGCGGCGACCCGCGCGCAGATCGAGAAGGCGCTCGCGATGCTCAACGACGCGGACAAGCCGCTGATCGTGTCGGGCGGCGGCGTGCTCAACGCGGCGGCCGAAGACCTGCTCGTGCAGTTCGCCGAAACGATCGGCGTGCCGGTGATCCCGACGCTGATGTCGTGGGGCGCGATTCCGGATGACCACCCGCTGATGGCCGGCATGGTCGGCCTGCAGACGTCGCACCGCTACGGCAACGCGACGATGCTCGCGTCCGACTTCGTGCTCGGCATCGGCAACCGCTGGGCGAACCGCCACACCGGTAGCGTCGAGGTCTACACGAAGGGCCGCAAGTTCGTGCACGTCGACATCGAACCGACCCAGATCGGCCGCGTGTTCGGCCCGGATCTCGGCATCGTGTCCGACGCGAAGGCCGCACTCGAGCTGTTCGTCGCCGTCGCGCAGGAATGGAAGGCCGCCGGCAAGCTGAAGGACCGCAGCGCGTGGGTGTCCGAGTGCCAGGAACGCAAGCGCACGCTGCAGCGCAAGACCCACTTCGACAACGTGCCGGTCAAGCCGCAGCGCGTGTACGAAGAGATGAACAAGGTGTTCGGCCGCGATACGTGTTACGTCAGCACGATCGGCCTGTCGCAGATCGCCGCCGCGCAGTTCCTGCACGTGTTCAAGGCACGCAACTGGATCAACTGCGGCCAGGCCGGCCCGCTCGGCTGGACGATCCCCGCCGCGCTCGGCGTGCGTGCGGCCGACCCGCGCCGTCCGATCGTCGCGTTGTCCGGCGACTACGACTTCCAGTTCATGATCGAGGAACTGGCCGCCGGCGCGCAATTCAAGCTGCCGTACGTGCACGTCGTCGTGAACAACTCGTACCTCGGCCTGATCCGCCAGGCGCAGCGCGCGTTCGACATGGACTACTGCGTGCAGCTCGCGTTCGACAACGTCAACGCACCGGAGCTGAACGGCTATGGCGTCGATCACGTGGCGGTGGCCGAAGGCCTCGGCTGCAAGGCGCTGCGCGTGTTCAAGCCGGAAGAGATCGAGCCGGCGCTGCGTCAGGCGCAAACGCTCGCCGAAGAATTCAGCGTGCCGGTGGTCGTCGAAGTGATCCTCGAGCGCGTGACGAACATCTCGATGGGCACCGAAATCGACGCGATCAACGAGTTCGAGGAACTCGCCGAGAAGGCCGAGCACGCGCCGACCGCGATCTCGATGCTCGACTGATCCGCACGCCATTTTTTGACTGACCGACCGAAGAGGCTTAGCTCATGCCGAAGTTTGCTGCAAACCTGACCATGCTGTTCAACGAAGTGCCGTTCCTCGACCGCTTCAAGGCGGCCGCGGACGCGGGCTTCGACGCCGTCGAGTTCCTGTTCCCGTACCCGTACGCGAAAGAGGAACTCGCCGAGCGGCTCGAGACGTACCGCCTGCGACTCGTGCTGCACAACCTGCCGGCCGGCAACTGGGACCAGGGCGAGCGCGGCATCGCGTGCCTGCCCGATCGGGTCGGCGAGTTCCAGGAAGGTGTCGGCCGTGCGATCGAGTACGCGAAGGCGCTGAAGGTGCCGCAGCTGAACTGCCTCGTCGGCATCCCGTCGGCGAGCACCGCGCGCGACAAGACCTTCGTCACGATCGTCGACAACCTGCGATTCGCCGCCGACGCACTGAAGCGCGAAGGCATCCGCCTGCTGGTCGAGCCGTGCAACAGCTTCGACATCCCGGGCTTCGCGCTGAACCGCTCGTCCGAAGGGCTCGACGTGATCCGCGCGGTCGGCTCGGACAACCTGTTCCTGCAGTACGACATCTATCACATGCAGCGCATGGAAGGCGAACTGGCCGCGACGATCGAACGCAACCTCGCATCGATCGGCCACGTGCAACTCGCGGACAACCCGGGCCGCAACGAGCCGGGGACGGGCGAGATCAACTACGCGTTCCTGTTCGCGCTGCTCGACCGGCTCGGCTATGCCGGCTACGTCGGCTGCGAATACAAGCCCCGCACCGCCACGACGGAAGGGCTCGGCTGGCTGCAAAGCGTTGCCGGCTGCGCACCGGGCTCGGCGCGTCGCGCCGCCTGAGATCCGCTCTTCCCTTTCGCCCCTATAGGAGACTTTCACATGGCAACCATCGGTTTCATCGGCCTCGGCATCATGGGCGCGCACATGGCGCGCAACCTGCTCAAGGGCGATCATCAGCTCGTCGTGAACGGTGCGTTCCCGATCCCCGACGACCTGCGCGCCAGCGCGAAGGTCGTCGCGAACTCGACCGAAGTCGCGCAGAACGCCGACATCATCATCGCGATGGTGCCGGACACGCCCGACGTGCGTAACGTGCTGTTCGCCGACGACGGCGTCGCGAAGGGCCTGAGCGCCGGCAAGCTCGTGATCGACATGAGCTCGATCTCGCCGCTCGACACGCAGGAGTTCGCGAAGCAGATCAACGCGCTCGGCTGCGACTACCTCGACGCGCCGGTGTCCGGCGGCGAAGTCGGTGCGCGCGAAGCGACGCTGACGATCATGGTCGGCGGCCCGGAGAAGGCCTTCGAGCGCGCGAAGCCGCTGTTCGAGAAGATGGGCAAGAACATCACGCTCGTCGGCGAGAACGGCGCGGGCCAGACCTGCAAGGTCGCGAACCAGATCATCGTCGCGCTGAACATCGAGGCGGTCGGCGAAGCGCTGCTGTTCGCCGCACGCTCGGGCGCCGATCCGGAGCGCGTGCGCCAGGCGCTGATGGGCGGCTTCGCCGCCTCGCGCATCCTCGAAGTGCACGGCGCGCGCATGACCAAGCGCACGTTCGATCCGGGCTTCCGCATCGAGCTGCACCAGAAGGACCTGAACCTCGCGCTCGACGGCGCACGCAAGCTCGGCCTCGCACTGCCGCACACGGCGAGCGCGCAGCAGCTGTTCAGCGTGTGCGCATCGCACGGCGGCAAGGCATGGGATCACTCGGCACTCGTGCGTGCGCTCGAGATCATGTCGAACTTCGAGATCGGCCAGACGCCGGCCGCGTAACGCGGACGCAACGACGCGCGTTTCGCTGCAACGGCGAACGCGCGACGAACACATGCGACGCGGCCGTGGCCGGTCGCATCGATGCGCGGCGGGGCGCATCACGGTGGGGCGCCCCGCCGCGTATCGCCGAAACGCGTGCGCGACGGGGCGAAAAACGCCGCTCTGGGCTGAGAGCGGCGTGGTGGGGTCCGCAGCGGCACCCGGCGGCGCCGGGGAAGCCTTGGTCGGTCAGACGTCGTCGTCGGGTGTCCGCCTGTCGGATTTCGCGTATTACATTTCTTTACGTTCAAGCGTGCGATTTTTCATGCAATCGTCGCGCTGAACGCCTACACTTTCGCCACGCCTTTCGAGAAAACCGCCGCGCTTGCGTTCACTTCGGTGAGCGCGCCCAGCGCGGTGTTTTTTTCGCCACTTCACGGCGCGTTTTCTTTTCAACCACCTAGGGAGTGCAGCGATGGGTCTTCTTTCGTTTATCAAAGAGGCGGGTGAAAAACTGTTGGGTCACGCTGACGCGCAAGCAGCGGAAGATCCGAATGCCGCGAACCAGACCGCGGCCGATGCGATCAAGAACTACATCGGCACGCAAGGTCTCGACACGTCGAACCTGAGCGTCGCGTTCGACGGCGCATCGCGCACCGTCACGCTGTCGGGCAGCGTCGCCGATCTCGACACGAAGGCGAAGGTCAAGGTCGCGGCCGGCAACGTGCAAGGCGTCGCGGGCGTCAACGACGACGACCTGCAGCCGGACGATCAGGAAGTTCAGTACCACGACGTGAAGCCGGGCGACACGCTGTCGGCGATCGCCAAGGAAGTGTACGGCGACGCGAACAAGTACCCGGCGATCTTCGAGGCGAACAAGCCGATGCTGTCGAGCCCGGACCGGATCTATCCGGGCCAGAAGCTCGTGATTCCGCCGCAGTCCTGAGCATTCGCGCGGCACTGACGCAAAAAAGCAGGCCAACGGCCTGCTCGGACTGCTGACGAACCCCACGCTTTTCGGAGCGTGGGGTTTCGTCTTTTTGGCATCAGGGTTGCAGGCTCGCAGCGGGCGAGCAGTCGAATCTGCTGCGCAAACCGTTCACGAGGCGCTGTTTTTTCATGCACGCCGCACGCCGCCCGATCGGCGGCCAGCGGTCACAGCGTGTCGAATGCGCGTTGCAGCGCGTCGCGCCCGTGAATCCCGTTCGCGAGCGCGAGCATCAGCAGCACGCGTGCCTTGAACGGGCTCAGCGACCCGGCGCTCACGAAACCGAGCGCGTCGTCGTTCGCAGCGCCGTTGCGCATCACGTGCCCCGAGCCGACGCGCGACGCGCGCACCACGGCGACGCCCGCCTTCACCGCATCGGCGAGTGCCGCCTGCAGCGTCGCGTGGATCGACCCGTTGCCGGTGCCCGCGACGACGAGGCCGCGCACGCCGGCCGCGACGAGCGCGTCGACGGCCGTGCGCGTCACGCCCGCATAGCTCGCGACGACTTCGACCGGCGGCCACGCCGCGGCGATCGCCAGTCGCGCATCGCGCGAGCGCGTCACGCGGCGCGCGAATTCGACGCGGCCGTCCTGCACCCAGCCGAGCGCGCCCAGTTCCGGCGACTGGAATGCGTCGACCGCGTAGGTGCTCGTCTTCACGACGTCGCGCGCGCCGTGGATCCGGTTGTTGAACGCGACGAGCACGCCCTGCCCGCGCGCGGCCGGGTGAGCGGCGACGGTCACCGCGTTCAGCAGGTTCAGCGGGCCGTCGGACGACAGCGCGGTGGCCGGCCGCATCGCAGCCGTCAGCACGACCGGCTTGTCGCCGGTCACGACCAGATGCAGCGCGTATGCGGTTTCCTCGAGCGTGTCGGTGCCGTGGGTGATCACGATGCCGTCGATCGCCGGATCGGCCATCAGCGCGTCGATGCGCGCGGCGAGCGCATTCCACAGCGGCAGCGCGAGGTCCTTGCTGTCGATGCTGGCGACCTGCTCGGCATCGATGCGCGCGACCGACGCGAGCGCCGGAACCGCGTCGAGCAGGAAATTGACGCCGAGCGCGCCGGCCTGATAGCCGGCCGTGCTGGCGGCGTCCGGCGCTGCGCCGGCGATCGTGCCGCCGGTGGCGAGTACGGCGATGCGCGGCAGGGCCGGCGCGGACGAAGCGGATGCGGGGTTCGGAGTATTCATGGCCGCGATTGTAATGGCTCGCGGCCGGCATCCGGTAGATACGGCCGGCGCCGGACGCCGCGCATCATGGTTAGTCCCGATCGCCGCGGGACGCACGCCGTCAACGGCCACGCCGCCCGCCGCGTTATAGGAATGCCGTTTTGGTGTTTTCACATTGATTTGCCATAATCGGAGCGCGCGGCGTGATGTGGCCCTGTTCCCGTTGCGCCGGGCTTCGTGACGGCGTCGATATAAAACGCAATTCACCCCATGGGAGTGTCGAAATGAAAATCCAATCGCTCGTAGCCGCAGTACTTCTCGGCGGCATGCTGGCTTCCCCCGCTTTCGCGGCGAACAGCCAGCAGGACAAGATGAAGGCCTGTAACACGCAGGCCGCCGGCAAGACGGGCGATGAACGCAAGACGTTCATGAAGGACTGCCTGTCGGCCAAGCCCGCGAAGAAGATGTCGCAGCAGGAAAAGATGAAGGCGTGCAACACCCAGGCCGCCGACAAGAAGGGCGACGACCGCAAGGCGTTCATGAAGAGCTGCCTGAGCAGCCAGCCGGCCGCCTGAGTTCCGGCGCTCCCGCGCGAATGCCGCGCACCGCTTCGGCGGGCGCGGCATTTTTGTTTTCGTTGCACGCGCATCGACGCGCGCGATGATGTCGGATGCGTCGCCGCACCGGCCGGCGGCACTGTCGCCGCCGCCGTCGCGACCGGCTCCGCCGCCTTCCCGCCCCGCTTCCGCTGCACGCCGTACAAATGCCGCCACATGGTGCGGCAATTCGCCGCGATTTCTTCTATGATGGCTGCAACGCGGCCCATCCAAGTACAAGAAGCGCCATCGGGCCGCCCTCGAGACGGACGCGCACACCGCGTCAAACGGAGGCATGGATGGCATGGAGACAACACCGCTGGTTCCGCCGCTGGCTGATCGTGATCGTGTTCTGGGCCGTGCCCGTCGCGATCGTCGCCGTGCGCGAGATCCGCGAGGAAATGGCGTACAACAAGGCCGACCTGCAACTCGCGCTGACCACCTGGCAGCTCACCGATGCGCAGCAGGCGGCCGGCGCCGCCGCGAAGTGCCACGGCGATCCTGACGCGGCGCGCGCGGCCGGCTGCCCGGCCGACGTGCTGGCCGCCAACGCGGCACGCCAGCAGGCGGCCCGCGATGAATACGTCGTGCGCCGCAACACGCTCGCCGGTTATCTGTGGCACGCGTTTGTCGGCTACTGGGTCGTGCCGGCCGCATTCCTGTTCGCGTGCGGGGTCGTGATCGCGCTGATCCGCCGCGCGTTGCGGCGCCCGCCGATCAAGCCGCCGACCCCGCCGGCACCGCCCGTCACGCACTGACGCGCAGCACCTGCCCGCCTTTCCTGCCTGCCCCGGCCGTCGCGCGACGTAGCGATGTAGCGCCGTCCGCGCGCCGGTCCGTCCGTTGGCGCGCCGCGACACCGCAAAACGATTCGGCGCCTTTTCATGCGTGAACGAAATGGGGTTGTAATCCACTGTGATATAACTGCCGACGTGATCCGCTCCGTGAGCGAGACTCACTCCGAACGTCATCCGATGGAGAAGAACGATGCAAAAACGGAACCTTGTGCTGAAAGCCGCCGCTGCGCTCGTCGTCGGCAGCCTTGCGCTCACCGGTTGCACCACTACCCCCGACAAGCCCGACAATGCCGCGACCAACGCGTCGAAGCGTCAGGCGATCGATTCGAGCGTCGACGCCACGCTGTCGCGCATGTATTCCACGGTCAAGGGTTCGCGTGAACTCGTCGCGAAGTCGCGCGGCGTGCTCGTGTTCCCGGACGTGCTGCAGGCCGGCTTCATCGTCGGCGGCCAGTCGGGCAACGGCACGCTGCGCGTCGGCGGCAGCACGGTCGGCTACTACAACACGTCGTCGCTGTCGGTCGGCCTGCAGGCCGGTGCGCAGTCGAAGGCGATCGTGTTCCTGTTCATGACGCAGGAAGCGCTCGACGAATTCCGCGGCTCGGACGGCTGGGCAGCCGGCGCCGGCGCATCGGTCGCGCTCGTGAAGATGGGCGCGAACGGCGCGATCGATTCCAACACGGCCACCGCGCCGGTCCAGGTCATCGTGCTGACCAACGCCGGCCTGATGGGCGACGTGTCGATCAACGGCACGAAGGTCACGAAGCTGAAGATCTGACGCTGCGGCGTCCTCGTCCGTGCGCTCCGCGCGCGGGCGATGTGCAAACGGCGATGTCCTTGCGGACATCGCCGTTCTTTTATCCGCACCCGCCGCGCGTCAGGTCGTCGAATCGATCACCTTGAAGCGCGAGCGCTTTTGCGCACGAATCAGCGACTGGTACACGTCGACGTACTGCTGCGCCATCCGCCGCGACGTGAAGCGCTCCTCGAAGCGCCGCCGCACGCGTGCGCGCGGCAGCAGGTGCAGCCGGTTCACGGCGGCCACCGCGCTGATCTCGTCCTCGACGATGAAGCCCGACACACCCTCGTCCAGCACCTCCGGCACCGCGCCGCGATTGAATGCGATCACCGGCGTGCCGCACGACATCGCCTCGATCATCACCAGCCCGAACGGCTCCGGCCAGTCGATCGGAAACAGCAGCGCATGCGCGCCCGACAGGAATTCGGCCTTCTCGTGGTCGGCGATCTCGCCGATGTATTCGACGTGCGGCAGCGCGAACAGCGGCTTGATCTCCCGTTCGAAGTACTCCTGGTCCGCCGCGTCGATCTTCGCGGCGATCCTGATCGGCAGCCCGCACTGGCGCGCAATGCGGATCGCGGTGTCGACCCGCTTCTCCGGCGAGATGCGGCCGAGGAACGCGAGATAGCGCGGCTCGACGGGTTGCGGCAGATACAGCGTGTCGGGCAGCCCGTGGTACACGGTCGTCAGCCATTTCGCCTGCGGCAGCGGCTGGCGCTGCGAATTCGAGATCGAGATCACCGGCGCGGTGTTGAACGTGTCGAACACCGGCTGCTGCTCGGGCAGGTCGAGCCGGCCGTGCAGCGTCGTCACGAACGGCGTGTCCTGCCGGTTGAACACCGAAAACGAGTAGTAGTCCATGTGGAAATGGAGCACGTCGAAGTCCTTCGCGCGGCGCGCGACCGTCTCCATCAGCAGCATGTGCGGTGCGACGCGGTCGCGGATCGACGTGTCGAGCCGCAGCGCGCGCGGCCATACCGGTTCGAGCCTGGCCCGGGTCGTCGAATCGCCGCTGGCGAACAGCGTCACGTCATGGCCGAGGTCGACGAGCGCCTCGGTGATGTAGGACACGACGCGCTCCGTGCCGCCGTACAGCTTCGGCGGCACGGATTCGGTCAGCGGGGCGATCTGGGCAATTCTCATGGTCCACGTCTCCTGTGTCCTCGGTCGGCCGGCATTGGGGCTGGCGCACAATCCCCTCCGTGCAGCGCACGGCCGGCATCGCGCCGGCCGGATATCTCATTATTATTCGCGATCCCGATGCCCGGAAGCACCGGGCTTTCATTTTATGGGTGTTGTTACAGACAGGATACATTCGCGCCCGGGGCCGCCTGTCCTGTATCGGCGCGGCCGGACCGGCGCCGCGGGCCCGACGGCGGGCTGCCGGCGAGCAGCCGGCGGCATGCCGCCGACGCGGCCGCGCGCGCACCGCTTTGCCCGTCAGCGCGACGGCCACTTCCACGGCGGCAGGTCGCGCGTGTCCGCATCGACGAGCACGGTCGCGCCGAGCTGCTTGTCGAGCACCAGCGACTCGCAGCCGGCCTCGCGTTCGAGCGTCGCGATGAGCCGCGCCGCGTGCGACACGACCAGCACCTGCGAACGCTGCGCGGCCTGCGCGATCAGGCGGCCGAGCGCCGGCAGCAGATCGGGGTGCAGGCTCGTCTCCGGTTCGTTCAGCACCATCAGCGCGGGCGGCCGCGGCGTCAGCAGCGCGGCCGCGAGCAGCAGGTAGCGCAGCGTGCCGTCCGACAGTTCGGCCGCCGACAGCGGCCGCAGCAGCCCCGGCTGGCGCATCAGTACGTCGAAGCGGCCGCGCCCGCCCGGATTGTCGATGTCGATCGATGCGCCGGGGAACGCGTCGTCGATCGCCGCATCGAGCGCAGCGGCATCCCCGATTTCGCGGATCGTCTGCAGCGCGGCGGCCAGGTCGGCGCCGTCGTCCGCCAGCACCGGCGTGTGGGTGCCGATCTGCGACTGCCGGGCCGGCGCCTGCGCATCGGTCCGGAAATGATCGTAGAAGCGCCACGACCGGATCCGCTCACGCACCGCGATCATCTCCGGCGCGCCGACCGGATCGGCGAACTCGGTCATCATGCTGTCGAAGCTCGCGACCGGCTGCGGCACCGTGTGCCAGTCGCCCGACCCGCTGCGCGCGCGAATCTGCACGCCCTGGCGGTCGACCAGCAGCGTCGACGGCCGCAGCAGCGCGCCGCCCCAGATGCATTCGCGCTTCACGACGGGATCGAGACGAAACATCGACGCATCGTTCTTCACCGGCAGGCCGAGATCGATCGCGTAACCGAAATCGTCGCCGGCGAAACCGAGCTTGAGGCTCACGGGTCCGTTGCGCACCGTGCCGGTCACCGGCGTGTCGCCGCTCAGCATCGCGCGCGAAAAGCGCTCGGGGCCGGCCCACAGCGTCGACGGCAGCCCGCCTTCGCGCGCGAGCGACGGAATCACGCGGCCCTGCGCGGTGTCGGCAAGCAGCCGCAGCGCGCGGTACACGCTCGACTTGCCACTGCCGTTCGGCCCGGTGACGACGGTCAGCGCCGCGAGCGGCACAATCAGCTCGCGAAGCGAGCGGTAGTTGGCGATGGCGAGCGTGTTCAGCGCGGTCATGAGCAGGAAGTGGCAGCGGGACCGGGCGCGCGTTCAGCGGCCTTCGGCGGCCTTCGGATCGGCCGCGGTGTTGGCCGCCGTGCTGGCGGCGGGCGGCCGCGCGTGCGGCCGTTCGGGGCTCGGCTCGCCCAGCGCCGCATCATGCGGATACAGCTCCATCCGGCTGCGCGGCAGGCATTGCGGAAAACGCGCCTGCAGGTACGCGATCAAGCCCTCGCGCACGCGGCAACGCAGATCCCAGCACGCCGACGAGTCGGCCGCACTGACGAGCGCGCGCAACTGCATCGTGCGCTCGGTGGCATCGGTCACCTGCAGCACCTGCACGCGGCCGTCCCACTCGGGCGCCGCATGGACGAGCCGCGCGAGCTCCTCGCGCAGCGGCGCGAGCGGCGTACGGTAGTCGACCGACAGGTAGACCGTGCCGATGATCTCCGAGCTGTGGCGCGTCCAGTTCGTGAACGGGTTTTCGATGATCCACTGCAACGGGACGACCAGCCTGCGCTGATCCCACAGCCGCACCGACACGAACGAACCGGTGATTTCCTCGATGCGGCCCCACTCGCCCTGGATCACGACGACGTCGTCGAGCCGGATCGGCTGCGTGAGCGCGATCTGCAGCCCGGCGATCAGGTTGCCGAGCACCGGCCGCGCGGCGATACCGGCGACGAGGCCGGCGACACCGGCCGACGCCAGCAGGCTCGCGCCGACCTGGCGCACGTTCGGGAACGTCATCAGCGCGGCGCCCGTGCCGATGACCACGATCAGCACCATGACGGTCCGCACGAGCACCTTGGCCTGCGTGTGGACGCGCCGCGCGTGGAGGTTGTCGGCCGCATCCATCGGATGGGCCCGGATGATCGCGTCGCCGACGCCGGCCGCGAGCCGCACCAGCAGCCAGGTCAGCGATACGATGGAGCCGACCGCGGCCGCGGCGCGCATCCCGCCCACGAACGACATGCCTTCGTCCGTCTGGATCCACAGGAATTCGAGCGCAAGCAGCGCGAGCGTGACGAGCGAAGGTTTGTCGATGTAGCGCAGGATCACGCTCATCAGCGGATACGGCTGCGCGATGCGCTTGACGATGCGTGCGCCGAGACGGTGCACGATCGCGACGACCAGCACGACCATGACCGATACGATCAGCGTGCCGGACCACGAATGCAACGGCGCATCGGCGATGCGCTGCAACTCCTCGATTGAAATCATCGGCGCCCGGGATGCTTCGGTTATGAGGCGCGGCGGCCTCGTCCTGGATGCGTCGGCGACGTCCGGGCAGCGCGCGCGCCCGGACCCGGTGTCAGATCAGCTGCCGCCCCTGCAGGGAAATGCCTTGCCGAGACCGAGCGACACCGCGGTGCTCGCGTTGTAGTCGGCCAGCTTCGGGTTCTCCGCGATGTACTTGCGCACCGCGTCGGTCATCTGCTGCGCCCGGATGTCGGGCGGCAGGCAGAAATACTGCCCGACGCGCGGCCCGGTGGTGCCGCCGATCGCGTCGATCGTGTTGTAGACGCCATCGGCGGCGCCTTCGATGTAGGCCGCGCACGACGCCCGCGACTTGACGTCCGTCTTCGCGCACAGCCGGTCGAGATCCGCGCCCGTGAAAGCCGCCGCCGACAACGGCACGGCAAACGCCGCGGCACAAAACATAGCCCGCAACATGGTGTTCCTTATGTCAATGCGGCCTCGGGCCGCTTGCTGCGCTGGCCGGCGCGGCGGCCGGACGCCCGCTGCCGGCCGGGTTCCGGCCGGCCGGGCGCTGCGCCGCCGCGCCGAAACCGTCATTTTGCACTCTTTTGCGCATCTGCCGGCGCCGATGCACCGACGCGCACCGTCCGCTTGCTCAGGATGTCGATCGCATCCGGCGCCTTGTAGTGCTGCGCGAACTCGAGCGCGGTGATGCCGAGCTGGTTCTTCACCTGCGGATCGGCGCCCTGGTCGAGCAGCAGGTTGACCGTCGTCGCGTGGTTGCCGCGCGCGGCCATCATCAGCGGCGTCGTGCCGTTCGGCGACGCGGTGTCGATATACGCGTCGTGGTCGAGCAGGACCTTGACGACTTCGTCCTGGCCGTTGGTGGCCGCGTAGTGCAGCGGCGCCCAGCCCTTCTTGCTGACTTCCGCGCCCTTGTCGATCAGCAGCTTGACGAGCCCGACGTCGCCGTTCAGCGACGCGAGCATCAGCGCGTTCTCGCCGGCCTTGTCTTCCTTCTCGAGGTCGACGTTCGGCGTCGTGGCGAGCGCCGCGGCGACCTTGTCGGACTTCTCGCGCGCGGCGATCACGATCAGCGGGTCGCCGTTCGGCGCGAGCGTGTTCGGATCGAGCTTGCCGCTCTTGAGCTGCTTGCCGATGTCGGCGATGTCGTCGAACTTGACCGCCTTGACGACCGCGTCGAGCGACTCGGCATGCGCGCCGGCGGCGGCAAACAGGCCGCTCGCGACGAGCGCGGCGGCGACGAGGGCGCGCTTGGGCAGGTATGTGGTCGGCTTCGTCATTGTTGTGGGCTCCTTCCCTGGGTTGTCGGCTGGCCGCGCGTCGTTAGCGGGCGATCTTGAACAGCCGGAAAAAGTTCTGGGTCGTCGCATCGGCCAGCGCCTCGACGGGGATGCCGCGCTCGGATGCGATAAAGCGTCCGACATGGCTGACGTACGCAGGTTCATTCGGCTTGCCGCGATACGGCACCGGCGCGAGGTACGGCGAGTCGGTCTCGATCAGCAGCCGCTCGAGCGGCACCCGCCGCGCGACGTCCTGCACGTCGGTCGCGTTCTTGAACGTGACGATCCCCGACAGCGAGATATGGAAATTCTGCGCGAGCGCCTGCTCGGCGACCGGCCACGGCTCGGTGAAGCAGTGCATCACGCCGCCCGGCACGTCCGCGCGTTCCTCGGCCATGATCCGCAGCGTGTCTTCCGACGACGAGCGCGTATGGATGATCAGCGGCTTCATCGTCGCGGTCGCCGCGCGGATATGCGTGCGAAAGCGTTCGCGCTGCCATTCCATGTCAGCGATCGAGCGGCCTTCGAGACGGTAATAGTCGAGGCCCGTCTCGCCGATCGCGACGACCTTCGGGTGCGCGGCCAGCTCGATCAGTTCCGCGAGCGTCGGCTCCCGTGCGTCCTCGTGATCCGGATGCACGCCGACCGACGCGTACACGTTGTCGTGCGCCTGCGCGATCGCGAGCACGTCGGGCAGCGTCTCGAAGTCGACCGACACGCACAGCGCATGCGTGACGTCGTGCTCGCGCATGTTCTCCAGCACGGCCGGCAGGCGGTCGGCGAGACCCTTGAAATTGATGTGGCAGTGAGAATCGACGAACATCGTGTTTCCTGAATACGTAAGACGGGCGCTCATGCGCTCGCCGGCAGTCGTTTCCCCTCTTCAAGGAAACAATACGCGCTCACGCGAACATTTCCCGATAACCGAGAAACAGTTCCTCGAAGACGAGGCGGGCGTTGAGCGGATGGTTCTCGACCGTCCGCTGGCGCGTCACGGCCTTCATGAAGCGCGCGAACGCATTCGCGTCGACGGCTTCCGCGCAACGCGCGAGCGCGGCCGCCTGCATCGGGAAGTAGCGCGGCGCGCCCGCCATCCGCTGTGCGAGCAGATCGTACAGCCAGCGCTGCAGCCAGCCGAGCACCAGCGGCACCGGCAGCTTCTGCAGCGTCTCGCCGCACGCGAACGGATCGCACGCGGCGCCGGCGGCGAGCTGGCCGAGCGTGAAATCGCGCAGCGGGCGGTTCTCGTCGCTCGCGAGCGCCAGCGCGGCGAGCGGCGCGCCGCCGGCTTCGGCGAGCAGCGCGCGCGCATCGTCGACGCCCTGCGCCGCCAGCCACGCCGCGGCCGCGTCGGGCGCCGGCACGGTCATCGGCCACTGCCGGCAACGGCTGATGATGGTCGGCAGCAGCCGGTCGATGCGCGCCGACACCAGCAGGAACACGACGCCGGACGGCGGCTCCTCCAGCGTCTTCAGCAGCGCGTTCGACGCGGCGACGTTCAGCGCCTCGGCCGGGTACAGCACGACGACGCGCGCGCCGCCGCGGTGCGAACCGACCCCGCAGAAGTCGAGCAGCGCACGCACCTGCTCGATCTTGATTTCCTTGCTCGGCGCGCGCGTCTTCTTGCCGCCTTCGTCCGCGTCGGCCGGCTTCGCGTCGTCGGCGGCGCCCGGCGCTTCGCCCGCGAGCGCCTCGGGCAGCACGATCCGGTAGTCCGGATGGTTGCCCTGCGCGAACCACGTGCAGGCCGCGCAGGTGCCGCACGGCTCGCCGTTCGGCTGCGGCGCCTCGCACAGGAAGCCCTGCGCGAGATGCTGCGCGAACTGCAGCTTGCCGATCCCGGCCTGGCCGTGCAGCAGCAGCGCATGCGGCCACTGCGCGCGCAGTTGCTGCAGGCGGTTCCAGTCGTCGGTCTGCCACGGATAGATCATGGGGTGCGTTCCTTCGTGTTACAGCGCGGCGAGCACGCGTTCGAGCTGCTGGCGGATCTCGGGAATCGTCTGCGTCGCGTCGACGATCGCGAAGCGGTGCGGCGCCTCTTCCGCGCGCCGCAGGTATTCGGCGCGGGTACGCGAGAAAAACGCGTCCGATTCGCTCTCGAACTTGTCGGGCATGCGCGCGGCGCCGCGGCGCTCGCTCGCCACCTGCGGCGCGACGTCGAACAGCACCGTCAGGTCGGGCTGGAAACCGCCCTGCACCCAGCGCTCGAGCGTCTCGAGCTTGTCGCGCGGCAGCCCGCGGCCGCCGCCCTGGTAGGCGAAGGTCGCGTCGGTGAAGCGGTCGGACACGACCCAGTCGCCGCGCGCGAGCGCCGGCTCGATCACGAGCGCGAGATGCTCGCGACGCGCGGCGAACATCAGCAGCGCTTCCGTCTCGAGATCCATCGGCTGGTTCAGCAGGATCTCGCGCAGCTTCTCGCCGAGCTGCGTGCCGCCCGGCTCGCGGGTGACGACGACCTGTCGGCCGCTCGCGGCCAGCCTCGCCTGGAGGCGTTCGCAGAACCATTGCAGGTGGGTGGTCTTCCCCGCCCCGTCGATGCCTTCGAACGTGATGAATTTACCGCTCGGCATTATTGACCTCGTATGTACTTGTCCACGGCCTTGTTGTGATCGCCGAGCGTGTCCGAGAACACGCTCGTGCCATCGCCCTTCGCGACGAAATAGAGCGCGCTCGTCGGCGCCGGATTGATCGCCGCCTGCAGCGAGGCGACGCCCGGCAGCGCGATCGGTGTCGGCGGCAGGCCGCGGCGCGTATAGGTATTGTAAGGAGTGTCGGCCTGCAGGTCGCGCTTGCGCAGGCGGCCGTCGTACGTGTCGCCGAGGCCGTAGATCACCGACGGATCGGTCTGCAGCGGCATCCCGATACGCAGCCGGTTCGCGAACACCGCCGCGACGAACGCGCGATCGGCCGCATGGCCCGTTTCCTTTTCGACGATCGACGCGATCGTCAGCGCTTCGTAAGGCGTCTTGTACGGCAGCCCCGGCGCGCGCGCGGCCCAGGCTTCGTCGAGACGCGTCTGCATCAGGTGGTAGGCGCGCCGGTAGATGTTCAGGTCGCTCGCGCCCTTGTCGAACAGGTAGGTGTCGGGGAAGAACAGCCCCTCGCCGCTGCCGCGCTGGATCGCGTTGTCGGGTGCGCCGATCGCGCGCAGCAGCTCGGCGTCGCTCATGCCGGCCGTCGCGTGCGCGAGATCGGGATTGCCGTCGAGTTCCGCGCGCATCCGTTTGAAGGTCCAGCCCTCGATCACCGTCGCGACGTACTCGTTCACGTCGCCGCGCGCGATCTTCTGCAGCACGTCGTACGGCGTGATGCCGGTCTTGAATTCGTAGTTGCCGGACTTCAGCCGGCTCGACAGCCCGAGCAGGCGCGTCATCGCGACGAAGCCGAACGGCGCGACCGGCACGCCGCCGTGCTTGAGCTGCAGCGCGACGCTCTTCACGCTGCTGCGCGGCTTGATCGTGACGTCGAGCGTTGCGGCGCCCAGCAGCAGCGGCCGGGTCGCCCAGTAATACCCGCCGCCCGCGCCGGCAGCGGCCACAACGACGGCCAGCGCCACGACCGTCGCGGCGCATTTCTTCAGTAGGGACATGGAAACGAGACTCAGGTAAGACCCATATAATACTTGCTCGCCTCCGTCAAAGTCAGGGTTGACTGTTCCCTCATTCCATGAGCACACCATTCGCTTCACCGGCTGCCCAGCCCGCATCCGTCTCGCTCCCCGTTTTCCCCCGCCCGTCCGCCGCCGACTTCGACGCGCCGGGCGCCTGCATGCCGCTTGCGCAGTTCGGCGTGATCGACGTGGCCGGCGACGATGCCGCGACGTTCCTGCACAGCCAGCTCACCAACGACATCGAGCATCTCGATGCCGCGAGCGCGCGCCTGTCCGGTTATTGCTCGGCGAAGGGCCGCCTGCTCGCGTCGTTCCTCGCCTGGCGCGCCGGTCACGGCGTGCGCCTGCTCGTCTCGAAGGACGTCCAGGCCGCCGTGCAGAAACGGCTGTCGATGTTCGTGCTGCGCGCGAAGGCGAAACTGACGGACGCGAGCGACACGCTCGCGGTGGTCGGCTTCGCGGGCGACGTGCGCGAAGCGCTGTCGGGCATCTTCGACGCGCTGCCGGACGGCGTGCACGTGAAGGTCGACGGCCCGGCCGGGGCGCTGATCCGCGTACCGGACGCGGCCGGCCGCAAGCGCTACCTGTGGATCGGGCCGCGAGCGGAAGTCGATGCGCGTCTCGCCGCGCTCGCCGGCACGCTGCCGGTCGTGTCGCCGGCCGTATGGGACTGGCTCGACGTGCGCGCGGGCGAGCCGCGCATCACGCAGCCGGCCGTCGAACAGTTCGTGCCGCAAATGGTCAACTTCGACGTGATCGGCGCCGTTAACTTCAGGAAGGGGTGCTACCCGGGCCAGGAAATCGTCGCGCGCAGCCAGTACCGCGGCACGATCAAGCGCCGTACCGCGCTCGCGCACGTCGCCGGCGAGACCGACACCGTGCATGCCGGCGTCGAGCTGTTCCACAGCGACGACCCGGGCCAGCCGTGCGGGATGATCGTCAACGCGGCGCCCGCGCCCGCGGGCGGCGTCGACGCGCTGGTCGAGATCAAGCTGGCCGCGCTCGACAGCGGCACGGTGCACCTCGGTTCGGCCGACGGTCCGGCACTCGCGTTCGACGCGCTGCCGTACGCGTGGCCGACGGAAGCGTGACGCACTGACAACCCGGTCGCACGCCGGCTCGCACAATGCAGCCGGCGCCCGATGTTTCCTGCGAGAGATTCGCCCGATGTGTCTGATTGCCTTCGACTGGCAGCCCGATGCCGCCGCCGGTCCCGTCTTTACCCTGACCGCCAACCGCGACGAATTCTTTCGCCGTACGAGTGCGCCGCTTTCGTGGTGGGAGGATGTGCCGGGCGTGCTGGCCGGCCGCGATCTCGAAGCCGGCGGCACGTGGCTCGGCGTATCGCGCGACGGCCGCTTCGCGGCGCTGACCAATTACCGCGCGCCGTTCGACATTCGCGCGGGCGCGCCGACCCGCGGCAAGCTCGTGTCCGATTTCCTCCGCGGCCCGTCCGTCGCGCCGCTCGACTATCTCGGCGAGCTGGCCGAGCACGCGGCCGTGTACAACGGCTTCAACCTGCTGGTCGGCGACTGGAAGCGGCGCGAACTCGCGTGGTTCTGCAACCGCGCGGCCGAAGGCGAAACCCGCGTCGCCGCGCCGGTCGCGATCGCCGCCGGCGTGCATGCGCTGTCGAATGCCCGACTCGATACGCCCTGGCCGAAAGTCGTGCGCAAGCGCGCGGAACTCGGCACGCTGCTGACCGACAACCCGACCCCGTCGCTCGACGAGCTGATCGAGCTGATGCGCGATCCGCATGTCGCGGACGACGACGCGCTGCCGCACACCGGCATTCCGATCGAGCGCGAGCGCGCGCTGTCGGCCGCGTTCATCGAGACACCCGAATACGGCACGCGCGGCACGACCGCGCTGCGCGTGACGATGAAGGAAGGCGTGCGCTTGACGGTCGACATCAAGGAACGCTGCGACGACGACGGCTCGCACCGCACCGTTCGCCCGGGCAGTTTCGAGCGCGCGTTCACGTTCGACATCGACGCGACGCCGCCGCGCTGAGCATGCCGCGCGGGCCGCGCTACGGCGCGCGCGCCATCTCGACGTGCGGCACGCCGATTTCGACGAACGGTTCTCCGATCGCCGCGAAGCCGTGCCGCACGTAAAACGACACCGCTGCATCCTGCGCGTAGAGCCGCACGACCGGCTCGCCGCGATGCCGCGCCGCGTCCAGCAGCGCATGCAGCACGGCCGATCCGGCGCCCTGCCCGCGCGCGTCGGCCAGCACCGCGACGCGGCCGATCGTGCCGGTGCGCAGCAGCCGTCCCGTCGCGACCGCGCGGCGTGCGCCGGTCGCCGCATCGACCCGGTAGGCAACCGCGTGCAACGACACCGGATCCTCGTCGTCCAGTTCCCATTCCGGCGGAATCCGCTGCTCGCGCACGAACACCGCATCGCGAATCCGTGCGGCATCGCCGCCCAGCACGGCCCAGTCGCCCGTTTCCACCCAGCCGTCGGTCATCGCTTCCTCCGCGCGGCGCCGGGCGCCGCCGCCGTCAAACGTCGTCGAATGCGGCCCTGAGCGCCGCCACCGCGTCGGCATGCGCGGCCCGCACCTCCGGCACGTAGCCGCCCATCTTGAAGAACTCGTGGATCATCCCCGGATAGCAGACCAGCGTAACCGTATTGCCGGCCGCACGCAGCTTGTCCGCGTACGCGCCGCCCTCGTCGCTCAGCGGATCGTATTCGGCCGTCGCAATCCAGGCCGGCGCGACACCGGCGAACGACGGCGCGTCGCGCGTGCCGTCGAGCGGCGCGAAACGCCAGTCGTCGCGGTCGGACCGATCGCGCACGTATTGTGTGAAGAACCACTGGATCGTGTCCTGCGTCAGCAGGTAGCCGTTCGCGAGCCGTCCGTGAGATTCGGTGTCCTGGTGCCCCGTCACGCCCGGATAGATCAGCAGTTGCAGCGCAAGCTCGATGCCCGCGTCGCGCGCGAGCACCGCGCAGACGGTCGCGAGCGTGCCGCCCGCGCTGTCGCCGCCGACCGCGAGCCGCGTCGCATCGATGCCGAATGTGGCGGCCTCGCGATGTAGCCAGCGCAATGCGTCGTCGGCATCGTTCACCGCGGTCGGGAACCTGTGTTCGGGCGCAAGCCGGTAGTCGACCGACAGCACCGCGCATTGCGCGTCGCGCGCGAACATCCGGCACAGCGCGTCGTGCGTATCGACGCTGCCGACCGTGAAGCCGCCACCGTGGTAATAGACGAGCGCCGGCAGCGGTTCGGCGAGGCTCGGCTCGACCGGAAGATACAGCCGCGCGCCGATCGAGCGGCCGTCGCGTGTCGGCACGAGGCAGGCCTCGACCGAATGCATCGGCGCCGGCACGACGTCGAGGATCGGCGCGCTCTTCTCGTACGCGGCGCGCGCCTGCTGCGCCGTCTGGTGGTGATAGGACGGACGTTTCGCGCGCTCGACCATGTCGAGCACCTGGGCAATCTTCGGATTCAGCGGCATCGGTGAGGACGGCGCGGGCGGCGCCGTGAGCGGACAAGCGTCACATGATGCCATGCCACGCGATGCCGGGCCGCAACGCAAAACGGCCCTGCCGGTGAAAAGGCAGGGCCGTTCGTCGAGGGCGCTTACGCGTCGCTCGGGCCGGGCTGCGCATCCGGCGCCGTGCGCGTGCGCTGCCGCTTGATGTCGCGGCCCACCGCGAGCCGCCGCATGTACTTGAACGTGCCGAGCGCCTTCGCAACGAAGTTGCCGTCGCTGTCGCGCACTTCGCCTTCGCAATACGCCATCGTCGTCGAACGATGCATCACGCGTCCGTACGCGCGCAACTCGCCGCGCCCGGGCTGCATGAAATTCACCTTCATCTCGACCGTAACGACGCCGACGCCGTCGTCGGTCAGGCTGCGCGCGGCCATCGCGAGCGCGATGTCGGACAGCGTCATCGTCACGCCGCCGTGCGCGATGCTCCACGTGTTCATGTGCCGCTCGTCGAGCGGCAGCACGATCTCGCTCGCACCGTCCTTCGCGGACACGAGCCGCACGCCGAGCAGGTCGACGAACGGGCTTTCGATCGACGGGCCGTCCGTCGGGGATGTCGCGTCGCTCATCGTGCGCTGTCGGACAGGTAGTCGACGCACTGGCGCGATTCGGCCACCGCCACGATGAACTTCTTCACTTCCTGGTGAACCGGGTGCACCTGGTACGCATCGAGCGCGGCCTGGTCCGTGAAATCGGACACGAGCACGACGTCGGACGTCGCTTCGAGGCCCGGCGTCGCGATGCCGACGTCGAGTTGCAGGATGCCCGGCACGAGGTCGCGGCAGCCTTCGAGCTTTTCCTTCAGCTTCAGCGCGTTCTGCGCGCGCGTGCCGCCTTCGGCCGATTCCTTCAGCTTCCACATGACGATATGTCGAATCACGTTGTTCCCCCTCGTTCAGATACGTTCGAAACCAAAACTTAAACCGCTGATTTTCAACAATTTCTTGAAATCTCTCGTCGGCAGCCGTGCGGCGAAAACGGGCATCGCATGCATACCGCCGGGCCAACGCAGACGACAAGCCTATCAAAATTACAGACGCCAATGGTCTTTATGTCGAGGTACGTCCGAACGGGTCGAAGCGCCGACGCTGGCCGGTCGTCGAGCATTTCTCGCCAACCATGAGAATGTTATCCTTCCCGCCATAAAGACGAAGCCGAACAAGAACAAAGGCCGCTTCGCCCAACCTGCACGCGGCGCCCGAACCGCCCCTCCCCACATCCGTTCCCGTTGCCCGGCTCGCCGGGTATCCGCACGTCAGCCAGCCGATTCATCACCGATTACGCCGGCCGCACGTTGCACCGTTACTTTCCTGCGGAGACGCGATGACACCTCGAATCGACCGACGAGCTTTCCTGATGTACAGCGCATGCAGTGCGGTACTGCCGCTTCTCGCCGCGTGCGGCGACGACAACGGCACGCCACCTGCCCGATCACACGCCATCGCATCGGGTCTCGGGGGAAATGCCGGCGTGCCCGTCCATGCCTTCGACGAAAACGACCTGCTGGCTCCCGGTTTCAAAATGAAGCTCGGCGAAATCAGGACGCAAATCGAGCAATACCAGCCGGCGGCCATCGCGATCGCGGATGTCGTCAATGCAGCGTTGTCGGCCGATACGCTGCCGGGACTCATCGCATTCGGCGAAGTCACGATCAAGGCACTCGCATCGTTCATTCCGGCCGCCGGGCCGCTGGTCGGCGAAGTATTGAACCTGCTGTTCAACCATCTGAATACGCTGTTCGAGCGCGGGCCGGATGAAGAGACGATGATCCGGCGCATTGCGACGGACGAGATTTCGAAAAACAACGTCGAGATCATGCGTCAGACGCTGGCGGGCATCAACGACGACCTGCACTTCCTCGTCGAATTCGTGCGAAGGAACGCGCCGCCCTACTCGGCATCGATGGCGGACAACATCGTCGCGAAGTTCGTGGCGTTCTGGAGCGGTTGCACGATGCTCACGCCGATGTTCCTGATCAAGGGTTCCGAATATCAGGGGCTGACGATGCATGCGCTCGCCTGCGGCGCGCAGGTGTCGATGTACGGCGTGTACCTGTCGATGCGCGACGAACTTTCGCTCGCGTCCGACACGGTCGCCGCGACGCTGAGCGAGATGCGCGAGAAGATCTACCGGTACCAGAATGCGATGCAGAAAGTGCTCGCCGAGCACTTGAACTCACTTTCCGATCCGTCGAAAAGGAACGAGTACGTCCGCAACTTCTATACGCTCGGTTATGCGAAGTTTCTCGAATCGGCGAAGCGCTACTTCACGGCCTTTCACCAGACGAAGATCGACTTCCGCAACTCGATGGAGATCTACACGCACGACGTCGTGCGCAGCACGGCCGACGCAACGCTGCCGTTTCGCACGTCGTACGTGACGGACCTGCTCGCAATCTGCCATTGCGGCTATGGCGGCGATCCGTGCGTCGTCCGCATGAACCAGACCTTCGTCGATGGCGCCGGCCGATCGACACATATCGACGCGCAAGGTTGCACCGGCGACTTCGACGGCGTGTCAGGCAGCCTGCTCACGATTCAGCACTCGTTCGCCGCGAATCAGTCGACGGGCGAGTTGACGGATGGCCTCGGCTGCATCTGGAAGGCGGCCGACCGGGGCGCGATCATCGGCCGTAACGAAAACCAGATTCTCTATGCGCTGCAGGTGCAAGACGGCACCGGCACACGCTATTCGGCTACAACCGACGGATACGGCAACGTCCTCGATCTGGTCGACAATCCGGATTACATACAGTCGTATACGCCCGGCAACGCGGCGAAGCTCGAGCCGGGTTATTTCGTCTCGGCGTTCCTGACCGAACCGGGCACCTATTCCGACAAGACGTGTCGCGAAGATTCGAGCTGCAGCGTTCCGTATGCCGGCATGGCACTGCGGCACTACTCGTCCGCATCGCAGCTCGCGGAACTGCACGGCACCGACGTCGGCCTCGAACTCGACCTGACCTGCGGTTTCAGCCTTGCGGATTCGTCGACGCTCGGCGCACCGACCGGCTATCCGGACGTGATGATCGGCAAGTCGATCCTGGTCGGCAAGCACCTGACGTTCGTCGTGACGAACCGCACCGCGGCACCGATCGCCTGCCGCCTCGTCCCGCTTCTGGCAGACGTCCGGACGACCACGGACACGTTCGTCAATCTGACGCTCGTGACGCCGGACACGCAGCGCACGCTCGCGTCGGCCACGCTTGCCGCGCACGGCAGCGGACCCGCGCTTCTCGGCGAGGACGGCCGGGAATTCTTCTATTACGAAACGAATGACATCTTCCCGTTCGCACCCGGCGTGAACCATGTGCAAATCGCACGCGGCGCGGATCTCGGCGAAAACGCATTTCGCTTCGCGAGCGTATTCGTCGTGCCGACGCGAACATGACCCGGCGAGCCGAGCACGACGACCCGGCGGAACGCAGCGAGCGCGGAATCGGCTTTGAACAGGCGATTCCACGGATACTGCCTACGCACCGCCTTCACGCGCGATTTGAATACCGCTCCGCGGAAGAACAGCGCGACGACCATCGGGAGCGGTGACAACCATGTCGACAAGGCGGGCCATTGTCATGCATTCGTATCCGGTTCAACAAAGCAAAACGATTTTTCCAGTCGTCCGGCCGCTCATGATCGCGCGGTGAGCATCCGCGGCGCGCTCCAGCGGGAAACGTTCGCTGACAATGACGCGCAGATTGCCGACGGCAGCCGCGACAATCAGCTTCAAGCGTGCCGCGTAACGGATATCCTGCCCGGGATCCGCGCCCGGAACCCCGCCCAGCAGCTTCACCCCCGCCTGACGTCCCCGTGCAAACCCGGCGATCGTCGCGATACGCGATCGATGGGAAATCAGTTCCACGGAAGTGCCGATGGCCTCGTCGGAGCCCACCATATCGGCGGCCGCGTCGACGCCCCGCGGTGCTGCCGCCCGGACTCGATCCGCCAGGCCCGGGCCGTACGAGACCGGGATGGCCCCTATCTCGCGCAACAAGTCATGCTTGCCGGGGCTCGCCGTCCCGATCACTTTCGCGCCCTGCGCGACGGCCAGTTGCACCGCGAGATGACCCACGCCGCCGGCCGCGCCATGGATCAGAACGGTCTCGCCTTCCCTGAGCGCGATGGCCTGCAGGGCATGAACGGCGGTGGCGCCGGCGGCAAGCAGCCCGGCCGCCTGATCCCACGGAAGTTCCGCCGGCTTGGCCAGAACCGACGACGCCGGAACAACCAACTGTGTGGCATACGCGCCCGGCGCGCGAAACACGATCACCTCGTCGCCCACGGATATCGGGCCGGTCGGTCCCACGGCGTCCTCCCCCGTGGCGGTCACGACGCCGGCTGCCTCGAAGCCGATCCGGAGCGGCAGGGCCGCCGGATCGGCGCCGAATCCGCCACCATAGAGCTTGTAGTCGATCGGATTCACCCCTGAAGCGCGAACCGCGATACGCACTTGACCGCGCCCCACTTCCGGCATGGGAATCTCGCGAAGCGAGAGAACCTCAGGGCCGCCATAAGCAGTGGCGACGACGATCTTCGCACTTCCGGGGGTCCGATTTTCATCTGCGTCGGCGTTCATCGATTCAATTCCTCGTCATCTTCGAATTTCAAGCCACGGATACCGTGATATCGATGCGATCTCGACTCACGTCCATTGAACGGCGTTACCGCGACGCCCCGAGCTTTCCGTGTGCGCGGGCGACACGCCGATCGAGACTGAACGCGCCCGCACCATGTGCGACGATCTGCAGCAGCCCGCCGGCAATGGCCACGTCCTTGAAAAAGTGGAAAAACTGGTTCTGATCGCCCAGCGCATGGTGGAAGATCAGCGCCGTGACCACCGAATAAACGGCAAGTAACGCTGCCGCAACGCGGACGCGATAGCCGACGACCAGAAGAACGCCGCCAGCCAATTCAAGCACCAGTGCCCCGACAAAGCCGAGAAGAGGCAGCGGCAGCCCGAGAGACGAGATATAGCCGATCGTCGCCCCCGGTGCCGCGAGCTTGCCGAGCCCGCTGATCAAAAAGAGCAGTGCAATCAGGACGCGCCCCACGAGAGGAAGCGCCGACGTGACATTTGAGTTTCCCTGTTCCATGAAATGCATTCCTAATCAAATTGAAAGTAAGTCCATAAACCGTCGAAACGGCCGCTATCCTGACGACTTCTCTACACTCGCCGTCGTGCCGATTCGATCGATTTCGGCCTGCCCCTTGCGCAGCGCATCGCGCGAAGTATGAACCGAGTAGGTGCTGACCACGAGATCGTGCGGATGAGGCGCCGCGGAACCAACGAGAACGTCCGCGTCGCTCCGGGCCTTGAATCCAATCGGGTCGTCAGACACATCGAACACGACCAATTCATTACTGATCGAAATACCACCGACCGTAACCGAGAGTGAGGATGGATCTGGAACAACTCGTGGCGCGTCGGCGCGAAATCGAACTGATCGACGAACACGAACGGTTTGATTCGCGACCCGATATCCGTCGGGCTGACGAGCCTCACGACGGAACCCAGCCGGTAGCCGCCGGTGCGCAGCGTAATCTGCCGCGCCCGAGGCGCGGCGCCTTGCTTTTCGATACTGTCGACGAGTGAACTCATCGTGCCCTCCCGCGCTTGTGATGCGGAAAGATTAAGGCGTTGACCTCAAGCGGGATAGCCGATATTTTTCGATGAGATCCATCCAGTTTCCAGATATATGCTCGACGCCATCTCGCTCGACCAGTTGAGGACGTTCATTGCCGCGGCCGACGAAGGCAGTTTTTCGGCCGCGGGACGAAAGCTGCGGCGCGCTCAGTCGGTCGTGAGCCAAACGCTCGCCAATCTTGAAGCGCAGCTCGACATGCGACTGTTCGACCGAAGCAGCCGTTATCCGCGCCTGACGGAAGAAGGCAGTGCGTTGCTCGCGCAAGCGCGCCTCGTCGTCGGCAACATGGATTCGTTCAAATCGAAAGCACGCGCAATTGCGGAAGGACTGGAGCCGGAGCTCTCGGTCGTCGTGGACGTCATGTTTCCGATGGAGAAACTGACGCAGGCAGTCGGCGGATTTCGCCTCGCGTTTCCCGACACGCCGTTGCGCCTTTACGTTGAAGCATTGGGCGCGGTCGTGCAACGGGTGCTCGACGGCACGTGCCGACTCGGCATCAGCGGTTCGATGCCCGATGTGCCTGAGACCGTCGATGCCGAACACCTGCTCGAAGTGCCCATGGCGACGGTCGCCGCCCCGACTCATCCGCTCTCGCGGATCGAACACGTGATCCAGTCTCACGAACTGGACGAACACGTTCAACTCGTATTGACCGATCGCAGTTCGCTGACCGATGGGAAATCGTTCGGTGTCTTTTCGTCGCTCACCTGGCGGTTGGCCGACCTGGGTGCAAAGCACGCGTTCCTGAAGGCGGGATTCGGCTGGGGACACATGCCGGAACCGATGGTGCGGGACGATATCGCCACCGGGCGCCTCGTCAAATTGCGCCTTGGCATCCTGTTTCCTCGCATCCACGCGATGCCGATGTTGGGGATATACCGCAAGGACACCCCGCCGGGACCAGCCGGCCGATGGCTGCTCGAGCAACTGACGACTTCCGTCGAATAGCGATGCGACAGGACTTCGAATCAAATACGGCAATGGGCGCGCGACGAGCGCCGGCTGGCGATGCGGGTCAACGCGCCACGTCCGCGGATATGCGTGGAAACCGGCGCGCGCGGCCCCTTCACCCTGCCCCCCGCCACGATGGAAACCCCAATCGATGCACGCGAATGGGGCATGAGCCATGCCGAGTCGTCGGGGTCCATCGATTCTCAATATAGGTTGCATCGATATATTGTGGATACACAGGCGAGCTGGCGCATGCGATAACTGGCACCGCTGATCGATCGTTTCTGATCGACCGAAATCCATCAACCAGCGCCAGGACACCGATCGTGAATCTACTGCACATTGACTCAAGCATCTTGGGCGACCACTCAGTTAGCCGCGCCCTCTCCGCCGACATCACCCACCGCCTTACCACCTTGCATCCCGGCACGCATGTCACGTATCGAGATCTTGAAAAGGATCCCGCACTTCACTTGTCGTCTGCCCATGTGTCGGCGTTCCAGGGAAACGACAGCAACGACGAAGCGTTGGCCAAAGACATCGCGCTCGGCAATCTCTATCTGGAAGATATCTTCTCGGCAGATTTCATCGTGATCGGAGCGCCGATGTACAACTTCTCCATTTCGTCTCAACTCAAGGCCTGGATCGATCGGATCGTTGTGGCGGGGAGGTCGTTCCGTTACGGCCCGAACGGCCCGGAAAGCCTTCTCCCCGAAGGCAAGAAAGTCTTCGTCGCGTCCTCCCGCGGCGGTCAATATACCGGCGACAGCCCGTCGCGCGTGCTCGATCACCAGGAGAACTACCTGACCGGCATTCTGTCATTCATCGGGCTTACCGATATCACGATCATCCGCGCGGAAGGATTGGCGCTCGGCGACGAAGTGAAGAATTCCGCAATTGCGAAAGCAAGGGTAGATATTTCCGAGTTCGTTTTCTGATTTCACTCGCGCAATTTATTGGACGACAAGCTCCCAATACCAGACCGATGCGTTCGGCACCCGCAGCGCGGATGCGACCGAGGCCAACGCGGCGCAGCTGTGGAGCACGACGTATCTCGCGATCCGCGATCCGCAACTGCGCACGGGCAAGTACGGGTGGCAGGCGTCGCAGCGAATGCAGGACGCGCAGCCGGAGCATGCGGCGGCCATCGCGTCGCGATAGCTGACGCGCCGGTGAAACAAAAGCCCCGCACGCGTATGCTCGTGCGGGGCTTCATTCAAGGTGCGCGCGAAACGGGTGTACATCGACATCGCATCGCGCCATGGCATTGCAGCCGCGCGCCCCGTCGCCGCCCGCGCGACAACCGTTCCTCAGTGCGCGACCACGCGATTGCGCCCGTCCCGCTTCGCCTGATACAAGCGTTCATCGACCGCCCGCAGCAACGCATCGACCGTGCTCCCGTCGACACCGTACTGCGCGACGCCGACGCTGACCGTCACCTGCACGCGCTTGAAATCCAGCCCGAACGGCGAACTCGCGATCGACGAACGCACGCGCTCGGCCGTCATGCGCGCGCCCTCGAGCGGCATCTCGGGCAACAGCGCCATGAACTCCTCGCCGCCGACTCGCGCGAGCGCACCGGCCGGACGTATCGCCTCGAGACACTGGCGCACGACGCCGCGCAGCACCTCGTCGCCGATCTGGTGCCCGTATGCATCGTTGATGTTCTTGAAGTTGTCGAGATCGAGCGCGAGCAGGCAAAACGGCGTGCCGTCGCGTTCCGCGCGCACGATCTCGCGCTCGACCTGCGCGATGAACTGGCGGCGGTTGGACGCACCCGTCATCGGATCGGTCGCGGCCATGTATTCGAGCTTCTGGTTCGTGCGGCGCAGTTCCTGCAACGCACTCTCGGTGCGCGCCATCGATTCCGACAGCCGGCTCATCAGGTCTTCCTGGCTGTAGATCGCCGAGAACGAGCGCGTCGTCTGCAGCGCCTGCACGACGCCGTAGCTGAGCAGGAAGAACCCGCCCGCGAAGATCGCATGCGCGAGCCACCACATGTGATTCCACGGCTTGCCGAGGATGAACGCGAGCGACGACAGCGCGAAGGCCATGATCGACACGCCGTAGATCACCATCAGCGGCGAGCGGATGCGCCGCGCGAGCAGCACGCCGACGTTCAGCAGCGAAAACACCAGCGCGCCGCCTTCCATCGACAGCCGCGTACCCAGCGCGCCGGCGACCGGCGAATAGGCGATGTACGCAACCGCCACGTCGACGGTCACGAACAACATGACCCACGGCAGCCACGTTCGTGCGCGCGTACGCTTCTCCACCCGATCGGGCGGCTGCGAATACGACAGCAGGCCCGTCAGCAGCAGGATCGACATCACGAGGCGCGAGGCGGGCCCGTACAGCAGGAACAGCCAGATGTTGTGGTGCGCCATCCCGGTGAACAGACCGTGCAGCGCGTAGATCATCGCGAAACCGAGAAAGCCGAGCGTCAGCCAGCGCAGCAGCGGCTCGCCGGACGACCGGTAGCACACCCACGTCACGTAGGTGACGAACGCGCCTTCGAGGGTCGCGGCCGCGATCGCGATTTCATGGAACGCGTGGCTCTCGAACACGACGTGCGGATCGCTGAAGAACCACAGATAGGCAATCAGATAGGCCGGCAGCAATGCAAAACCGACCAGCAGGCATTTCGCGTAGAGCCTCGCGGCCGCGCTGACGACACGCGGCGGTTCCCCGGCTGCATAGGTCGTGCTCAATTTGGTCCCCGTTTCGGTCTGCTGCGTGGTTCGAACGCCCACGGTGCCGGAAACGCGCGATGCATCGTCTTCGCCGGCTACCGGAAACGCGTCACGTGCGCCGGTACGACGCACGCGTTGGCCCATCCCGCCGAAAGGCAAATGTCAGAGCAAGTATAGGTGCGGCAAATCGTTTGACAAGTAAGGGGAAACGGCAGCATCGAATGCACGGCATTTGCTTCCTGTTTCTTACGAATCGCCCACGGATTTCGCCGATTCGCATCGCGGCCGCGGCTTCGGTCCCCCGAAAGCCGCGGCCGCCCCTCCTGCGCACAAATATCAGACGATTTCGAACAGGCCGGCAGCCCCCTGCCCGCCGCCAATGCACATCGTGACGACCACGTATTTCACGCCGCGCCGCTTGCCTTCGATCAGCGCATGGCCGGTCAGGCGCGCACCCGATACGCCGTACGGATGGCCGACCGCGATCGCGCCGCCGTTCACGTTCAGGCGGTCGTCAGGAATCCCGAGCGTGTCGCGGCAGTACAGCACCTGCACCGCGAACGCTTCGTTCAGTTCCCACAGGCCGATGTCGTCGACCTTCAGCCCCGCCTGCTTCAGCAGCTTCGGCACCGCGAACACCGGGCCGATGCCCATCTCGTCCGGCTCGCAACCGGCGACCGCGAAACCGCGGAACACGCCGAGCGGCTGCAGCCCTTCGCGCTGTGCGACATCGGCGTTCATCACCACGCACGCCGACGCGCCATCCGAGAACTGGCTCGCGTTGCCCGCGGTGATCACGCCGCCCGGCACGGCCGAACGGATCTTCGCGACGCCTTCGAGCGTCGTGTCGGGCCGGATGCCCTCGTCGGCCGACACCGTCACGTCCTGCGTGAACAGCCGGCCCGTCGCCTTGTCGGCCATGCCGGCCCGCACGGTGATCGGCACGATCTCGTCGTTGAAGCGCCCGGCTTCCTGCGCGGCCGCGGCGCGCAGCTGCGACCGTACGCCGTACTCGTCCTGCCGCTCTTTCGCGATCCCGTAGCGCTTCGCGACGTTCTCGGCCGTCTGGAGCATGTTCCAGTAGATCTCCGGCTTGTGCTCGACGAGCCAGCCCTCCTGGATCATGTGCCGGTTCATCTCGTTCTGCACGCACGAGATCGATTCGACGCCGCCCGCGACATACACGTCGCCCTCGCCCGCGATGATCCGCTGCGCGGCGAGCGCGATGGTCTGCAGCCCGGACGAGCAGAAACGGTTCACCGTCATCCCCGGCACGCTCACCGGCAGCCCGGCGCGCAGCGCGATCTGCCGCGCGATGTTCGCGCCGGTCGCGCCTTCGGGGTTCGCGCAGCCCATGATCACGTCCTCGATGCGTGCGGGGTCCAGCTTCGCGCGTTCGAGCGCGGCCGCGACCACGTGGCCGCCGAGCGTCGCGCCGTGCGTCATGTTGAATGCACCGCGCCACGATTTCGCGAGCGGCGTGCGTGCGGTCGATACGATTACGGCTTCGGTCATGCGAGTCTCCTTCGGTCCTGCTTCATGTCCTGAATCGGATGGGGGAATGCGCTACGCCGTCGGGCGCGCGCCCGCGGACGTCACATGTGCGACGCCCGCCGCCTGCATCTGTTGCCATGCGTGCGCGAGCGAGCCGTTCAGGTCGATCGCACGGCACGCATCGTTGATCACGGCGGCCTCGAAGCCAGCCGCGCGCGCATCGAGCGCGGACCACGCGACGCAATAGTCGGTCGCGAGCCCGCAGCACCACACGCGCTTCGCACCGAGCTCGCGCAGATAGCCTGCGAGCCCCGTGCGCGTCGTGCGGTCGGCTTCGACGAACGCGGAATAGCTGTCGACCTGCGCGTCGCCGCCCTTGCGGATCACGAGCCTGGCATGCGGAATGTCGAGGTCGCGATGCAGCGCCGCGCCTTCGGTGTCCTGCACGCAGTGCACGGGCCACAGCACCTGCTCGCCGTACGGCAGCGCGAGCGTCGAGAACGGCTCGCGCCCCGGGTGGTTCGCCGCGAACGACACGTGATCGCGCGGATGCCAGTCCTGCGTCAGCACGACCTGGTCGAAACGTTGCGCGAGCGCGTTGATCACCGGCACGACCGCGTCGCCGTCCGGCACCGCGAGTGCGCCGCCCGGCATGAAGTCGTACTGCACGTCGATCACGAGCAACACGTCGTCAGTGCGTTTCATTGCGTTTCTCCTTGCAAGCCTGGCCGCGCGGTCACGCGGGCCGTCAGCCGTTGAACCCGCGCCCGGCCCTGGCGAGCTCGACGATCGACGGCGCGAGCTGCCACGCGTCGCCGTTCGGCGCGGCCGCATAGCGGCGGATCGCACGCTCGACGTTGTAGAGACCGACCATGTCCGCATACAGCATCGGGCCGCCCCGCCACAGCGGGAACCCGTAGCCGGTCAGATAGACCATGTCGATGTCGGACGCCTTCGACGCGATCTTCTCCTCGAGGATCTTCGCGCCTTCGTTGACGAGCGCGAACACGAGCCGCTCGACGATCTCGTCGTCGCCGATCTTGCGCCGCTCGACGCCGCGCTCCTTCGAATACGCGACGACCATCTCGTCGACGAGCGCCGACGGCTTCGCCTTGCGCTCGCCCGGCACGTAGTCGTACCAGCCGCCGCCCGTCTTCTGGCCGAAGCGGCCCTGCTCGCACAGGCGGTCGGCGATCTTCGAGTAGTGCAGATCGGGCTGCTCGACATAGCGGCGCTTGCGGATCGCCCAGCCGATGTCGTTGCCGGCAAGGTCGCTCATCCGGAACGGGCCCATCGCGAAACCGAACTTCTCGATCGCGCGATCGACCTGCGCCGGCAGCGCGCCTTCCTCGAGCATGAAGAGCGCCTGGCGGATGTACTGCTCGATCATCCGGTTGCCGATGAAGCCGTCGCATACGCCCGACACGACGGCCGTCTTGCGGATCTTCTTGGCGACCGCCATCACGGTCGCGAGCACGTCCTTCGCGGTCTGCGCGCCGCGCACGACCTCGAGCAACTTCATCACGTTCGCCGGGCTGAAGAAGTGCATGCCGACCACGTCCTGCGGACGCTTCGTGAACGCGGCGATCTTGTCGATGTCGAGCGTCGACGTGTTCGACGCGAGGATCGCACCGGGCTTCGCCACCGCATCGAGCCTGCCGAACACCTGCTCCTTCACGCCGAGTTCCTCGAACACGGCCTCGACGATCAGGTCCGCGTCCTTCAGGTCGTCGTAGGACAGCGTGGGCGTGATCAGCGCCATGCGCGCGTCGAGCTTCTGCTGCGTGAGCTTGCCCTTCTTCACCTGCGCGTCATAGTTCTTGCGGATCGTGGCGAGGCCGCGGTCGAGCGCGTCCTGCTTCGTCTCGAGCAGCGTGACGGGCAAGCCCGCGTTGACGAAGTTCATCGCGATCCCGCCGCCCATCGTGCCCGCGCCGATCACGCCGACGCTGCGGATCTCGCGCACCGGCGTCTCGGCCGGCACGTCGGGAATCTTGCTCGCCGCGCGCTCGCCGAAGAACGCGTGCCGCAGCGCGCGGCTTTCAGGCGTCATCATCAGCGCGACGAAACCGTCGCGTTCGGCGACGCTGCCCTTGTCGAAACCGTTCAGCACGCCGGCCTCGATCGCGTCGATGCATTTGTGCGGCGCGGGGAAATTCGGCGCGGCGGCCCGCACGGAATTGCGCGCGAACTGGATGAAGCCCGCGGCATTGTCGTGGACGATCTTGCGATCGCGCACGCGCGGATGCGGCCCCTGCTGCGCGCCGACCTTGCGCGCGAACGCGACGGCCGCGTCGAGCAGGTCGCCGTCGGCCATCTCGTCGAACAGCCCGCTGTTCGCGAGCTGCTCCGACGGCACCGGCGCGCCCGACACGATCATGTTCAGTGCGGTTTCGAGGCCCACCGCACGCGGCAGGCGCTGCGTGCCGCCCGCACCCGGCAAAAGGCCGAGCTTCACTTCGGGCAGCGCGACCTGCGCACCGGGCGCCGCGACGCGATAGTGCGCGCCGAGCGCGAGCTCCAGGCCGCCGCCCATTACGACGCTGTGCAGCGCCGCGACGACCGGCTTCGCGCTCGCCTCCACCGCGCGGATCACGGTGTGCAGCGTCGGCTCCTGCAGGGCCTTCGGGGTATTGAATTCCGTGATGTCGGCGCCGCCCGAGAACGCGCGGCCCGCGCCGGTCAGCACGATCGCCGCGACCGACGGATCCTGCGCGGCGCGATCGAGCGCGTCCATGACGCCCTGGCGCGTCGACAGGCCGAGCCCGTTGACGGGCGGATTGTTGAGCGTGATGACGGCCACGCCGTCGCGAGTCGAGTAATCCACTGCCATCTGCCTGCCTCCATGCATCGCGCGCCGGGGTGGCTGCGCTTCATTGTGCGCGGTCGAACGGCCGCATGTCCGGATCGAACGGAGGCAGCATACAACGAAAAAGCACGGTCGTTCAATTTGATTTTGTTGCCGATCCGGGGCCGGATCGGGCGACCGCGCGGCGGGCCGTCGCCGGCCGCGGCTTACGGTGCGCAGCGCGCCGTCGGCAGCACGTAGTCGCGAAACGTCTCGCGCAGCTTCAGCTTCTGCAGCTTGCCGGTCGCGGTGTGCGGCAGCGATTCGACGAACACGACGTCGTCGGGCACCCACCACTTCGCGACCTTGCCTTCGTAGAACGCGAGCAGCGCGTCGCGGGTCAGGTTCGCCCCCTCGCGCGGCACCACGACGAGCAGCGGACGCTCGGTCCATTTCGGGTGCGCGCACGCGATGCACGCGGCTTCGGCGACGCCCGGGTGCGCGATCGCGACGTTCTCGATGTCGATCGAGCTGATCCACTCGCCGCCGGACTTGATCACGTCTTTGCTGCGGTCGGTGATCTGCAGGAAGCCGTCGGGGTCGATCGTCGCGACGTCGCCGGTCGGGAACCAGCCGTCCGACAGCGGCGACGTATCGCCCTTGAAGTAGTGATCGATCACCCAGGGCCCGCGCACCTGAAGCTCGCCGAACGCGACGCCGTCCCACGGCAGTTCGTGGCCGTCGTCGCCGACGATCCGCATGTCGACACCGCAGATCACACGCCCCTGCTTCTCCAGCAACCGGCGCTGCACGTCGAGCGGCCGCTGCGACTGCGCCCAGTTCAGCTTCGCGAGCGTGCCGAGCGGCGACAGCTCGGTCATTCCCCACGCGTGGATCACGCGCACGCCGTATTCGTCCTCGAACGTGCGCAGCATGGCGGGCGGGCACGCCGAACCGCCGATCACCGTGCGGTTCAGCGTCGAGAAGCGCACGCCGGCCTCGCGCATGTAGTTCAGCAGCCCGAGCCATACGGTCGGCACGCCCGCGGAGAACGTCACGCGTTCGGCCTCCATCAGTTCGTACAGCGACTTGCCGTCGAGGTCCTTGCCGGGCAGCACGAGCTTGCCGCCGGTGAGCGGCACCGCGTACGGCAGCCCCCACGCGTTCACATGGAACATCGGCACGACGGGCAGCACCGCGTCCAGCGCGGACAGGTTCATCGCGTCGGGCAGCGCGGCGCCGTAGGCGTGCAGCACCGTCGAGCGATGTGAATACAGCACGCCCTTCGGATTGCCGGTCGTGCCCGACGTGTAGCACAGGCCCGACGCCTGCAGTTCGTCGAGGCGCGGCCAGTCGTAGCGGCCGTCCTCGGCGTCGACGAGCGTTTCGTAGCACAGGTACGGCGTCGCGCCGGACGGCAGGTGCGCGGCATCCGTCATCGCGATCCAGCCCTTCACGTGCGGGCACTGCGGCGCGATCGCCTCGACGAGCGGCGCGAAATTGATGTCGAAGAAGACGTAGCGGTCTTCCGCGTGATTGACGATGTAGGCGATCTGCTCGGGAAAGAGCCGCGGGTTGATCGTATGGCACACGGCGCCCATCCCGCCGATCCCGTAGTAAGCCTCCAGGTGCCGGTAGCCGTTCCAGGCCAGCGTGCCGACGCGCTCGCCCGCTTCGACGCCGAGCCGTGCGAGCGCCTGCGCGAGGCGCTTCGCGCGCTGCTCGCAGTCGCGGTACGTGTAGCGATGCAGGTCGCCTTCCACGCGCCTCGACACGATCTCCGTGTCGCCCGCATAACGCGCGGCGTGCGCGATCAGCGACGACACCAGCAACGGCATGTCCATCATCTGGCCCAGCAACGGCTTACCCATCGTCTTGTTCTCCCGGAAGGACGCGAATCGGTGACCAGCCTCGAAGCGATGCGCCAGCTTGCAACCCGTCCACGGCCCGGACCGGCCTGGCGCAAGGCGCGCGGGCCACCATGCGGGCGGCGCGGCGCCGCCTTACAATATCGGCTTACCCAGAGGCGCTCAACATGTCGTTTTCCCGAAGCGCAGCCGATACGGCTGACACTCTCCCCGACCTCGCCGCCACGCTCGGCGCGCCCGCCGTCGGCGCGTTCGTCGCACTCGGCGACGCGTTTCATACGCGGCTGCCGGCAGCACCCCTGCCCGCGCCGTACGTCGTCGGCTTTTCCGACGAAGTCGCGCACCTGCTCGGCCTGCCGGCGTCGCTCGCCGCCCAACCCGGATTCGCCGAGCTGTTCGCCGGCAACCCGACGCGCGACTGGCCCGCGAGCGCGATGCCGTACGCGTCGGTGTATTCCGGTCACCAGTTCGGCGTGTGGGCCGGCCAGCTCGGCGACGGCCGCGCGCTGACGATCGGCGAACTCGCCGGCAGCGACGGCCAGCGCTACGAACTGCAGATCAAGGGCGGCGGCCGCACGCCGTATTCGCGGATGGGCGACGGCCGCGCGGTGCTGCGCTCGTCGATCCGCGAATTCCTGTGTTCGGAAGCCATGCATCACCTCGGCATTCCGACCACCCGCGCGCTCACGGTGATCGGCTCCGATCAGCCGGTGGTGCGCGAGGAGATCGAGACGTCGGCCGTCGTCACGCGCGTGTCGGAGAGCTTCGTGCGCTTCGGCCACTTCGAGCACTTCTTCTCGAACGATCGCCCGGACCTGCTGCGCGAGCTCGCCGGTCACGTGATCGACCGCTTCTATCCCGCATGCCGCGACGCCGACGATCCGTACCTCGCGCTGCTCGAAGCCGCGACGCTGCGCACGGCCGACCTCGTCGCGCAGTGGCAGGCCGTCGGCTTCTGTCACGGCGTGATGAACACCGACAACATGTCGATCCTCGGCGTGACGATCGACTACGGCCCGTTCGGCTTCGTCGACGCGTTCGACGCGAACCACATCTGCAACCACTCCGACACGAGCGGCCGCTACGCGTACCGGATGCAGCCGCGCATCGCGCACTGGAACTGCTACTGCCTCGCGCAGGCGCTGCTGCCGCTAATTGGGCTGCAGCACGGCATCGCCGACGACGATGCGCGCGCCGAGCGTGCGGTGGAAGACGCGCAAGCCGTGCTCGCGAAGTTTCCGGAACGCTTCGGCCCGGCGCTCGAGCGCGCGATGCGCGCAAAGCTCGGCCTCGAGCTCGAACGCGAGAACGACGCCGAGCTCGCGAACAAGCTGCTCGAAACGATGCACGCGAGCCATGCGGACTTCACGCTGACGTTCCGCCGGCTCGCGCAGCTGTCGAAGCACGACGCGAGCCGCGACGCGCCGGTGCGCGACTTGTTCATCGATCGCGACGCGTTCGACGCGTGGGCGAACCTCTACCGTGCGCGGCTGTCCGAGGAAACGCGCGACGACGCCGCCCGCGCGGCCGCGATGAATCGCGTGAACCCGAAATACGTGCTGCGCAACCATCTGGCCGAAGTCGCGATCCGGCGCGCGAAGGAAAAGGATTTTTCCGAAGTCGATCGACTCGCGCAGGTGCTGCGCCGCCCGTTCGACGAACAACCGGAACATGAAGCGTATTCGGCATTGCCGCCCGACTGGGCCGGGTCGCTCGAAGTGAGCTGCTCGTCGTGACCCGACCGACCCGACCGACCGATCAGGAGAACTCCCCCATGTCACACGATTCCGACGACAAGACCTTCCCTTACCAGAAGGACGATGACGAACTGCGCCGCCGGCTCACGCCGATGCAGTACGAGGTCACGCAGCATGCGGCGACCGAGCGCGCCTTCACCGGCGAATACACCGACACCGAGGACACCGGCATCTACAAGTGCGTCGTCTGCAGCACGCCGCTGTTCGAATCCGGCGCCAAGTTCCATTCGGGCTGCGGCTGGCCGAGTTACTTCAAGCCGCTCAACGGCGAGGTGATCGACGAGAAGATCGACCGCTCGCACGGAATGGTGCGCGTCGAAGTCCGCTGCAACCATTGCGGCGCGCATCTCGGCCACGTGTTCGAGGACGGCCCGCGCGACCAGACCGGTTTGCGGTACTGCATCAATTCGGCTGCGTTAAACTTCGAGTCCCGACCCGAAAACGAATGAGCGGCACCGGACGGATCGGTCGGACAGCCTTCCCGGCTGCCCCGATCCCGGACGGTGGCGCCCGGCGGGTCCCCACAACGGTGAAAGGCCGCGCGATGCGGCCTTTCACGCAGCTGCGAGCGCCATGAAATTCCTGTTCGATCTGTTTCCGATCATCCTGTTTTTCGCCGCCTTCAAGGTCTGGGGCATCTTCACCGCCACCGCCGTCGCGATCGTCGCGACGCTGGCCCAGGTCGCGTGGGTCGCCTTCCGGCACCGGAAGGTCGACACGATGCTGTGGGTCAGTCTCGGCGTGATCGTCGTGTTCGGCGGCGCCACCCTCGTCCTGCATGACGAGAAATTCATTCAATGGAAACCGACTGTGCTGTACTGGCTGTTTGCGGTCGGGCTGTTCGCCGCGCGCTATGCGTTCGGCAACAACCTGATCGAGAAGATGATGGGCAAGCAGCTCACGCTGCCGCACCCCGTGTGGGACAAGCTGAACGTCGCGTGGGCGCTGTTCTTCGCGGTGCTCGGCGTCGCGAACCTGTACGTGGTGCACAACTACACCGAATCGCAGTGGGTGAACTTCAAGCTGTTCGGCACGACGGGCGCGATGGTCGTGTTCATCATCCTGCAGAGCTTGTGGCTCACGAAGTACCTGAAGGACGAATGACATGACCGACGCTTTCCTCAACGCCTCTCCCGACGAACGCATCGCGCTGATCGAAGCGCGCCTCACCGCGTCGCTTGCCCCGCTGTCGCTTACGGTGCGCGACGACAGCGCGCAGCACGCGGGCCACGCCGGCGCGGCCGCCGGCGGCCACTTCACGGTGACGATCGTGTCGGCCGCCTTCGCTGGCAAGCCGCGCGTCGCGCGGCACCGGCTGGTGTATGATGCGCTCGCTGATGCGATGCAGCGCGGCATCCACGCGCTCGCGATCGTGGCTTACACGCCCGAAGAATTCAACGAATCTTCAATCTAGTCTCAACAGGAATTCCCGATGATCCTGAAATCCCCCCGCCTGTGGGTCGCGGCGGCTGCTTTTGCAGCGGCACCGGCATTCGCCCAGAACATCGCCGTCGTCAACGGCACGCCGATTCCGAAGTCGCGCGCCGATGCGATGGTCGCGCAGCTCGTCCAGCAAGGCCAGACCGACAGCCCGCAACTGCAGCAGGCCGTGCGCCAGGAACTCGTGAACCGCGAAATCCTGATGCAGGAAGCGATCCGCGAAGGCATCCCGAACCGCCCGGACGTGAAGGCGCAGGTCGCCGTCGCGCAGCAGACGGTCGTGCTGCGCTCGATGATCGAGAGCTTCCTGAAGAAGAACCAGCCGACCGACGCGGAAGTGAAGGCGCGCTATGACGACCTCGTGAAGGGTGCCGGCGGCAACCGCGAGTATCACCTGCACCACATCCTCGTCGACAGCGAGCAGCAGGCAAAGGACCTGATCGCGAAGATCAAGGGCGGCGCGAAGTTCGAGGACCTGGCGAAGCAATACTCGAAGGATCCGGGCTCGGGCAAGAACGGCGGCGACCTCGACTGGTCCGACCCGAAGGCCTACGTGCCGGAATTCGCGGCCGCGGCGCAGAAGCTGCAGAAAGGCCAGATGACCGACGCGCCGGTGAAGACGCAGTTCGGCTGGCACATCATCCGTGTCGACGACGTCCGCGACATCGCCCCGCCGCCGTTCGACCAGGTGAAGGCGCAGATCGCGCAGCAGCTCGTGCAGCAGAAGCTGCAGGCGTTCGAGGAAGGCCTGCGCCAGCAGGCGAAAATTCAGTAACGTCGGCGACGATCGCCCACGCGAAGGCCGCTCCCTGGAGCGGCCTTTTTCATGTGCGCTTGCGGTGCGCACCGAGGCGCAACCAACGCGCCGCCATCGTCGCCATCCTCGCTCGTGTCGCGATCGCCGGCCCGTGCCGGCACCCGCACTCACGCCGATCCCGACGTCAACGCCAGCGCATCACAGCGCGCTACGCCTTCGCCGGCGCCGCCGATTGCGCACGCGCCCGGTCGGTTGCGAACGTCCTCGCGAGCACGCCGAGTACCGGCTGCTCGATCAGCCGATACGCGCCTGCGCCAACCACGGCGACGAGCGCGAGGCCGCCCGCGACAATCCAGTCCGCGCCGACCTGCTGCCCCACGCCGTGCTTGAGCGCCGTCGCGACGGCCGCCACGACGAAGTTGTGCGTCAGGTAGATCGAATACGACGCGTTGCCCAGAAACACCAGCGCGCTGTCCGCGACCGGTCGCACGTGGTCGATCAGCACCGCGCCCAGCACCAGCAGGAACGCCGGACCGCCGTAGACGAGCGCACGCGGCGCGTGACCGACGAACAGCTCCATCGGCGGATTGCCCACACCGTCCGCGCCGGCCAGTGCCGCGCCAAGCAGCCCGAGCACACCCGCGACTGCCAGCATCCGGCCGACGGCCAGCATCGCGGCGGGCGTCCAGCGATCGCGCACGACTGCATACGCCATCGCCGCGACGATGCCGAGCAGGAATTCGCCGATCAGTTGCGCGCCGGTCAGCATCATGACCGACGTCGGCGCACCGAGCAGATGGCAGGCCACGCCGATCGTCAGGAAGGCGGCCGCGAGAAACGGCAGCAGCAGGCGGCGCAAGCCGAGCGCGATCGCCATGGCGAATGCGAGATAGAAGTAGATCTCGTAGCCGAGCGTCCAGCCCTGCTCCAGAAACGGCCGCCAGATACCGTCCTGATTCGCCGCCGGCCACAACAGGTACGAGCAGATCAGGTAATGGAGCGTCGCGTGATGACTCTTCAGCACGAGATGCGCGCTCCACATCACCACGAGCACGGTGGTCCACATCCAGTACAGCGGATAGATCCGCAGCATCCGCCGCTTCAGGAACCGGCCGGCCGCGGCCCACCCGGCCGCATCGCGGCGATGCGTATGCAAGATGATGAAGCCGCTGATCACGAAGAACAGATCGACGCCCGCATTGCCGATCGCCGCGAAATTGCGCGTGTTGATCCATGCGGGCGCATGGTGATAGAGCGGCATCGCGGCGGCGAAATGCCAGAACGCCACCAGCAGCGCCGCAACGGCCCGCAGGATCTGGATCGAGTGCAGTTGCCCGCCCGCCTCGCCTGCACGGCCGCTGTTGCTGTCCGAATTCATTTCGATGACTCCCGTTGACGCGGACACCGTAGCAAGGGCGGACGATCCGCTGCGTGTGCCGGATCACTGAAACGCGATTGGCCGGCGCGATTGCGCCGGTCGGCGGGCGGGACAGGAAGAATGGATGACGAAAACGGCGCTACGCAAAGAAAAAGCCGCGTCGAAGCGGCTTTTCAGTTCATTCGATTGAGTCCGGCGGGATCGCACACGGCCGGCGCACCGAACCGTTACACCGGATGGAACACGTCGTGATAGCGGACGTCGCCCGATGGCCGTGGCGCGGTGTCGTCGAATGCCAATGCGAGGAAATACTCGGGCGGCGCATCCGCGAACACGAGATCGCCGGACGGCACGAAACCGAAACGCGCGTAGTACTCGGGATCACCGAGCACGACGCAGCCGCGCGCGCCGAGCCGGCGCAACGCGTCGAGCCCCGTACGCACGAGCCCCGCGCCGATGCTCTGGCGCCGGCATTCGGGCAGTACCGCGAGCGGCGCGAGCCCGTACCACTGCTGGCTGCGTGCCGGCTCGCCGCCGATCAAGACCGGCGAGAACGCGACGTGGCCGATCACGCGCTCGTCGCGCTCCGCGACGAGCGACACGCTGAGCGCGCCATCCGCGCGCAACGCGTCGACGATCCGCCGCTCGAACGCGCCGTGCTGCGGCGCATCCGCGAACGCGGCCACGATCACGCGACCGATCGCCTCGACGTCGCTCGCGCGCTCATCGCGCAGCGTGACGATCTCGACCGGCGCGTGCGGATCGAACATCAGCCGATCCAGCGGCGTGCGTTGCGGAACACGCGCATCCACGGGCTCGCGTCGTCCCAGCCTTCCGGATGCCAGCTCATCGTGACCGTGCGGTGCACGCGCTCCATGTGCGGCATCAGCACCGAGAAGCGGCCGTCGGCCGTCGTGACCGACGTGATGCCGGCCGGCGACCCGTTCGGGTTGAACGGATAACGCTCGGTCGCTTCGCCGCGGTGGTCGACGTAGCGCATCGCAACCGCGACCCGGTCGATGTCGCCCTGCTGCGAGAAATCCGCATAGCCTTCGCCGTGCGCGACCGCCACCGGAATCCGCGAGCCTTCCATCCCCGCGAAGAAGATCGACGGCGACTTCTCCACTTCGACGAACGAGAAGCGCGCCTCGAACTGCTCGGACTTGTTGCGCGTGAACTTCGGCCACGCTTCGGCACCCGGGATCATCGATGCGAGGCTCGACAGCATCTGGCAGCCGTTGCAGATGCCGAGCGCGAACGTGTCGGGGCGCGCGAAGAAGGCCGAGAACATGTCGGCGAGATTCGCGTTGAAGCGGATCGTCTTCGCCCAGCCTTCGCCCGCGCCCAGCACGTCGCCGTACGAGAAGCCGCCGCATGCGACCGCACCTGCGAAATCGGCAAGATTCGCGCGACCGGCGAGCAGGTCGCTCATGTGCACGTCGTGCGCGTCGAAGCCCGCGCGGTCGAACGCGTATGCCGTTTCGAGGTGCGAGTTCACGCCCTGCTCGCGCAGGATCGCGACGCGCGGGCGCGCGCCCGTCGCGATGAAGGGTGCTGCGATGTCGTCGGCCGGATCGAACGTGAGCACCGGCGAGATGCCCGGGTCGGCCGCATCGAGCAGCGCGTCGTATTCGGCGTCCGCGCACGCGGGGTTGTCGCGCAGGCGCGCGATGCGCCAGCTCACTTCGCCCCATGCGCGATGGAGTTCCGCGCGCGGCGCGTCGAACACCTTCTTCGCGTCGCGGTACACCTCGATCACGTCGCGATCGTTGACCGTGCCGATCACGTGCGAGCATGCGGACAGGCCGAACTCGCGCAGCGCGCCGAGCACCGCGTCGCGATCGGCCGCGCGCACCTGCACGACGGCACCGAGTTCTTCCGAGAACAGCGCGCGCAGCGTGCGATCTTCGCGACGGCCGCTCGTCTGCTTCGCCCAGTCCTTCGCGTCGCCGTAGTCGGATTCGTGATTCGGGTCGAGCGTCAGCATGTCGACGTTCAGCGATACGCCCGCGTGACCCGCGAACGCCATTTCGCACACCGTCGCCCACAGGCCGCCGTCCGAGCGGTCGTGGTACGCGAGCAGCTTGTCTTGCGCGTTCAGCGACTGGATCGCGTTGAAGAAGCGCTTCAGGTCTTCCGGATCGTCGACGTCCGGCGTCGCGTCACCGACCTGCTGCGTGACCTGCGCGAAGATGCTGCCGCCCATGCGGTTCTTGCCGCGGCCGAGATCGATCGCGATCAGCGCGCTGTCGCCTGCGTCGGCGATGCGGCGCAGTTGCGGCGTCAGGTGACGGCGCACGTCTTCGACCGGCGCGAACGCGGAGATGATCAGCGACACCGGCGACACGACTTCCTTCGCGACGCCCTGCTCGTCCCACTTGGTCTTCATCGACAGCGAGTCCTTGCCGACCGGGATGCCGATCCCGAGCGCCGGGCACAGCTCCATGCCGATCGCCTTGACCGTGTCGAACAGCGCGGCGTCCTCGCCGGCCGTGCCGCACGCGGCCATCCAGTTCGCCGACAGCTTCAGCTTGTCGAGCGACGCGATCGGCGCGCTCGCGATGTTCGTGATCGCCTCGCCGACCGCCATGCGGCCCGATGCCGGCGCGTCGATCACCGCGAGCGGCGTGCGCTCGGCCATCGTCATCGCCTCGCCCTTGAAACCCGCGTAGTCGAGCGCGGTCACCGCGCAGTCGGCCACCGGCACCTGCCACGGGCCGACCATCTGGTCGCGCACCGACGTGCCGCCGACCGAACGGTCGCCGATCGTGATCAGGAACGACTTGCTGCCGACCGTCGGGTGCTTCAGCACGTCGACCGCGACTTCCGACAGCGCGATGCCCGTCACCTCGACCGGCGCGCGCTCGGTCGCGACACGCGCGACGTCGCGGTGCATGCGCGGCGGCTTGCCGAGCAGCACTTCCATCGGCATGTCGACCGGGAATTCATCCGTGCCCTTCGCTTCGTCATCGACGAGCTTCAGCTCGCGTTCGTCGGTCGCGACGCCGACCACCGCGAACGGGCAGCGCTCGCGCGCGCAGATCGCCTCGAAGCGCGGCAGGTCGGCCGGCGCGATCGCCAGCACGTAGCGCTCCTGCGCCTCGTTCGACCAGATTTCGCGCGGCGACAGGCCCGATTCCTCGAGCGCGACCTTGCGCAGTTCGAAGCGCGCGCCCTTGCCCGCGCCGTCGACGATTTCGGGGAACGCGTTCGACAGGCCGCCCGCGCCGACGTCGTGGATGCTCAGGATCGGGTTTTCCGCGCCGAGCTGCCAGCAGCCGTTGATCACTTCCTGCGCGCGCCGCTCGATTTCCGGGTTGCCGCGCTGCACCGAGTCGAAGTCGAGTTCGGCCGTGTTCGCGCCGGTCGCCATCGAGCTCGCCGCGCCGCCGCCCATGCCGATCCGCATGCCGGGACCGCCGATCTGGATCAGCAGCGAGCCGGCCGGCACGTCGTGCTTGTGCGTATGTTGATCCGCGATGTTGCCGAGGCCGCCCGCGATCATGATCGGCTTGTGATAGCCGTGCACCTTCCCGCCGACGTTCTGCTCGTACACGCGGAAGTAGCCGCCGAGGTTCGGGCGGCCGAATTCGTTGTTGAACGCGGCGCCGCCGAGCGGGCCGTCGATCATGATCTGCAGCGGCGACGCGATGCGGTCCGGACGGCCGTACGGGCCGTGCGCATCGTTCGGGTTGCGCTCGCCGACCGGCTGCGCCGCGTCGCGCGCGTTTTCCCACGACTGGCGCGCGTCCGGCAGGTCGAGGTTCGACACCGTGAAGCCCGTGAGGCCGGCCTTCGGACGCGCACCGCGGCCCGTCGCGCCTTCGTCGCGGATCTCGCCGCCCGCGCCGGTCGCCGCGCCCGGGAACGGCGAGATCGCCGTCGGGTGGTTGTGCGTCTCGACCTTCATCAGCGTGTGCGTGAGCTCGGTGTGGCGCCCGTAGCGCTCGCCCGGCTCGCCGGCCGCGCCCGCGTTGCGCGGGAACCAGCGCTCGGCTTCGGCGCCGACCATGATCGACGAGTTGTCCGAATACGCGACGATCGTGCCTTGCGGGCTCAGCTTCTCGGTGTTGCGGATCATCGCGAACAGCGACATGTCCTGCGCTTCGCCGTCGATCGTCCAATTCGCGTTGAAGATCTTGTGGCGGCAGTGCTCGCTGTTCGCCTGCGCGAACATCATCAGCTCGACGTCGGTCGGGTTGCGTTCGAGCTTGCGGAACGCATCGACCAGGTAGTCGATCTCGTCGTCGGCGAGCGCGAGGCCCAGCTCGACGTTCGCGCGCTCGAGCGCGGCGCGGCCGACGCCGAGCACGTCGACGGTCGCGAGCGGCTTGGCCGGCAGCTCGTCGAACAGGTGCTTCGCGTCGTCGCGCGCGGCGACCACGCTTTCGGTCATCCGGTCATGCAGCGCGGCTGCAACCGCGGCGCGCGCGTCGTCGGACAGCGCCTTCTTGCCGCCGAGCAGGCCCGACTTCAGCGTGACCGTGAATTCGACGCCGCGCTCGATGCGGCGCACCTGCGTGAGGCCGCAGTGCTGCGCGATGTCGGTCGCCTTGCTCGCCCACGGCGAAACCGTGCCGAAGCGCGGCAGCACGACGAAGGTCTCGGCCGTGCCCTTCTCGGCCGCCGGCTCGAACGGCGCGCCGTAGTGCATCAGCGCGTCGATGCGTGCGCTGTCGTCGGCCGACAGCGGCTCGGCCGCATTGACGAAGTGCAGGAACTGGCCGCGTACCGCGACGATGTTGGCGTCGATTTGCTTGAGCGTATCGAGCAGACGGGTTTGACGGAAATCGGAGAGGGCCGAAGCGCCGGGAAAACACGAGAAGTGAGCCATGGGCTGGACTGACGTCGATGAGTCGCGCGAGGTGGCGACGTGGGGCGAAAGGAAGGCCGTAATTATACCCGGAAGTCGGTCATCCCAGACCGGCTGATCGGCACCCGTCACGCACCGCAACGGTGCACCGGCATCCGCCGCGCCCGGCCGCCCGCCGGGCCGGCGTGCGCGGCCGCGGTGGCCGGTGACCGCAAGACGGCGGAATCGGATGGGGTTGCGTGGCACCGGTTCGCGTGATTTTGGCGCTATCATTCCCGGTTCACCGGGCCGGGGGCCCGTCAGCGAATTCTCACCGGGCGGCGTGCGCGCCGCCCGTCATCGAAGCAATCCATGGATGTCATCGTCATCGGCGGCGGAATCAGCGGCGTCGCCACCGCCTACCAGCTGCGCGCGGCCGGCCATCGCGTGTGCGTGGTCGAACGCCACGCGACCGTCGCGCAGGGCGCGACCTACGGCGACGGCGGCACGCTGCTGCCGAGCCCGCTCGACGTCTGGTTCGGCCCGACCTTCATGCGCCAGCGCCAGCCGCGCGACACCGGCATCGTCTACAAGCCGGGCTTCAACAGCGGCGTGCGCCGTTTCGTCAAGCAGCTCGCCGCGCTGCGCGAACCCGATGCATTCACCGCGCAGTATGCGCGGCTGCGCCCGCTGATCGACGCGTCGCGCGAGTCGCTCGCCGATATCGAGGCGCGCTTCCAGCTCGAATTCGAGCAGAAACCCGGGATCCTGCACGTCGTGCGCGACCCGCGCGACTGGGAAGCACTGCAGCCGGCGCTCGACCTGCTCCGCGCGCTCGACCAGCCGTACCGGGTGCTCACCGCCGACGAATGCGCGGCACTCGAGCCGTCGGTGCCGGCCGAGCCCGGCTTCGCCGGCGGCGTGCTGCTCGAGAGCGAGCGCACCGGAAACTGCCCGCTGTTCGCGAAACTGGTCAAGCAGACGCTCGACGAGCACGGCGTGCAGTTCCGCTTCGGCGCGGACGTCGCGGCGATCCGCGTCGACACCGGCCGCGCCGCGATCGAGCTCGCACCGGCCGGCGGCCGGCACGCGACGAAGGCGCACGAAGTCGACGTGATGGCGGCCGACGCGATCGTGGTCGCTGCCGGCGCCGGCAGCCTGCCGCTGCTCGAACGGCTCGGCTGGCGGCTGCCGCTGCATCCGGTCCGCGCGCATACGCTGACCGCGCCGGTCGCGTACGAAGAACATGCGCCGCACCTGAGCGTCGTCGATTCGATCAAGCGGATCTCGATCACGCGCACCCACCAGCGGCTGCGCATCGGCGGCGGCGCCGTGCTGCAAAGCCTCGCCGACACCGCGAAGCCGCTCCCCGAGCCGCTGTCCGAAGCCGCGCTCGCGCTGCTCGGCCAGGCCGTGCACGACTGGGTGCCCGGCGCCGCGAAGATTTCCGCCGCGCTGTCGTGGCAAGGCACGCAACTGCTGTCGCCGGACGGCCTGCCGGTCGTCGGTCCGACCCCGCATCCGCGCGTGTTCGTCAATTTCGGTCACGGCCCGGCCGGTTGGGGCCTCGCGTGCGGGTCTGCTAAAGTGGTGACAGACTGTCTGGCCGGCGACACGCAGCAGTGGCCCGCCGACACGCTCGCCGCGCTGAGCGCCGCGCGCTTCACGACCTGACCGCCGCGGGCCCGTCCCGGGGCGCATCCTCCCGCCGCCATGACCCCGCGATGACGAATACCCGCCCGCTTCCCGACTCCGTCCCGCTCGCGCTGCTGCGCGTCGCCGACCTGCGCGCGGCCGAGGCCGCCGCGACCGCCGAACTGCCGCCGCACACGCTGATGGGCCGCGCGGGCGCCGCCGCCGCGCGCTGGCTGTCCGAACGGGTCGCCGGCGACGACCGCCCGGTCTGGTTCGCGGTCGGCCCCGGCAACAACGGCGGCGACGCGCTGGTGGCCGCCGCGCAGCTGCAGCAGCTCGGTGTCGCGACGCAGGCCTGGATGCCGGTGCCGGTCAAGCCGGACGATGCGCAATGGGCGCTCGGCCTCGCGCGCGCGGCCGGCGTGCCGCTGTCGACCGAACCGCCCGCCTCGCTCGACGATTACGCATGGGTCGTCGACGGACTGTTCGGCATCGGCCTAGGTCGCGCACTCGACGGCCCGTTCGCCACCCAGGCCGCGCGCATCGCCGCACATGCCCGAAGCGGCGGCCGCGTGCTCGCGCTCGACGTGCCGAGCGGACTGGACAGCGACACGGGCCGGATCGTCGGCGCGGGCGTCGCCGTCGCCGCGACGCACACGCTCACCTTCATCGGCGCGAAGCCGGGCCTTTACACCGGCGACGGCCGCGACCTCGCCGGCCAGATCGACATCGCGTCGCTCGACGTCGCCCCACCCGCCGCGCCGGCCATCGTGCTGAATGCGCCGGCACGATTCGCCGCCGCATTGCCCGCCCGCGCGTTCGCGTCGCACAAGGGCACGTTCGGCAGCCTCGCGGTGCTCGGCGGCGACACGGGCATGTGCGGCGCGCCGATCCTCGCCGCGCGCGCCGCGCTATTCGCGGGCGCCGGCAAGGTGCATGTCGGTTTTCTCGGTGCCGGCGCGCCGCCGTACGACCCGCCGTTTCCCGAACTGATGCTGCATCCCGCGGACGGTCTCGACCTCGATGCGATGTCCGCGATCGCAGCAGGCTGCGGCCTCGGCACGCGCGAGGCCGCAGCCACCCTCGTGCGCGACGTGCTCGCGCACGATGCCGTGACGCTGCTCGACGCCGACGCGCTGAACCTCGTCGCGACGCACGCCGACCTCGCGGCCGCCGTGGCCGCCCGCGGCGCACGCGGCAACGCGTGCGTGCTGACGCCGCATCCGCTCGAGGCAGCGCGGCTGCTCGGCAGCGACACGGCGTCGGTGCAGCACGACCGACTGGCCGCGGCCCAGGCGCTCGCCACGCGCTACGCGAGCGTCGTCGTCCTGAAGGGTTCGGGCACGGTGATCGCGGCGCCCGACGGCCGCCTGACGCTCAACCCGACCGGCAATGCGGCGCTCGCCACCGGCGGCACCGGCGACGTGCTCGGCGGCCTGATCGGCGCGTTGCTCGCGCAGCGCGTCGCGCCCTACGAAGCCGCGCTCGCGGGCGTCTATCTGCACGGCCTCGCGGCCGATACGCTGACCGCGCACGGCACCGGGCCGGCCGGCCTCACCGCGGGTGAACTCGCGCCGATGGTGCGCACGCTGATCAATCGCCTTTTTTACCCGTCGCCGCGCGCCGACATATAACGCCGCTATACTGAGTGCCCCCCGCCGCACGGCGGGCCCGCTCGTCCGCCGGCCTTCCGATCCCGAGGCGCCGGCGCGGCATTCCTCCCGATTCACGCTTCACTCGAACCGCCATGACGCTGAATTCGCTCCCCGCCTGGACTGCCCTTCAATCCCACTTCGAACAGATTCGCCACGCGCGGCTGCGCGACTGGTTCGCACCGGAAAACGACCGCGCGCCGACCCGTGCCGAACGCTTCACGGTCCCGGGCGGCGGCCTTGCGGCCGACTTCTCGAAGAACCGCATCAACGACGACACGCTGCGCCTGCTCGTGCAACTGGCCCGCGAAGCGGGCGTTGAAGCGCGCCGCGACGCGATGTTCGCCGGCGAGATCGTCAACCCGACCGAAGGTCGCGCCGCATTGCACACCGCGCTGCGCGCGACGGACCCGCACGCGCCGTTCCATGCGCAGGTCAGCGCCGAGCGCGAGAAGATGGCGACCTTCGCGCGCGCCGTGCGCAGCGGCGCGTGGACCGGCTACACCGGCAAGCGCATCCGCCACGTAATCAACATCGGCATCGGCGGCTCGGATCTCGGGCCGAAGATGGTCGTGCACGCGCTGCACCATGTCGCGACGCCCGACATCTCGACGCACTTCGTGTCGAACGTCGACGGTGCCGATCTCGCGCGCGTGCTCGAACAGGTCGACCCGGAAGAAACGCTCGCGATCATCGTGTCGAAGACCTTCACGACGCTCGAGACGATGACGAACGCACGCTCGCTGCGCGACTGGTTCGTCGCGCGCGGCTGCCCAGAAGACGCGCTCGCGAAGCACTTCGTCGGCGTGTCGGCGAACCCGGCCGAAGTCGTGAAGTTCGGCATCGCCGCGGACAACGTGTTCGAAATGTGGGACTGGGTCGGCGGCCGCTATTCGCTGTGGTCGGCGGTCGGCCTGTCGATCATGATCGCGATCGGGCCCGAGCAGTTCGACGAACTGCTCGCCGGCGCGAACGACATGGATCGCCATTTCCGCGAAGCGCCGCTCGAGCGCAACCTGCCGGTGCTGCTCGGCCTGATCGGCATCTGGTATCGCAACTTCTTCGGCTCGCAGAGCTACCTCGTCGCGCCGTATTCGGAAGCGCTGCACTACCTGCCGTCGTATCTCCAGCAGCTCGAGATGGAAAGCAACGGCAAGTCCGCGCGCCTCGACGGCACGTTCGTCGATTACCCGACGTCGGCCGTCACGTGGGGCGAGCCGGGCACCAACGGCCAGCACGCGTTTTTCCAGATGCTGCACCAGGGCCCGACGATCGTGCCGATCGACTTCATCGCGGTGCTGACGCCCGAGCATCCGCTCGCGAGCCATCATCCGAAGCTGCTCGCGAACTGCTTCGCGCAAAGTGAAGCGCTGATGCTCGGCCGCACGCTCGACGAAGCGCGCAAGGTCGCCGGCCCCGGCAAGGAAGCGCTCGCGCCGCACCTGACGTTCCCCGGCAACCGCCCGACGACGACGCTGCTGGTGGACGCGCTGACGCCGCGCACGCTCGGCGCGCTGATCGCGCTCTACGAGCACAAGGTGCTGGTGCAGGCGACGGTGTGGGACATCAATCCGTTCGACCAGTGGGGGGTGGAGCTCGGCAAGATTCTCGGCAAGGTCGTCGAAGCCGACCTGTCGGCCGAGTCGGTCGATCCCGCGAAGCACGATTCGTCGACGACCGCGCTGATCGAGCGCGCGCGGGCAGCGCTCAAGCGCTGACGCGACGGCGTCGAACGCATGCCGGCCGCACCGGGCGATCCACCCTGTGCGGCCGGCAAGAATTCAGTCCCGCGCTATGCCGTGTGCGGTGCGACGATGCGTCCGGCGTCGATGGTGACCATCGTCGCGCAGCGCCGCGCGAGCTCGGGATCGTGCGTGACGAGCACGAGCGTCGCACCGTGCGTGCGGTTCAGCTCGAACATCAGGTCGATGACCGCGTGGCCGGTGGCCGCATCGAGGCTGCCGGTCGGTTCGTCGGCGAACAGGATCGCCGGATGCGTGACGAATGCGCGCGCGAGCGCGACGCGCTGCTGCTCGCCGCCCGACAGCAGTTTCGGATAATGCGCGATACGCTCGCCGAGACCGACCTGCACGAGCAGCGCGCGGGCACGATCGGCCGCGTCGCGCGCACTGATGCCGCCCTGCAGTTCGAGCGGCAGCATCACGTTCTCGAGCGCCGTCAGGTGCGGCATCAACTGGAACGACTGGAACACGAACCCGACCGCGCCGTTGCGCAGCGCGGCACGCTCGTCCTCGTCGAGCTGGTCGAGCGCGCGGCCGAGCAGGCGAACCGTACCGCTCGTCGCGCTGTCCAACCCCGCAAGCAGGCCGAGTAGCGTCGATTTGCCCGACCCCGATGCACCGACGATCGCGAGGCTGCTGCCGGGCCGCACGGCGAGCGTGATGCCGTCGAGGATCGTCAGCTCGCCCGTTGCATCGGCAACCCGCTTGCATACGTCATGGACTTCGATGATCGGATCGGTAATCTTGAACATGGACACGACATTCCGCTGGAAAAGGCGCGCGGCGCTCGCCGCGCTGCTGGGGACCCTGGCCGCAACAACCATGCCCGCACGCGCCGCGACGGCGGCCCCGACCTCGGGCCAGCCCGCGCTCGTCGTGCTCGGCGACAGCCTGTCGGCCGAATACGGGCTGCCGCGCGACACCGGCTGGGTTGCGCTGCTGCGGCAACGGCTTGCGACCGAGCGAATCGATTATAGCGTCGCGAATGCAAGCGTCAGCGGCGACACCACGAGTGGCGGCCGCGCACGGCTGCCTGCGGTGCTGCAACGGCTCAAGCCGTCGATCGTCGTCGTCGAGCTCGGCTCGAACGATGCGCTGCGCGGCGTGCCGCTGGCGACGACCGAGCAGAACCTGCGCGACATCATCGCCGATGCGCGACAGGCGCGCGCGAAGGTGGTGCTGGTCGGCATGTACGTGCCGCCCAACTACGGGCCCGACTACACGCAGAAGTTCCATGCGGTCTATACGCGCCTGTCGAAGGAACTCGGCGTACCGCTCGTGCCGTTCCTGCTGGCCGGCATCGAGAACAAGCCCGAGATGTTCCAGTCGGACCAGATGCATCCCGCACAGCAGGCGCAGGGCATCCTGCTCGACAACGTCTGGCCGGCGTTGAAACCGCTGCTCGGCAAGCCGCGCGGCTGACCTCGCGACTCGCCACCGCCGGAAAGCAAAAAGCCCCGCTTCGAGCGAGGCTTTTTGTGCTGCATGCGAAACCGTGAACGGCGCTTCGCTTGGTTGGCGCTGGGTCGTGGCTTAGTTGCCGCCGTCCTGCGACTGGCTCTGCGTGGTGCCGTACAGCTTCACCTTCGAGCGGTCGCGCAGCGCGGCGAGATAGGCTTCGCCTTCGCTCTGCGCTTCGACCTGCGCCATCTGCTGCTGCGCGGCCGCGAGCTGCTGCGGATCGACGGCCGTACCCGCGATCACCGTGTTCACGCGATAGATCGCATAGCCGGCCGCACCGAGATCGACACCGACATACGCCGGCAGCGTCTTCGCATCGACCTTGTAGACGGCACTCAGCGCGGCCGGCGTCAGGCCCTGCGACTGCGTGCGCGACACCTTCTGCGCGGCCGCGAAGCCATCGGCCGACTTCGACTTCTGCAGCTCGGCCAGCTTCGCCGCACCGTCCTTCTTCGCGAGTTCCGCAGCCTGCTCGGCGACCACCTTCTGACGCACCGCGTCCTTGATCGTGTCGAGCGCCGCCACGGCAGCCGGCTTGTAGTCGGTCACGCGCGCCGAGATCAGCGTGTTGTTGCCCACGTCGATCGCCTGCGTGTTGTTCTGGCTCTTCACCGAATCGTTCGCGAACACGGCAGCGAGGAACTTCGGATTGTTCAGCGGGCTCGTCGGCGGCAGTTGCGGATTCGGCGTCGGCGTGACGGTGGCCGTCTGGAGCGTCAGCTTGTACTTGTCGGCGGCCGGCTGCAGCGTCTTCGCCTTTTCATACACGGTCGACGTGAAGCCTTCCGCGTTGTCCGAGAACGCCTTCGCTGCGTACTGCTGCTTCAGGCCGACTGCGATCTGGTCCTTCACTTCCGCGAACGGCTTGACCACCGACGGCTTCACTTCCGTCGCCTTCAGGATGTGGAAGCCGAGATCCGACTGCACGACACCGCTCACGTCGCCCTGCTTCAGCGCGAAAGCAGCATCGTCGAACGCCTTGCCGCCCGCCGTCGAGCCGCGCGTGATGAAGCCGAGGTCGCCGCCCTTCGCGGCCGACGGCGCGTCCTGCGAGCTCTTCTGCGCGATCTGCGCGAACTGGTCCGGATGCGCCTTCACGTCGGCGAGCAGTTGCTCGGCCTTCGTCTTCGCTGCCGCCTTGTCGGCCGCACTTGCGTTGCTCGCCGCGGCGATGAAGATGTGGCTCACGCGAACCTGCGCTTCGGTACGGAAGTGCGTCGGGTTGTCGTCGTAGAACTTCTTGATGTCCGCGTCGGTCGGCTGCGCGCTGGCGGCCGCCGCGGCCGGCGAATAGACGAGGTACTGGATCGTCGCGGTCTCGGGCGTCGCGAAGCTCTGCTTGTGCGCGTCGTAGTACGCGGCAAGCTGTGCGTCGGTCGGCTGCACCTTCGCCGCGTAGTCGCTCGTCTTCAGCACCAGCGCCTGCACTTCGCGCTGCTGCGCGGCCAGCTCCGACAGGCGTTGCGCCGGACCCTTCGGCGTGAACGCGCTCGCGATGATGCTCGCCGGAATCTGCTGCAGCGCGAGGCTGTAGCGCACGCGCTCCTGATACTGCTCGGGCGTCATCCCCTGGAACGACAGCAGCTGCGCGTAGCGTTCGACGTCGATCGAACCGTCGGGCTTCTTCAGCGACGCGATCATCGGGTCGCTCATCAGCGCATCGCGCACGGCGTTGTCGGATGCGCTCAGGTGCAGGCGTTGCGTCTCGTCGGCCAGCACGCGTTGCTGGATCAGGCCGTCGAGTACTTGCTTGCGATGTTCGGGCGTGTCGAACGCCTTGATGTCGAACTGCCCGCCGAGCGCCTGGCGCGCCTGGTCGACCTGCTGACGGAACGCGCCGTCGAATTCGACCCGCGTGATCTTGTGCCCGTTGATCGCCGCGACATTCGCGCTGTCGTCGAAGAAGCCGCGGAAACCTTGGATCCCGACGAAACCCAGCCCCGGCAACACGATCAGGAGCAGGAGCGCCATCATCAGGCGCTGGTGATTACGGAAGAAATCGAGCATGCGTGACGGGAAAATTGGACAAAACGTCCGATATTACAACATACGGGGTGGCACGGGAGAAAAGCAGGTGCGCAACGAGCGGGCGCAACCGACGATGGAAATGAAAAAGCCCGCACGAGGCGGGCTTTCTCATTTTCTGGCGGAGCGGACGGGACTCGAACCCGCGACCCCCGGCGTGACAGGCCGGTATTCTAACCGACTGAACTACCGCTCCTTGGTCTGGCTGAATCGTGAAACTGGTGGGTGCTGAGGGGTTCGAACCCCCGACCTACGCCTTGTAAGGGCGCCGCTCTACCAGCTGAGCTAAGCACCCGTTTCCGATTCGTTCTGGCTGCGATCTGCGTTTCGGCATCAACAACCAGCGAGCCCGCAAGTTTAATTCATCCCCGATCATTTTGCCAAGCCCATGCGCAAAAAATTTTAACGCGCGGCGCTATACACGATCCCGACGCGCATAAAAAAACCCGCGGACACGCCGCGGGTTTCGTGAACCACCGTCAGCGACGGCGTTCAGGTTCTCAGTGCTTCACGACTTCCGTCGAGCCGGCATCCTTCGCCGCCTCGCCGACCGGTGCCGCGGCCTTCGCCTCTTCTTCCGGCGGCAGCGGGGTCGGCGTACGTTCGAGCGCGAGTTCGAGCACCTTGTCGATCCAGCGGACCGGCACGATCTCGATCGCGTTCTTCACGTTGTCCGGAATGTCCGCGAGATCCTTCACGTTCTCTTCCGGGATCAGCACGAGCTTGATGCCGCCGCGATGCGCAGCCAGCAGCTTTTCCTTCAGCCCGCCGATCGGCAGCACTTCGCCACGCAGCGTGATCTCGCCCGTCATCGCGACATCGGCACGCACGGGAATGCCCGTCAGCACCGACACCAGCGCGGTCGTCATCGCACCGCCGGCGGACGGACCGTCCTTCGGCGTCGCACCTTCCGGCACGTGGATGTGAATGTCCTGCTTCTCGAACGCTTCGTCCTTGATGCCCAGACGCCGCGAACGCGAACGCACGACCGAACGCGCAGCCTCGACCGACTCCTTCATCACGTCGCCGAGCGAACCCGTACGGATCACGTTGCCCTTGCCCGGCATCACCGCGGCTTCGATCGTCAGCAGGTCGCCGCCGACTTCCGTCCACGCGAGGCCCGTCACCTGACCGACCTGGTTTTCCTTCGCCGCGAGGCCGAAGTCGTACTTGCGCACGCCGAGGAACGTGTCGAGGTTTTCGCCGTCGACCTTGATCGCGCCCGATGCCTTCTTCAGCAGCAGCATCTTCACGACCTTGCGGCAGATCTTCGACACTTCCCGCTCGAGCGAACGCACACCGGCTTCGCGCGTGTAGTAGCGGATGATGTCGCGGATCGCCTGCTCGGTGACCTCGATCTCACCGTCCTTCAGACCGTTGTTCTTCTTCTGCTTCGGCAGCAGGTAACGCTGCGCGATGCTGACCTTCTCGTCTTCCGTGTAGCCCGACAGACGAATCACTTCCATCCGGTCGAGCAGCGGCGGCGGGATGTTCAGCGAGTTCGACGTCGCGACGAACATCACGTCCGACAGGTCGAAGTCGACCTCGATGTAGTGGTCGGCGAACGTGTGGTTCTGTTCCGGATCGAGCACTTCGAGCAGCGCCGACGACGGATCGCCGCGGAAATCCATGCCCATCTTGTCGACTTCGTCGAGCAGGAAGAGCGGATTGCGCACGCCGACCTTCGCCAGGCTTTGCAGGATCTTGCCCGGCATCGAGCCGATGTACGTGCGGCGGTGACCGCGGATCTCGGCTTCGTCACGCACGCCGCCGAGCGCCATCCGGACGAACTTGCGGTTCGTCGCGCGAGCGATCGACTGGCCGAGCGAGGTCTTGCCGACGCCCGGAGGCCCGACGAGGCACAGGATCGGCGCCTTGACCTTGTCCACGCGCTGTTGCACCGCGAGGTACTCGAGGATGCGTTCCTTCACCTTCTCGAGGCCGAAGTGATCCTCGTCGAGCACCTGCTCGGCGTTCGACAGATCGTTGTTGACCTTGCTCTTCTTGCGCCACGGCAGGCCGATCAGCGTGTCGATGTAGTTGCGCACGACGGTCGCTTCCGCCGACATCGGCGACATCAGCTTCAGCTTCTTGAGCTCGGCGTCGGCCTTCTTCTTCGCTTCCTTCGGCATGCGCGCGGCGTTGATGCGCTTCTCGAGTTCCTCGAGATCCGCACCCTCTTCGCCTTCGCCCAGTTCCTTCTGGATCGCCTTGACCTGTTCGTTCAGGTAGTACTCGCGTTGGCTCTTTTCCATCTGGCGCTTCACGCGCCCGCGGATGCGCTTTTCGACCTGCAGGATGTCGATCTCGGCTTCGAGCTGCGCGAGCAGGTGCTCGAGGCGCTCGATGACCGGGAACATCTCGAGGATGTGCTGCTTCTGGTCGAGCTTCAGCGGCAGACGCTCGGCGATCATGTCCGCGAGGCGACCGGCTTCATCGATGCCCGACAGCGACGTGAGAATCTCCGGCGGGATCTTCTTGTTCAGCTTCACGTACTGGTCGAACTGCGACACGATCGCGCGGCGCAGCGCTTCCGTTTCCGCGCTGTCGGCGTGATCGGGCTCGAGCGGCATCACTTCGCAGGAGAACTGCGTCTCCTGTTCTTCGATCGACAATGCCTTCGCGCGCTGCAGGCCCTCGACGAGCACCTTCACGGTGCCGTCCGGCAGCTTCAGCATCTGCAGGATGTTGGCGATACAACCGACCTCGTACATGTCCTTTTCGGTCGGTTCGTCCTTGGCCGCGGTTTTCTGGGCGACGAGCATGATGTGCTTGCCGCCTTCCATCGCTGCTTCGAGGGCCTTGATCGATTTCGGCCGGCCCACGAAGAGCGGAATCACCATGTGCGGGAAAACGACGACGTCCCGCAGCGGCAGCAGCGGGAGCGTGATGCGTTCCGGCGGGAGAAGTTGGGTGCCTGACATTTCATTTCCCCATGAGTGGAATCAATTGTTCGGTAATTGAGGCCGCCACAACGAATTGCAAGCCTTCAAGTGCGGGAAATATTCGGTAAGAAAGTAACCACCGCGTGTCGAGTCAGAGTTACCCACAAGATAAACGAAAAAAAGCCGCCCACGGTCTCATGAACGGCCTTTTTCGCAGAACATCGTCGGCAAGCCGGTCAGTTCGAACCCGCCACCTTCGGCGTGTCCTCATAGATCAGCAGGGGTTTGCCGTCGCCATCGATGACGTTCTCGTCGATGATGACCTTGCTGACCCCTTTCATCGCCGGCAGCTCGTACATCACGTCGAGCAGCGCCTGTTCGATGATCGAACGCAAACCGCGCGCGCCGGTCTTGCGGCGGATCGCCTTGCGGGCGACCGCCTGCAGCGCGCCCGGCCGGATTTCCAGCTCGACGCGCTCCATCGCGAACAGCTTGTGATACTGCTTGACGAGCGCGTTCTTCGGCTCGACGAGGATCTTCATCAGCGCGGCTTCATCGAGCTTGCCGAGCGTCGCGACCACCGGCAGACGGCCGATCAATTCGGGGATCAGACCGAATTTGATCAGGTCTTCCGGCTCCGTTTCGCGCAGCACTTCGCCCGCGTCGCGTTCCTGCTTGCTCTTGACCGTCGCGCCGAAGCCGATGCCCGTCTTTTCGGTGCGATCGGTGATCACCTTCTCGAGACCGTCGAACGCGCCGCCGCAGATGAACAGGATGTTGGTCGTGTCGACCTGGATGAAATCCTGGTTCGGATGCTTGCGGCCGCCCTGCGGCGGCACCGACGCCATCGTGCCCTCGACGAGCTTCAGCAGCGCCTGCTGGACGCCCTCGCCCGACACGTCGCGCGTGATCGACGGGTTGTCCGACTTGCGGCTGATCTTGTCGATTTCGTCGATGTAGACGATCCCGCGCTGGGCCTTGTCGACCTCGTAGTTGCAGTTCTGCAACAGCTTCTGGATGATGTTCTCGACGTCCTCGCCGACGTAGCCGGCTTCGGTCAGCGTCGTTGCATCGGCGATCACGAACGGCACGTTCAGCAACCGCGCGAGCGTCTGCGCGAGCAGCGTCTTGCCGGAGCCCGTCGGGCCGATCAGCAGGATGTTGCTCTTCGACAGCTCGACGTCGTCCTTCTTGTCGAGATGCTTCAGGCGCTTGTAGTGGTTGTACACGGCCACCGCGAGGATCTTCTTCGCACGCTCCTGGCCGATCACGTACTGATCGAGGATGTCGCGAATTTCCTGCGGGCTCGGCAGATCCGACCGGGACAGGCTGGCCTCGACGCCGGCGGCAGCCGCCTCGTCGCGAATGATCTCGTTGCAGAGGTCGATGCACTCATCGCAGATGAATACCGACGGGCCCGCGATGAGTTTCTTCACCTCATGCTGGCTCTTCCCGCAAAACGAGCAATACAACAGCTTCTCGCTGTTCGAACCTTTTTTGTCCGCCATGAATGTAGAGCCTCCGGACAGGTAGATGACATGATACGCCGAATGCTCCGAACGCCGCGCCTAGGGCGCGACCGGAGTCGGCTGGATGCGCTTGCCGCAGATGCTCAGGGCACTCGGGACGTTGCAGGGGCGCCGCGCAAATCGGGGCGGCACCCCACTTAAGCTCACGGGCGCTTCAACAGCACCTGATCGATCAGCCCGTATGCCTTCGCGTCCTCGCTCGACATGAAGTTATCACGGTCGGTGTCGCGCGCGATGCGCTCCACGTCCTGGCCCGTATGCTGCGCGAGCAGGTTGTTCAGCCGTTCCTTCAGGTAGAGGATCTCGCGTGCCTGGATCTCGATGTCGGACGCCTGGCCGCGTGCGCCGCCGAGCGGCTGGTGAATCATCACGCGCGAGTTCGGCAGCGCGAAGCGCTTGCCCTTCGCGCCCGACGCGAGCAGGAACGCGCCCATGCTGGCCGCGAGGCCCATGCAGAGGGTTGACACGTCCGGCTTGATGAACTGCATCGTGTCGTAGATCGCCATGCCGGCCGACACCGAGCCGCCCGGGCTGTTGATGTAGAGGCTGATGTCCTTGTCGGGATTCTCGCTCTCGAGGAACAGCAATTGCGCGACCACGAGGTTGGCGGTCTGGTCGTTCACTTCGCCGACCATGAACACCAGGCGTTCCTTCAGGAGACGCGAATAGATATCGTACGAACGCTCGCCGCGGCCGCTCGTTTCGACGACGATCGGCACCAGCCCCAGCGCTTGCGCCTCGAAACCCTGCGGCGCGTTCGAAGCAAGCATGTCCAGCAATTCAGCGCGAGTGATCATTCAATGAACCTTGTTCGAATGGAAAATTGAACGGAGGGAAGCCGCCCGCTCAATCGCCATATTAATGGCAACCGTGCGCTTGACGTAAAAACGGCGTGCGGGCCGTCGCTCCGACAGCCGGCACGCCGCTAGAGCAACACTTACGCTTGCGCCGATGCGCTCGCGAGTGCCTCGAAGCTCACTTCCTTGTCCGTCACCTTTGCCTTGCCCAGCACGAAGTCGACGACGTTGCTTTCAACGACGAACGCTTCCATCTCGGCGAGGCGCTGCTGGTTCGAATAATACCAGCGGACCACTTCCTTCGGGTCTTCGTAGCTCTTCGCGAACTCGTCGACTTCCGCGCGGATCTGTTCCGGCTTCGCTTCGAGGCCGTTCGACTTCACGAGCTCGGCCAGCACGAGGCCCAGCTTCACGCGACGCTCTGCCTGCTCGGCGAACATCTCGGCCGGGATCGGTGCGTCCTTCGCGTTCGGCACGCCGCGCTGCGCCAGATCCTGGCGAGCCATTTCGACGAGACGTTGCTGGTCCTGCTCGATCAGCGCCTTCGGCACGTCGAGTTCGGAAATCTTCAGCAGCGCGTCCATCACCTGGTTCTTGACGATCGACTGCGTGCGACGCTTCGCTTCGCGCTCGAGGTTTTCCTTGATCTCGCCGCGCATCTTCGTCAGGTCGCCGTCTTCGATGCCGAGCGACTTCGCGAATTCGCCGTCGATTTCCGGCAGGTGCGGCCACTCGATCTTCTTCATCGTGACCGTGAATTGCGCCGTCTTGCCCGCCACGTCCTTGCCGTGGTAGTCGTCCGGGAACTTCAGGTCGAACGTACGCTGTTCACCGGCCTTCAGGCCCAGTGCCGCCGTTTCGAATTCCGGCAGCATGCGGCCTTCGCCGAGCACGAACGGGAAGTCTTCGGCCGTGCCGCCCTGGAACGCGACGTCGTCGATCTTGCCGACGAAGTCGACCGTCACGCGGTCGCCGTTCGTCGCTGCGGTGTCCGCACCGCCGTCGCCGTGCTCGCCGGCTTCGCCGCGAGCGTGGAAGTGCACGCGCTGCTTGCGCAGGATGTCCAGCGTACGGTCGATTTCGGCGTCGCCGATCGACGTCGTCGAGCGCTCGACTTCAGCCGTCGCCAGATCGCCGATCTTCACTTCCGGGTAGACCTCGAACGTCGCGTCGAACGCGTACGCATCTTCAGCCTGTTCCTGCTTCGGCTCGAAGCTCGGCTGGCCAGCGACGCGCAGGTTTTCCGCGCGGCTGATCGTGAAGAATTCCTGGCCGATCTTGTCGCTCAGCACTTCCGCTTCGACCTGACCCGAGTATTGCTGGGCGACCATCTTCAGCGGCACCTTGCCCGGGCGGAAACCCGGCATGCGAACGTTCTTCGCGAGTTTCTGGATACGGGCGTCGATTTCCTTCTGCACGGTGTCTTTCGGCAGGGAAATCGTCACGCGGCGTTCAAGCTTGCCGAGGTTCTCAACAACGTTAGCCATGGCTTCAATCGTCCTAAAATTATTCGAGCGAATCGGGTTTTCCTTGCCGTGCCTGCCTGCGGCGTGAGGTGCGTCGCATACGAGGTGCGTCACCTGCACGCCGCGCCGGAGCGCCACGCCATCCCTGCACGCGCCGGATGGCTAGCGCAAGCGGCTCGGAGCACGGCTTTGGCCGGAAGAATCGACTATTCTAGCAAACAATTTTCCTCATACCGCCAGATCGGCACGACAACCGTGCGCACCCGCGGTGCCGCCCGCTCCCGCGCGCGGCCATGCGCGCGGATCGCCGCTATGCCGAACGCCGTATCCACCGCGGGCCCGCCATCCTGTAAGCTCCGATTGAAGGTGCGCCGCGGCCGCGGCCGCCATTCTTCACACCAATCACGCCTTCCGGAGACACCATGCCGCAACACCCGTCCGCGCCTGTCGTCGTCATCGCGCCCGATTCGTTCAAAGGCTCGCTTTCCGCCGAGCAGGTCGCGGACGCGATCGCCACCGGCATCCGCCGCGCCCGGCCCGACGCGGTCGTGCGCTGCTGCCCGATGGCCGACGGCGGCGAAGGCACGCTCGATGCGATGCTGGCAGGCGGCGGCACGCGGCGCGCGCTGCAGGTGGCCGGCGCGTCGCTCGCGGCACGCGACGCGGCGGTCGGCTTGATCGACGCGCGCACCGCGATCGTCGAGACGGCCGAGATCGTCGGCATTACCGATGCGGTCGGCATGAGCGTGCCGGTCGACGCACGCAGCACGCGCGGCATGGGCGAAGCGATCCGCACGCTGCTCGACGAGGGCGTGCGTCGCTTCTTCGTCGCGCTCGGCGGCAGCAGCACCAACGACGCGGGCGCAGGGTTGCTCGCGGGCCTCGGCCTGCAATGCTTCGACGCGGCCGGCCAGCCGGTCGAACCCGTCCCGGCACGACTCGCCGACATCGCGCGGATCGACGCGGCGGGGCTCGACCCGCGCCTGCAGGACGCGGAATTCATCGGCATGTCCGACGTCGACAACCCGCTGACGGGCGCGCATGGCGCGACCGCGGTGTTCGGTCCGCAAAAGGGCGTGACGCCCGGGCAAGTCGCGACCCTCGACGCCGCGCTCGGTCATTTCGCCGACCTGCTCGAGGCCGCGCTCGACCGGCGCTGCCGCGACCTGGCCGGTGCCGGCGCCGCGGGTGGCCTCGGCTTCGCGCTGCACATGCTGGGTGCGCAGTTCGAAGCCGGCGCGGAAGTCGTCGCGCGGCAGGTCGGGCTCGATGCGGCACTGGCCGGCGCCGACTGGCTGATCACCGGCGAAGGCCGCTCCGACGTGCAGACGCTGCACGGCAAGGCGCCGTTCATCGCGTGCCGCCATGCGCGGGTCGCGGGCGTGCCCGCGTCGCTGCTGTCGGGCGCGGTCGACCCGGCCGCGCTGCCGCGCCTGTCCGAACACTTTTCCGGCTGCTTCTCGCCGGCACCCGGCCCGATCACGCTCGACGTCGCGATCCGCGACGCGGCGAACCTGCTCGCGAACGAAGCGGAACAGTTGACACGGCTGAAGTACGGCGCACACTGACCGTTGACCCGAGCGCGCGATACAGGAACAATCGGGCCCGCCCTTTTTCTTCAGGATTCGACATGAAAGGCCGTCAAGCCGGGCTCGATCAGTTTCTGACCTATCGCCTCCATGCGCTCGCGAAGCGATCCGACCGCGGGATCGCCGACGTGTACCGGCACAAGCTGGACATCTCGCTGCCCGAGGCGCGCGTGATCGCCGCCGTCGGCGCCTTCGGTCCGTTTTCGATTATGGATCTCGCGCGCCACACCAATCTCGACAAGAGCCAGGCGAGCCGCGCGGCGGAAGCGCTGCTGCGCCAGGGGCTGCTCGAGCGCAGCGCGAGCGACGAGGATGGCCGGATCGTGCTGATCGCGCTGACCACCGACGGCCGCGCGCTGCATCGCAAGATCATGCCGATCGTGCGCAAGTGGAATGAAGGCTTGCTCGCGTGCCTGTCCGACAGCGAGCGCCAGACGTTCGAGCGGCTGCTCGACAAGGTGGTCGCGAACGCGATCGAACGCGACGACTGAACCGCTTGGCGGGCGTAGTCGGTGCCGCGCCTGTATCGCGAAGGTGCGGCATGGGCTGCAATCGCTGCGGCGGCGCCGCACATGTTTCAGGCGCGCTCCCCGCGCCTGCCGCTTTACTCGGATTTACCCAGATGAATCCCGCGGGCCGCCCGAGTCGCGCAAGCGCGGGCGGCGGCCCGGCGTCCCTGCCGGGCGACCGGACGGCCGCTCGCCGTTTCTTCATTCTGCTCCGCGTGCCGGCCTTCGCCGCCGCGCTCTCCCTCCGCTACAGCCCGCTGTTCGCCGCACGCTGACGCAGCAACCCCAGCACCGCGTCGCAATACGGCGTCGGCACGCCGAGCTGGCGCCCCAGTTCCGGAAACACGCCGAGGATCGGCCCGATTTCCAGCGCTCGCCCGGCCTCGAAATCCTGCAGCATCGATGTCTTGAACGCGCCGAGCTTGCGCGTCACGGCAATCCGCTCCGGCCCGCTCATCCCCGTATCGAGACCGAGCTTCGCGCCGATCGCGGCCGCCTCCTCCATCATCCGCAACGCGAGATCCCGCGTGAACGGATCGTCGAGCAGTTGCTCGGCGGTCGAACCCGTCAGCGCGCTCAACGGATTCATGTTCATGTTGCCCCACAGCTTCGCCCAGATCTCGGTGCGGATCGCCGGCGTCGACTCGACGTCGAAGCCGCCCGCGGCGAGCGCCGCCGCGAACCGCGCGCTCGGCGCGGCGAGCCGATGATCGGGCGAGCCGACGATCAGGCGGTTGCCGCGGCCGCGGCGCACGACACCCGGTGCATCGGTGCTCGACGACAGGTGCACGACGCAGCCGATCGCCTGTGCAGGCGGCAGCGCCGCCGAGACCGCACCGGCCGGGTCGACCGCGTCGAGCGGCACGCCGTCGAGCGGGCCCGCGAGCCCGTGCGTGAACCACCACGGCAGCCCGTTCATCGCGGCGACGATCACCGTGCCGGGTCCGACCAGCGGCGCAATGCGCGCGGCCAGCGCCGGCAACGCCTGCGCCTTCAGCGCGATCACCACGTAGTCCTGCACGCCGAGCGCGGCCGCATCGTCGCTCGCGCGCACCGGGACCGACGACATGGCGCCCGCCTCGTCGATCACGCGCACGCCGTGCGTGTCCAGTGCATCGAGCGTCGCACCGCGCGCGAATGCGCTCACCGTCATGCCGGCCCGCGACAGCGCGGCCGCGAGCAACCCGCCGATCGCGCCGACACCGACCACCGCCGCGCGCACCGACCCTGAATTCGTGTCGTTCATGATGGAAATCCGTTTACCGGGAGCTGACGAGCATAGCGCTCAATGGTTGCGGATACAACCATTTGCACCAGCACCCGCATGCCTATGCCGGCACGAGCGATTCAGCGCGCCGCGCCACCCGTCTCCACCGGTTCGTCGTCGGTCGGGCCGCCCGTCGCGCCGAGCACGCCGGCGATCTGGCTCTTGTCGTGCATGCCGAGCTTGCGGTATGCGCAGCGCAGGTAGTGACGCACGGTCGTCGGCGAAATCGCCATCTGCTGCGCGACCTCCTTGTGCGAACGACCGGCACCGTAATAACGGATCGCCGCCAGCTCGCGCGGGCTCAGCCGGTCGAGCAGCGAGCGCGGCCGCGCCTCGATCTGGAACAGTCCCGCGACGGGCACGCACTGGATGCGCAACGCATCGCCGATGAACGGCTGGCCCGACTGGCGCCGCACATGCGCGACCAGCGGCTCCGGCACGCGCGGGCCCGTCCACGCCGGCCATTCGGTGCGCAGCACGTCGTCGAAGCCGTGATCGGCGTGATGCAGCACGCCAAAGTTGTCGCACAGCGCGCGCGCCGCCGGCGCCACCGCGTCGCCGCGCTCGCGCGTGAGCTGCGCCGCGCGATTGATCGTCAGCGCGGCCGCCAGATGCGGGATCACTTCCTCGAAGCGGCTCGCGTCGTCGTCGCTGAACGGACGGTTCAGGCCCTGGCGGTAGATCGACATGAACGTCGTCAGCCCGAAGCGGCGATCGAGCGTACACACGCACATCAGTTGCGCCAGCCCGTACTTCACGCACCAGTCGCGAAACCGCGCGTCGAACCCGGGCTCGACGACCGACAATCGCACCGCGCGACCGTGCGCGCCGAGCAGCGTGCGCTGCGCGAGCGGATCGCAGTCGCGCACGCGTTTCCAGTCGCTGAAGAACGCATGCGGGAGACGGTACAGGAAACTGTTGTGCATCACGGGACCGGTCGGCACGTGCGTCGCGACGCCGGTCCACGCGGCGTCGAACGGGATGAGCCCCTGCAGCAGCGAAAAGAAGCGGCACTCGAATTCGCCGATGCCCGACTGCGCGGCGAGCGCGTACAGATCGAGCAGCATCAGGCCGAGTTCGCGCCGCGCTGCGTCGCCGCGCGTCACGCCGTCGAAATCGGCGCGGCGGGGCGGCAGCGGCGGCCAGGCGGATTCGTCGAGCACGATCGCGGCCGGCACGTCGCGCAACGCGTCGAGATCCTGCCCGATATCCGTCGTGATCCTCACCTTCCGCTCCCCTGCCCGATCGGGCCGCTGATGCGCGCAACGCAGACCGACCGATTATAGCGACCGGCATTTTTGGCGGGCGCCGCCGCCGGAGCACGCGGCAGCCCCATCCATTTGAACGGGACGCCGCCCGTTGCTGCTGCGCAGCACGCCGCGCCGCGGCGGCGCGGCGTGTCCATGCCGTGCACCGCGGGTTTTCCATACCGTTCATCTGCACGACTGTTCGCCGGTTTTCCCGCTGCGGACACTGCGTCGCGACAACACCAACGACAAACGATGCAGGACGGTATGGAGAACCCCACGTGATGACACCGCGTTTCATCCGCACGGCGACGGCCGCCGCTGCGCTCGCCGCGTGCAGCCTCGCCGCGCACGCGCAATCGACCCTCACGCTGTACGGCGCGCTCGACGCCGGCGTGCAGTACCTGACGCATGCCGACGGACGGCACGCGGCCGTGCAGTTGCAGAACTACGGCATCCTGCCGTCGCAGGTCGGGCTCAAGGGCACCGAGGATCTCGGCGGCGGCTGGCGCGCGCTGTTCAAGCTCGAACAGGGCCTCAACCTCAACGACGGCACCGCGACCGTCCCCGGCTACGCGTTCTTCCGCGGCGCGTACGTCGGCATCGCGGGGCCCGTCGGCACCGTCACGCTCGGCCGGCAGTTCAGCGTGCTGTTCGACAAGACGCTGTTCTACGACCCGCTGTGGTACGCGTCGTACAGCGGCCAGGGCGTGCTCGTGCCGATGAACGCGAACTTCATCGACCACTCGATCAAGTACCAGTCGCCGGCGTTCGCCGGCTTCGATGTCGAGGCCCTCGCCGCGACGGCCGGCGTCGCGGGCAATACGCGCGCCGGGCGCGTGCTCGAACTCGGCGGCCAGTACACAAGCAACGGGCTGTCGGTCAGCGCGGTGCTGCATCAGGCGCACGGCGACGCGTCGGCGGCTGACGACGCGTCCGCGCGCCGCCGCGAGCTCGGCACGCTCGCCGCGCGTTATGCGTTCGCGACGCTGCCGCTCACCGTCTACGCGGGCGTCGAACGCCTGACCGGCGACCTCGACGCGGCGCGCACGATCGTCTGGGGCGGCGCGCGCTATCTGACGTCGGGCGGAATCGGGCTGAACGCGGGCGTCTACCACACCGATTCGCACACGCCGGCGATCGGCCACCCGACGCTGTTCATCGCGAGCACCACCTACGCGCTGTCGAAACGCACCGTCGCCTACCTGAACCTCGGTTATGCGCGCAACAGCGGCCAGAGTTCGCAGACCGTCTACGAATACAACCCGACGCCGCTCGCCGGCGCATCGCAGTTCGGCGCGATGGTCGGCATGTACCACCTGTTCTGATTCCGTCCAGCGAGATCCCGCCATGAAAACCCTTTGCTCCACAGATGCCGCACTGCCGTCCGACGGCCGCGCGTCGCCGTTCGCGCGCTCGACGCTCGTCGCCCTCGTCGTGTTCGCGGCCATCACGCCGCTGCTGCTGCTCGTCGCGCCGGCCGTCGCCGGTCAGTTGGCGACGCAGCTCGGGCTGTCCGCGTCGCAGATCGGCACCTACTTCTTCGTCGAACTCGGTGCGTTCAGCCTCGCGACCGTGCCGTCGTACCTGTGGCTCGGCCGCGTCGATGCGCGCCGCGTTGCCGCCTGCGCGATCGCGCTGTTCGGCGCGGGCAATCTCCTGACCGCGCTGTGGATGCCCGGCTTCGTCACGCTGCTCGCGTTGCGCGCCGTCACCGCGCTCGGCGGCGGCTCGCTGATGGTGCTCTGCATGACCAGTGCGGCCACGAGCGAGAACAGCGATCGCGTGTACGGCCTCTGGGTCGTCGGCCAGTTGATCGCCGGCGCGATCGGCCTGTTCGTGCTGCCGCACGTGTTCGCCGCGTTCGGGCTGCGCGCGCTGTACGTCGCGCTGGCTGCGCTCGCGCTGCTTGCCGCGCCGCTGTCGCGCGGCTTTCCGGCGACGCTCGGTGCGCGGAGCGCGTCGGCGCAGGCCACGCGCGGCGTCGCGACGAATACGCCGCAGCGCTTCGTCGCGCTCGCGATCGGCGCGGTGCTGACGTTCTATCTCGCGATCGGCAGCGTGTGGACCTTCGCGAGCCGCGCGGCGGCGGAAGCCGGACTCGATCCGCAATCGACCGCCAACGTGCTCGCGATCGCGAGCGTGATGGGGATTGCCGGCGCGGCGCTCGCATCCTGCGCGGGCGGCCGGCTTGCGCGGCGCACGATGCTGGCCGCCGGTTACGCGTTGCTCGCGGCGTCGCTCATTGCACTCGCCGCGCTGCCGCATGCGCGTGGCTACAGCGCCGCGATCTTCGCGTTCAAGTTCGCGTGGACGTTCGTACTGCCGTTCATGCTCGCGACCGTCGCGCAGATCGATACGTCCGGGCGCCTCGTCGCAACGCTCAATTTCGTGATCGGTGCGGGCCTCGCGGCCGGCCCGCTGCTCGCCGGGCTGTTGCTCGATGCCGGCGGCACGATGCACGCGCTGTTCGCGGCCGCCACTGCCGTCGCGATCGCGTCGTTCGCCGCGCTGCGCCATATCGATCGCCGCGCGCGGATTGCCGCGGCTGCCATTTCCTCCCAACCGTGACAGGTCACACACATCCATGAATCGCACTGCCTTCTTCACCGACGAACGCACGTTCTGGCACACCGGCGGCACGCACGCGCTGTTCTTCCCCGTCGGCGGCTGGGTCCAGCCGCCGTCGAGCGCCGGCTACGCGGAATCGCCCGATTCGAAGCGGCGCTTCCTGTCGCTCGTGCAGGCGTCGGGCCTCGCCGCTCACCTCGACATGCGCGGTGCCGCGCCGGCCACCACCGGCGATCTGCTGCGGATTCATCCGGCGAGCTATCTCGACGCGTTCCGCGCGCTCAGCGATACGAACGGCGGCGACCTCGGCGATCTCGCGCCGTTCGGCAAAGGGAGCTACGAGATCGCCGCGCTGTCCGCCGGCCTCGCGATCGCGGCGGTCGACACGGTCGTCGCCGGGCATGCGGCGAACGCGTTCTCGCTGTCGCGCCCGCCCGGCCATCACTGCCTGCGCGATCGCCCGATGGGCTTCTGCCTGCTCGCGAACATCCCGATCGCGATCGAGGCCGCGCGCGCGAAGCATGCGATCGAGCGCGTCGCGGTGATCGACTGGGACGTGCATCACGGCAACGGCACGCAGTCGATCTACTACGACGATCCGGACACGCTGACGATCTCGCTGCACCAGGACCGCTGCTTTCCGCCCGGCTACAGCGGCGGCGACGAGCGCGGCGAAGGCGCGGGCGTCGGCGCGAACCTGAACGTGCCGTTGCTCGCGGGCAGCGGCGACGACGCGTATCGCCATGCGTTCGAGCGGATCGTGCTGCCGGCGCTGGAACGGTTCCGGCCGGAGCTGATCGTCGTCGCAAGCGGCCTCGATGCAAGCGCGGTCGACCCGCTCGCGCGCATGCAGTTGCATACCGACAGTTACCGGTACATGACGCGCGCGGTGAAGGAGGCGGCACGGCGCCACTGCGGCGGACGGCTCGTGATCGTGCACGAAGGCGGCTATTCGGAGGCCTACGTGCCGTTCTGCGGACTCGCGATCGTCGAGGAACTGGCCGGCATCCGCACCGAGGTCGCCGACCCGATGCTCGACCTCGCGATCGCGCAGCAGCCGGGCGAGCGGTTCGTCACGTTCCAGCGCGAGCTGCTCGACGAACTGGCCGTGTCGTTCGGGTTGTAACGCGCGCTCACCAACGAGATGGGGCCGGCCCTTGCGCGATCGGTGCAGATGGGGTTTGCTGTGCTTTTACACCTGCCGGGCCCGGGCCCCTCTTCAGATGAAATCGTCTCCGCGCGAACCCGACACCAACGACAAAGCGCGCCGCCAGCCGTCGAAGCTCGCCCTGAATATCGCCGCGGTGCTGGTCGGCCTCGTCACGTTCGCGATCGGCGTGGCGTGGTTGATCTATAGCTGGATCGTCGATCGCGAAGCGCAGTATTTCGCGATTCCGCTGGTGTTTTCGGTGCCGGTGATCGTGGCGGTCGCGGTGCGGAGTTTCTGGGACTAGGCGCGCGCCCAACGACAAAGCGCCGCGGTCGGTCGACGCGCGGCGCTTTTTTGGAACGGCCCTTGGGCGGGGCACGTTCGACTTCGTGGTGCGTGAGGCCGGACTCGAACCGGCACACCCTTGCGGGCGTCAGGACCTAAACCTGGTGCGTCTACCAATTTCGCCACTCACGCGCATCCCTGTCGCCTGACCGCGCGGCACGCAAGAAGCGTGCTCCACGCGCCCGGGCGTCATGCCGGCCCGAAAACCGGCACGCCCGATCAGGCGAGCGCGAGATTCTACCCGATCTGCGCAGCATTGTCTCGCCCCGCCGGCGCCCGCCTGACAGCGGTGCTAGAATGCCGCGCTCGACGTGCCGGCCACGCGCCGGCGCGCGTCCCCGAACCCGCCTCCGCCACGATCCCACCCGTGAACTTCGACGACTACTGTCAGCAAAAGGCCGCCCCCACGGGCTCCAGCGTCTACTACGCGCTGCGCCAGGCGCCGCTCGCCGCCGAACCGCGCCTGACGGCGCTGTTCGCGCTGCGCCGCGAACTCGAGGAAACCGTCAAGGAAACCAGCGATCCGACCGTCGGACACACGAAACTCGCGTGGTGGCACAAGGAACTCGCGGCGCTCGCCGCCGGCGAACCGTCGCACCCGGTCACGAAGGCGCTCGCGCAGCACCACCCGGCGATCGGGGCAGAAACCGACGCGCTGCGCACGCTCGTCAACGGTTACGGGATGGATCTGGAACAGGCGCGTTACCTGGATTTCGCGAATCTGCAGCGCTACATCGCGCAGGTCGGCGGCACCTTCGCGTCGCTGGTCGCGCGCGCAAGCGCCGCGAATCCGGCCGAACCGCAACCGTGGGCCGCGCAGGCCGGCCACGCGCTGATGCTCGCGCAATTCGTGCAGGAACTTGGCAACGATGCACGCTACGGCCGCATCTATCTGCCGATCGACGAACTGCAACGCTACAACGTGACCGCGGCCGACCTGCTGAATCGCCGCTACAGCCCGGCCTTCAGCGAGCTGCTGCAGTTTCAGACGGCCCGCGCGCGCGAAGCGCTCGCCGCCGCCGACGCAGCGATCCCCGCGTCCGCACGCCGCGCGCAACGCACGCTGCGTGCGCAGATCGCACTGGCCGGCGCGCTGCTCGACGAAATCGAGCGCGACGGCTACCAGGTGCTGCACCAGCGTATCGCGCTGACGCCGATCCGCAAGCTGTGGATCGCGTGGCGCGCCGCACGCCGCCGCTGATCCGCCCCGTCACGCACGACCACCTCACACCTTCAGCAGCGGCAGCGTCTCGAAGCGCTGCTGCAGCACGTGCGTCGCGTCGAGCCCCCACCACGGCCCGAGCACGGTCGCATAGAGCTGGCGGAAATCGACCGCGACCGGCAGGTTGCCGTTGCCGTCGAGATGCCCGAGTGCCGGCGCCGCGCCGTACAGCCCGCCGGCCACGCGGCCGCCCATCACGAAATGCGGCGCGGCGGTACCGTGATCGGTGCCGTTGCTCTGGTTCTCGCGCACGCGCCGCCCGAATTCCGCATACGTCATCACGAGCGTCTGGTTCCAGCGCCCGAGCTCGACCAGCGCGCCGCGCATCGCACTCATCCCTTCCGCGAACTGCCTGAGCAACGCCGCCTGCTGCCCGGGCTGGTTCTGGTGCGTATCGAAACCGTTGAGCGTGAGCCGCAGCACCGCGACGCCGTCCTGCGCGCCGGGCCCCGACGCCTCGCATGCCGCGAGCACCTGCATCGCGGTCTTCACCGCGGTCCCGAACGTACCGGCCGGAAAGGCCGTCCTGAACTCGCGCATCCCGCCGCGCGGGCGCAGCCTGTCGGCCGCCTTCACGATGTCGTTCTCGACGTCGATGATGTGCGCGAGCGCCGGGTTCCGTTCGCGCAGCGACGACGGTTCGGCCAACCGCGCCGCGCGGATGAACTGCGCGGGATTGACGAGCGCGATCGCGCGCGCGCCGTTCGCGAGCGGTCCCATCTCCGCACTGCCGAGCACGACGCCGTCCGCCGCGAAGCCGGGCGGCACCGGCGCCTGCGCGAACGTGCGCGTGAGCCAGCCTTCGTGCAGGTACTGGTCCGAGCGCGACGCGGTGTCCCAGATCTCGATCGAGCGGAAATGCGACAGGTTCGGCTGCGGATAACCGACGCCCTGCACGATCGCGACCTGTCCGTCGCGCCACAGCGGCATCAACGGCGCGAGCGACGGGTGCAGCCCCGTCTGCGCATCGAGCTGCAGCACCTGGTCGCGCTTAATGCCGATGCTGCGGCGGAACGGGTAGTAGAGCGGATCCGCATACGGCACCACCGTGTTGAGGCCGTCGTTGCCGCCCTTCAGCTCGACGAGGATCAGCACGTTCGCATAACCGGCCGCCGGCTGGCGGCCGGCCGCGACCATCGATGCCGCCTGCGCGGGCGGCTGCCACAACGACACGCCCGCCGCAGCCGCGGCGCCCGTCAGCGTCAGAAAATCACGTCGGTTCATCGTGCATCCTTCGGCTCGCCGTGCGGTATGGCCACCGCGGCAGCGTGCCTGTTCGTCGTCGTTTCAGTCGTTTCAGTCATTTCAGTTGATAGGCCGGATCCATCAGCAGCGCCTCGAGATACGCGCTGCCGGTCGAGTCCGTATCGATCGCCGCGACCGGCGACACCGGCAGCACCGCGTGCTGCAGCTGGAGCTCGGTCGACAATCCCGCAATCGCCTGCGGCCGCGCACGATACTGCGCGAGCCAGCGTTCGAGGTCGAATCGCAGGCCGCCGCGCGCGGATTTGACCGGCGCGCCGCGCATGCCGGCAACCGACGCGGCGTCCGCAACCGGTATCGCGTGCGCCCGCGCATTCGGCAACGGCGGCGCCATCGCGTGCGCGGGCGAGCGCATGCCGGCCGTCTCGGTCGCGCGGAACAACTGCTCGACGAACTGCTTGCGCGCCAGCAGCGTGGTGCTGTTGATCCACATCGCGCCGCCCGGCCAGCCCTTCACGTTCGGCGGATAGAACAGGTTCTGCCCGAGCGTGCGCACGGTGTTCGCGAGCATCTGCGGATCGCCGTTCGCGACGTCGAACAGCCGCACCGACCCGACGACGAACTCGGCCGGCGACTTCACGAGCACGCCGCGATTGCGCGGATCCCAGAATGCGTCGGTCGACCAGAGCGCGGCGAGCGCCGCGCGTATGTCGTAGCCGCTGGTGCGAAACCGCTCGGCCACGACATCGAGCGCGCCGGCGTCGGGCGTATCGGACACGAACTCGCGCCACAGCTTGCCGGCGATGAAGCTTGCCGTGTCGGGCCGCTTCAACAGGATGTCGAGAAACCCGTCGCCGTCGAACGCGCCGACCTCGCCGAGGATCGTCTTGTCGCCCGCGTCGTGCCATTCGGGCCGCACCACGAAGCGCAGCGTATCGGGATCGACGCTCCAGCCGGTCATCGCGCGCGCGGCCTCGGTCACGTCGCGCTGCGAGTAATGCCCTTCGCCGAGCGTGAACAGCTCCATCACCTCGCGCGCGAAATTCTCGTTCGGGCGGCCCTTGCGGTTGCTCGCGCCGTCGAGATACTGGAGCATCGCCGGATCCTTCGCGACCGCATGCAGCAGCGTGCCGAAGTTGCCGAGCGCCTCGCGCCGAAACAGCGCATTCTGCGCGGCCATCGTCTGCGGATACGGGACCTTGTCCTGCCCGGACGTGAAGTGCCCGTGCCAGAACAGCGTCATGCGCTCGGTAGGCGGCGACGGCGTCACGACCATCTCGTTGACCCACGCCGCGCGCAACGCATCGTAGCGGCGATTGCGCTCGCGCTGCTCGTCGCGCCGCATGTCGGGCGTCATGGCCTGGCGTTGCGCGCGGGTCGGCGGCAGCTCGGCGAGCCAGTCGGGCCAGGTCGTCACGGGCTCGCGGCGCACGTTGCCGAGCGTATCGGCCACCACTTGCGCGCGCGTCATCCCGACAATGCGGGCAACCTCGGCCGGTGCGGGAGAAAAGCCGGAACGGCTCAGGAAGAACAGCGCATCGTCGGCGTCGAGCGGCGCCTGCATCGCGGGCGAGGCCGGGGCGGCAGCGTTCGCTTTCATCGTCGTGGACTCCCGGAGCGCACCGGCGGTGCGGATGCCGGTTCAACGGCGGCACGCATCCGAAAGTTGACCGAAAAATTGCTACGGAATCTTTCCGCGCCGTGCGAACGCGCGTGCGTGTCAGCGCTTGTACAGCTCGCGAACGGCGTCCTCGATGTGCTGGCGCAGCAGGTGGCGCTCCTCGGGCGTCATGTGCCCGTCGCGACGGTGCTGTTCGAGATCGGGAGGCACGGCGGAACGGACCGCCATGTCGGCGGCGCGGTCGGGCTGCGGCGCTTTGCCGCGCGGCAGCTTGCGCGACGAGGCGCCCTGCTCGGGGCGCTGCGCATACGCGAAGTTCGACGCATATGGACCGGCAAGTGCGATCGTCAGCATCAGTGCAATCCGGGCAGATCGCATGACCGTCCTCGCTTCTCTGGTCGATTTGTTCCCTTCGTCACGCGGCAACCGGTTACCTCTGGTACTTGAAAAACCCTGCGGAATTCGGGTGTACAAAGATGAAAGATGGAGTGCAGGGGAGTATCTACCGAATTTCAGCTTCGAGTAAAGGAATCTCTATAGCCTGCCTTTACTCCGCGCGACACTCCGGGTAAATTTTGTAACGGACTGTAACGCGCGAAAATACGCGACCGTGCGTGATTTCCCATTCGCGATAAGATGCCGCTCATGGAAACGAAAAACCCCTCCAAGATTCTCGTCGTCGACGACGACCCGCGCCTGCGCGATCTGCTGCGCCGCTATCTCGGCGAGCAGGGTTTCAACGTGTACGTCGCGGAGAACGCGACCGCGATGAACAAGCTCTGGGTGCGCGAGCGCTTCGATCTGCTGGTGCTCGACCTGATGCTGCCGGGCGAAGACGGCCTGTCGATCTGCCGCCGCCTGCGCGGCAGCAACGACCGCACGCCGATCATCATGCTCACCGCGAAGGGCGAGGACGTCGACCGCATCGTCGGCCTCGAGATGGGCGCCGACGACTACCTGCCGAAGCCGTTCAACCCGCGCGAACTCGTCGCGCGCATTCACGCGGTGCTGCGCCGCCAGGCGCCGGCCGAACTGCCGGGCGCGCCATCGGAAACCACCGAGGTGTTCGAGTTCGGCGAGTTCTCGCTGAACCTCGCGACGCGCACGCTGACGAAGTCGGGCCAGGAAATTCCGCTGACGACCGGCGAATTCTCGGTGCTGAAGGTGTTCGCGCGCCATCCGCGCCAGCCGCTGTCGCGCGAAAAGCTGATGGAACTCGCCCGCGGCCGTGAATACGAAGTGTTCGACCGCAGCCTCGACGTGCAGATCTCGCGCCTGCGCAAGCTGATCGAACCGGATCCGGGCAGCCCGCGCTTCATCCAGACCGTCTGGGGCCTCGGCTACGTGTTCATCCCGGACGGCGCTGCCTGATCTTTTTCCTTTCCGGTTTCGCCCGTCCACGGCCCGTCCCATGCGTATCGACCGGCGCCTCCTGCAACTCGCGTTCGGCGGGCTGTTCTGGCGCACCTTCCTGCTGATCGCGCTGCTGATCTCGGTCAGTCTCGCCGCGTGGTTCCAGAGCTTTCGCGTGATCGAGCGCGAGCCGCGCGCGCAGCGCGTCGCGCTGCAGCTCGTCGCGATCGTGAAGCTCACGCGCACCGCCCTGCTCTATTCCGATCCCGATTTGCGGCGCGCGCTGCTGCAGGATCTCGAGAGCAACGAGGGCGTGCGCGTGTACCCGCGCGAAAAGACCGACAAATTCAAGCTGCAGCCCGACGAATCGCTGAACCGCCTGATCGAACACGACATCCGCAGCCGTCTCGGCGACGATACCGTGATCGCGCAGTCGGTCAACGACATCCCGGGCGTGTGGATCAGCTTCAAGATCGACGACGACGATTACTGGGTCGCGCTCGACCGCGACCAGCTCGACAGCGTCACGGGCCTGCAGTGGGCCGGCTGGGGCCTGTTCGCGCTCGCGCTGTCGCTGTTCGGCTCCGCGTTCATCACGAGCCTCGTGAACCGGCCGTTCTCGCGGCTCGCGCTCGCCGCGCGGCAGATCGGCTCGGGCCAGACGCCCGAGCTGCTGCCCGAGCGCGGGATGGGCGTCGCGGCCGACACCAACCGCAGCTTCAACCAGATGGTGCGCGACCTCGAACAGCTCGAGGCCGACCGCGCGCTGATGCTCGCGGGCATCTCGCACGACCTGCGCACGCCGCTCGCGCGGCTGCGGCTCGAGACCGAGATGAGCCCGTCCGACCAGGCGACCAAGGACGCGATGGTCGACGACATCGAGCAGATGGACCGCATCATCGCGGCGTTCATCGACTACGCGCGCCCGACCCAGCGCAAGCCGGAGCCGGTCGACCTGTCGTCGATCGCGCACGAAGTCGCCGCGCGCGTGTCGGGCGAGGACGGTGTCGAGATCCGCACGCGGCTCGCGCCGACCGCCGTGATCGAAGCCGACGAGACCGACATGCGCCGCGTGATCGGCAACCTCGTCGAGAACGCGCGTAAATACGGCCAGAGCCGCGACGACGGCGTGTCGCGCATCACGCTCGAGACGCGCGTGACGCACGCGCGCGTCGAGCTGTCGGTGAGCGACGAGGGCCCGGGCATCCCCGAGGACCAGCTGCCGCTCGTGATGCGGCCGTTCTATCGCGTCGATACGGCGCGCACCAAGGCGGACGGCACGGGGCTCGGCATGGCGATCGTGCTGCGCCTCGTCGGCCGCTATCGCGGCGCGCTGCGCCTGCGCAACCGCAGCCCCGAAGCGGGCCTCGAAGTTACCCTCGAATTCCCCGGCGCCGGCAAGGCGCGTGCGACGGCGTGACGCGTTCGCGCACGCTTCTTGCGCGTCACACTATCGGCGCGGTTGAAAAAAACTATGGGAATCGTTAGTCAAAAACTATTGAAGCGACTTATTAATAGTGTTATAGTCGTGCCCATGCTGTCACATCAACGTTGCAGCACCGAGGTAGCTTGACTCAGTCTTCTTCCCAACTCATACAGGAGTATCCGCATGAAAACCGTGGGCGATAAACTCGAAGCATTCACCGTCGTAGCCGCGAAGCCGGGCTTCAACAATCACGAGGAAAACGGCCAGTCGGCGTTCGAGACCGTCACCGAAGCGTCGTTCCCGGGCAAGTGGAAGATCATCTACTTCTATCCGAAGGATTTCACGTTCGTGTGCCCGACGGAAATCGTCGAGTTCGCGAAGCTGACGAAGCAGTTCGAAGAGCGCGACGCCGTCCTGCTCGGCGGCAGCTCGGACAACGAATTCGTGAAGCTCGCATGGCGCCGTGAGCACAAGGACCTGAACAAGCTGAACCACTACTCGTTCGGCGACGTCAAGGGCGAGCTGATCGACCAGCTCGGCGTGCGCGACAAGGAAGCCGGCGTGGCCCTGCGCGCGACGTTCATCGTCGACCCGGACAACACGATCCAGCACGTTTCGGTGAACAACCTGAACGTCGGCCGTAGCCCGGAAGAAGTCCTGCGCATTCTGGACGGCCTGCAAACGGACGAACTGTGCCCGTGCAACCGTGCAGTCGGCGGCGCAACGCTGTAAGCGCATCGATGCACGAAGCCCGCGGCGCACGTCCTGCCTGCGGGCTTTTTTAACGGCCAACTCATAGGAGATATCAATGGAATTCATCGACTCGATTAAGGCACGTATCCCCGACTACGCGAAGGACATTCGCCTGAACCTCGACGGCACGATCTCGCGCTCGTCGCTCGAAGGCACCGATGCAGTCGGCGTCGCGCTGGCGGCGGCGGTCGCGACGAAGAGCACCGTGCTCGTGAAGACGATCCGCGAAGCCGGCGTGCTGTCGCCCGAAGAGACGAACGCCGTGCTGACGGCGGCCGCGCTGATGGGGATGAACAACACCTGGTATCCGTATGTCGAGATGGCCGACGATGCCGACCTGAAGACGCAGCGCGCCGAGCTGCGGATGGGCGCGTATGCGTCGCACGGCGGCGTCGACAAGCGCCGGTTCGAGATGTACGCGCTCGCCGCGTCGATCGTCGGCAAGTGCCACTTCTGCGTGAAGTCGCACTACGCGCTGCTGAAGAACGAGCAAGGGATGACGACGACGCAGCTGCGCGACGTCGGCCGCATCGCGTCGGTGATCAACGCCGCCGCGCAGGTGATCGCCGCCGAAGGCGAATAAGCGGCCGCGCAAGCGGCGGCCAAGCGCGCCGGATCGCGCCGCAAAACGAAAATGCCACGCAAGCGCGTGGCATTTTTCATTCCGGCGGCGCAACCTGCGCGCCGCTTCGGACCGGCGTCAGGCGCTCACGCGCCCTGCTTCACCAGCAGCGCGGCGGCCTGCGCCTCGATGCCCTCGCCGCGGCCGAGATAGCCGAGCTTCTCGTTGGTCTTCGCCTTCACGTTCACGCGCTCGAGCGGCAGGCCGAGATCGGCCGCGAGGTTCGCGCGCATCCCGTCGATGTGCGGTGCGAGCTTCGGCGCCTGCGCGATCACCGTGCTGTCGACGTTCTGGATCGTGAAGCCGGCCGCCTTCACGCGGGCGACGCACTCGCGCAGCAGCACGCGGCTGTCCGCGCCCTTGAACGCCGCGTCGGTGTCGGAGAAATGGCGGCCGATGTCGCCGAGCGCCGCCGCGCCGAACAGCGCGTCGGTGATCGCGTGCAGCAGCACGTCCGCGTCCGAGTGGCCGAGCAGGCCGCGCTCGTACGGAATCGTCACGCCGCCGATGATGAGGGGGCGCCCCGGGACGAGCTGGTGCACGTCGTAGCCTTGTCCGATTCTGAAGTCCATGCGTAATCCGGTTTGAGATGAGGTGAAAGTCAGGAAGCGTTCGCGGGGCGCGCGAGGATCGCTTCCGCGAGCGCGAAATCTTCCGGGTACGTGACCTTGAAGTTGCGCAGGCTGCCCTGCACGACGCGCGGCGTATGGCCGGCCCATTCGATCGCGCTGGCCTCGTCGGTCAGGTCGTGCCCTTCGCGCTGCGCGCGCAGGATCGCGTCGCGCAGCATGCCGATGCGGAACATCTGCGGCGTCTGCGCCTGCCACAGCGCGTCGCGCGACTCGGTGCGCGCGATCGCGTCGCCGCCGGCCGGCACGCGCTTGAGCGTATCGGCCACCGGCAGCGCGACGATGCCGCCGACCGGGTCGTCCTTCAGCGTCGCGACCAGCGTGCGGATCAGTTCCGGCGTGATGCCCGGGCGCGCGGCGTCGTGCACGAGCACCCAGTCCTGCTCGGTCGCGCCGAATTCGGCCAGCTCGAGCAGCCCGTTGAGCACCGACGCCTGCCGCGAGCCGCCGCCGCAGCGGCGCACCGCGAAGCGCAGGCCCGCGAAGCGGCGCGCGTCGAAGTGCGTGTCGTCGGGCGCGAGGACGACGAGCGTCTGCGCGAATTCGCTGCACGCGTCGAACGCGGCGAGCGTGTAATGCAGGAGCGCGCGGCCGGCCAGCGTGCGGTATTGCTTCGGCACGGCCGAACCGGAACGGCTGCCCGTGCCGGCGCAAGGAATCAGGGCGAAAAGTCGGGGAGTCACGAAGGGGAAACGCCGGAAAGATGAAATCGAGAAGCGGATTTTATAATAGGTCTTTCGTCTCGACCGGCGCGCCGCGCCGCGCCCGTGCCCGCCACCCCTGCCGTCCCTATGCCAGACAACGCTTCCACCCCGTTCGCCTCGCCCGTCGCCCGCGTCAAACCGGGCCAGCGGTTCGCCTTCGACGGCGCGCACGGCTCCGCCGACGCACTCGCCATCGCCCGCTATCTCGCCGACAACCGCGCCGCGGTCCCGCTCCTTGCGGTGATCTGCGCGAACGCGGTCGACGCGCAGCGGCTGTCGCAGGAACTCCGCTACTTCTCGCCGGAGGCGCGCGTGCGCCTGCTGCCGGACTGGGAGACGCTGCCGTACGACACGTTCTCGCCGCACCAGGATCTCGTCTCCGAGCGGCTCGCGACGCTGCACGACCTCGGCGAGGGCCGCTGCGACATCCTGCTGGTGCCCGCGACCACCGCGCTGTACCGGATGCCGCCCGCGTCGTTCATGGCCGCGTACACCTTCGCGTTCGCGCAGGGCGAGCGGCTCGACGAGGCGAAGCTGAAGGCGCAGCTCACGCTGGCCGGCTACGAGCACGTGAGCCAGGTCGTGCGGCCCGGCGAATACTGCGTGCGCGGCTCGCTGATCGACCTGTACCCGATGGGCTCGCCGCTGCCGTACCGGATCGACCTGTTCGACGACCAGGTCGACTCGATCCGCGCGTTCGATCCCGATACGCAGCGCAGCCTCTATCCGGTGCGCGACGTGCGCCTCCTGCCCGGCCGCGAGTTTCCGTTCGACGAAGCGGCGCGCACGGCGTTTCGCAGCCGCTGGCGCGAGACCTTCGAAGGCGACCCGAGCCGCGCGCCGATCTACAAGGACATCGGCAACGGCGTGCCGTCGGCCGGCATCGAGTACTACCTGCCGCTGTTCTTCGACGAGACGGCCACGCTGTTCCACTACCTGCCGCAGGATGCGCACCTCGTGTTCGCCGGCGACCTCGAAGCGTCGATCCGCCGCTTCACGGCCGATACGAAGCAGCGTCACGCGTTCCTCGCGCACGATCGCGAGCGGCCGATCCTCGAGCCGCAGCGCCTGTTCCTGTCCGACGAGGATTTCTTCGGGTTCGCGAAGCCATTCGCGCGCGTCGTGCTGCCCGCGCAGCCGGCCGGCGGCTGGGCGACGGCGCTGCCCGAGCTCACCGTCGACCGCCACGCGGACGATCCGCTCGCCGCGCTGCGCACCTTCGTCGAATCGTCGGGCAAGCGCGTGCTGCTGACGGTCGAATCGGCCGGCCGCCGCGAAACGATCCTGCAACTGCTCGCCGAGCATCGCCTGCGCCCGGCGTCGAACGACCACTTCGCGGGCTGGCTCGAAAGCGACGCGCCCTTCGCGCTCGGCGTCGCGCCGCTCGCGAGCGGCTTCGCGGTGCCGGGCGAAGGCTACGCGATCGTCACCGAAACCGAGCTGTACGGCGCGCTCGGCCGCCGCGCCGGGCGCCGCCGCCAGGAGCAGGCGAGCAACGTCGACGCGATGGTGCGCGACCTGTCGGAGCTGAAGGTCGGCGATCCGGTCGTGCATGCGCAGCACGGCATCGGCCGCTACATGGGCCTCGTGTCGATGGATCTCGGCGAAGGCGAGACCGAGTTCCTGCATCTCGAATACGCGGGCGACAGCAAGCTCTACGTGCCGGTCGCGCAGCTGCACGTGATCTCGCGCTACAGCGGCGCCGATCCCGACAGCGCGCCGCTGCACGCGCTCGGCTCGGGCCAGTGGGAGCGCGCGAAGCGCAAGGCCGCGCAGCAGATCCGCGATACGGCCGCCGAGCTGCTGAACCTGTACGCGCGCCGCGCGGCCCGCGAAGGCCATGCGTTCGCGCTCGAGCCGCGCGACTACGTGAAGTTCGCGGAAAGCTTCGGCTTCGAGGAAACGCCCGACCAGGCCGCGGCGATCGCGGCCGTGATCGGCGACATGACGAGCGGCAAGCCGATGGACCGCCTCGTGTGCGGCGACGTCGGCTTCGGCAAGACCGAGGTCGCGCTGCGCGCCGCATTCATCGCGGTGATGGGCGGCAAGCAGGTCGCGCTGCTGTCGCCGACCACGCTGCTCGCCGAGCAGCACACGCAGACCTTCGCCGACCGCTTCGCCGACTGGCCGGTGCGCATCGTCGAGCTGTCGCGCTTCAAGACCGCGAAGGAAGTGAACGCGGCGATCGCGCAGATCAACGAAGGCAGCGTCGACATCGTGATCGGCACGCACAAGCTGCTGTCGTCGGACGTGCAGTTCAAGCGGCTCGGCCTCGTGATCATCGACGAGGAGCACCGCTTCGGCGTGCGCCAGAAGGAAGCGCTGAAGGCGCTGCGCGCGGAAGTCGACGTGCTGACGCTGACCGCGACGCCGATCCCGCGCACGCTCGGGATGGCGCTCGAGGGCTTGCGCGACTTCTCGGTGATCGCGACCGCGCCGCAGAAGCGGCTCGCGATCAAGACCTTCGTGCGCCGCGAGGAGGAAAGCGTGATCCGCGAGGCGATGCTGCGCGAGCTGAAGCGCGGCGGCCAGGTGTACTTCCTGCACAACGAGGTCGAGACGATCGAGAACCGCAAGGCGATGCTCGAGGAGCTCGTGCCCGAAGCGCGCATCGTGATCGCGCACGGCCAGATGCACGAGCGCGAGCTCGAACGCGTGATGCGCGATTTCGTCGCGCAGCGCGCGAACGTGCTGCTGTGCACGACCATCATCGAGACCGGCATCGACGTGCCGAGCGCGAACACGATCATCATGCATCGCTCGGACAAGTTCGGCCTCGCGCAGTTGCACCAGCTGCGCGGCCGCGTCGGCCGTTCGCACCACCAGGCGTATGCATACCTGCTGGTCCACGACCCGCAGTCGCTGACCAAGCAGGCGCAGCGCCGCCTCGAGGCGATCCAGCAGATGGAGGAGCTCGGTTCGGGCTTCTATCTCGCGATGCACGACCTCGAGATCCGCGGCACCGGCGAGGTGCTCGGCGACAAGCAGTCGGGCGAGATCCACGAGATCGGCTTCCAGCTGTATACCGACATGCTGAACGACGCCGTGAAGGCGCTGAAGAACGGCAAGGAGCCCGACCTCACCGCCCCGCTCGCCGCGACGACGGAAATCAACCTGCATGCGCCCGCGATCCTGCCGGCCGACTACTGCGTGGACGTGCAGGAGCGGCTGTCGCTGTACAAGCGGCTCGCGAACTGCGAGCACGGCGACGCGATCGACGGCATCCAGGAAGAGCTGATCGACCGCTTCGGCAAGCTGCCGCCGCAGGCGCACGCGCTCGTCGAGACGCACCGGCTGCGCCTCGCCGCGAAGCCGCTCGGCATCGTCAAGATCGACGCGAGCGAGGCCGCGATCGGGCTGCAGTTCGAGCCGAACCCGCCGATCGATCCGATGCGGATCATCGAGATGGTGCAGAAGCACCGGCACATCAAGCTCGCGGGCCAGGACAAGCTGCGCATCGAGACGCGCTCGCCCGATCTCGCGATCCGCGTGTCGACGATCAAGGAAACGCTGCGCGCGCTCGCCCCGCGCGCCGACGCGACGAGCGCCGCACGCTGACGGCACGGCCGCGATGCTGCACCGCATCGCGGCCGGCGCAGGCGGGCCGGCGCGTTTTTGAGTATGATTTTCCCATTCCTCAGACGGAGTTTTGCCATGTCCACTCTCGACGCGCCGGCGCCGTCCGCCGCAACCCAAGGCGACGCTTCGCTTGTCAGCCTGCCCTGGATCAAGCAGCTGGTGTCGATGGACACGACGAGCCGCGTGCCGAACCTCGGCCTGATCGAAACGGTGCGCGACGCGCTCGCCGCGAAAGGCATCGCGTCGACGCTCACACACGATCCGCGCGAAGGCTGGGCCAACCTGTTCGCGACCGTGCCCGCGCACGACGGCTCGACCGACGGCGGCATCGTGCTGTCGGGTCACACCGACGTCGTGCCGGTCGACGGCCAGCAGTGGGACAGCAACCCGTTCGCGCCGGAGCTGCGCGACGGCCGCCTGTACGGCCGCGGCACGTGCGACATGAAGGGCTTCATCGGCACGGCGCTCGCGCTGTTGCCCGAGATGCAGGCGACGAAGCTCGCGAAGCCGATCCATTTCGCGCTGTCCTATGACGAGGAAATCGGTTGCGCGGGCGCACCGCTGCTGATCGCCGATCTCGTCAAGCGCGGCGTGAAGCCGTCCGGCTGCATCGTCGGCGAGCCGACCAGCATGCGGCCGATCATCGCGCACAAGGGCATCAACGCGTATCGCTGCTGCGTGCGCGGCCACGCGGCGCACTCGTCGCTGACGCCGAAGGGCCTGAACGCGATCGAATACGCGGCGCGCCTCATCTGCCACATCCGCGACATCGCCGAGCGCTTCCGCGCCGAAGGCCCGTTCGACGCGCTGTACGACGTGCCGTTCACGACCGCGCAGACGAGCACCATCCAGGGCGGCAACGCGATCAACACGGTGCCGGCCGAATGCCGGTTCGACTTCGAGTTCCGCAACCTGCCGACGCTCGATCCCGAGCAGATCTTCGCGCGCATCGAAGCGTATGCGCAGGAAACGCTGCTGCCGCAGATGCGTCGCGAGCATCCGAACGCGGCGATCGAGTTCTCGAAGATCGCCGCGGCGCCCGGGCTCGACGCGACCGAACAGGCCGCGATCACGCAGCTCGTGCGCGCGCTGACGGCCGACCAGGACAAGCGCAAGGTCGCCTACGGCACGGAAGCCGGCCTGTTCGAACGCGCGGGCATCCCGAGCATCGTCTGCGGGCCCGGCAACATCGAACAGGCGCACAAGCCGAACGAGTATGTCGAGCTCGCGCAGCTCGCCGCCTGCGAGCAGTTCCTGCGCAAGTTCATCCGCAGCATGTCGGTCGACGCACACTGACTGCCCCCGCCACGCTGGCCTGCATGTGCGGGCCGGCCCACTCCCGCCACCCGCCACGTCATGTCGACTGAACAACAGCGCACTGCCCATACGACGATCGACGGCGAGCCGATTCCGACGCTCGACGAAATCGCCGCGCAGCATTTCGCGTTGTCGCCGTGGGTCGCGCGCACGCCGGTGTTCGAGCGTGCCGACCTGCCGTCCCTCGAGGGCACGCACGTCAACTTCAAGTTCGAGCTGCTGCAGGTGAGTGGCAGCTTCAAGGCGCGCGGTGCGTTCACGAACCTGCTGGCACTCGACGAAGCGCGCAAGAACGCCGGCGTCACGTGCGTGTCGGCCGGCAATCACGCGGCGGCCGTCGCGTATGCAGCGATGCGGCTCGGTAGCAGCGCGAAGGTCGTGATGTTCCATACCGCGAGCCCGGCGCGCATCGCGCAGTGCAAGCAGTACCGCGCGGAAGTCGTGCTCGCCGGCAGCGCGTCGCAGGCATTCGACCTCGTGCGGCGGATCGAGGCCGAGGAAGGCCGCTTCTTCATCCATCCGTTCAACGGCTATCACACGATTCTCGGCACCGCGACGCTCGGCTACGAATGGGCGACGCAGACGCCCGATCTCGACGCGGTGATCGTGCCGATCGGCGGCGGCGGGCTCGCGGCCGGCATGGCGACCGCGCTGCGGCTCGCGAATCCGCGCGTGCACGTGTACGGCGTGGAACCGGAAGGCGCCGACGCGATGAGCCGCAGCTTCGCGGCGAATCACACGATCCAGATGAGCGCGATGCAGACCATCGCCGACTCGCTGATGGCGCCGCACACCGAGGAATACAGCTACCAGCTGTGCCGGCGCCACGTCGACCGCATCGTCACGGTGTCCGACGACGCGCTGCGCGCGGCGATGCTGTTCCTGTTCTCGCAACTGAAGCTGTCGGTCGAGCCGGCGTGCGCGGCAGCGCTCGCGGCGCTGCTCGGCCCGCTGCGCGAAACGCTGCAGGGCAAGCGGGTCGGCGTGCTGCTGTCAGGCACGAACACCGACCCCGCGACGCTCGGCATGCATCTCGCGCACGCGAAACTGCAGCACTGAACCCGCGCACGGTACTCAGGGTTATCCCCAGTTTATGTTGACAGCCCTGTTGATAACCCGCCGGACAAGCACGCAAGTGGTTGAGCGCGCAGCGTTTTACGCGCGCGAAGCGCGCCGGACGCGAAATAGGCAAATAGCGCCGCCGAACGCATGGCCCGCGACGTGGCAACGTCGTACGCGGCAGATGATCGGCGCGGCAGCCGTCGCGCTGCTCGCCGGTTGCGCGGCCCCGCCCTCGCCCGTCGTCGACGCTTCCGTTGGCTGCCTGCAGCCGGACACGCATCGGATGCTGCAGGCCGACCTGCTGTTCGGGCGCGATATCGCGGGACGCGGCCCCGTCACCGAAACGGAACGCGCGGCCTTCCTCGCCGACGTCGTCACGCCGCGCTTTCCGGACGGTTTCACGGTCTGGGACACCCGCGGCCAATGGCGCGACCGCGCCACCGGCCGGATCATCGGCGAAGCGAGTTTCGTGGTCCGTATCGTCGCCGACGACACCGCCGATACGCACGCGCGGCTCGCGGCGATCCGGCACGCGTACCGCGAGCGCTTTCGGCAGGACTCGGTCGGCATCACGCTCGTACCGGCCTGCGCGTCGTTCTGATTCGTCCTCCCGCCAGCTGATGCGCGACGACACATAAGAAAACGGGCGCCCGAAGACGCCCGCCGCATGCGACACATCCGCGTATCGCTTACTTGTTCTCGAACATGTCCATGATCTGCTGCTTCTCCTGCTGCGTGACGGGCGGCGGTGCGAGCCCTGCCGCGCCGGCCGAGCCGAGCGCGTCGTTCGCGCTGATCGCATTCGCGGCCGGGTTGATGTCCACGCTGCCGACGAAGCCGTTGCCCGGCGTGCGATCGGCGTAGTACAGTTCGCCGTCGATCGAGGTCAGGCCGTCCGGCATCGGCATCTGCTGCTCGGGCACGCCGTTCAGCGCGGTGCGCATGTAGTTCACCCAGATCGGCAACGCGAGCTGCGCGCCGAATTCGCGGCTGCCGAGGCTCTTCGGCTGGTCGAAGCCCATCCACGCGACCGCGACGAGCGACTGCTGGTAGCCGGCGAACCAGCCGTCCTTCGCATCGTTCGTCGTGCCCGTCTTGCCCTGCAGGTCGCTGCGGCCGAGCGCGTTGGTGCCCGCGCCCGTGCCGGCCGTCGCGACCGTGTGCAGCAGGCTGTTCATCACGTATGCGTTGCGGCCTTCGATCGTGCGCGGCGCGGTGCCGCCGGCGATCACCGGCTGCGATTTCTGCAGCGGCTGGCCGCGCGCGTCGTCGACTTCGGCGATCAGGTACGGATCGACCTTGTAGCCGCCGTTCGCGAACACCGCATAGCCGGTCGCGAGCTGCAGCGGCGTCACGAGGCCTGCGCCGAGCGCCATCGGCAGGTAAGGCGGCGTCTTCGCCGGATCGAAGCCGAAGCGCTGCGTCACGTACTCCTGCGCGTACTGCGTGCCGATCGACGCGAGGATCCGGATCGACACGAGGTTCTTCGAACGCTGCAGGCCGGTGCGCATCGACATCGGGCCGTCGGGCTGGTCGTCGTCCTTCGGTTCCCACGCGGTGCCGCCCGGCACGCTCGGCGGGAAGTACAGCGGCGCATCGTTGATGATCGTCGCCGGCCCGAGGCCCTTGTCGAGCGACGCCGAATAGATGAACGGCTTGAACGACGAACCCGGCTGGCGCCACGCCTGCGTCACGTGGTTGAACTTGCTCTTGTTGAAGTCGAAGCCGCCGACGAGCGAACGGATCGCACCGTCCTGCGGCGCGATCGCGACGAGCGCGCCTTCGACCTGCGGCAACTGCACGATCTGCCAGCCCGTCTTGCCGTCCTTCAGCACGCGCACGATCGAGCCGGGCTTGATGTGCAGCGTCGCGCTCGCGCGCGGGCTCAGCGCGGCCGACACGAAGCGCAGCCCGGCCGGGCCGATCGTCGTCGTGGCGCCGCCGACGAACTGCACCTCGACCGCGTTCGGCGACGCCGACAGCACCACCGCCGACTGCAGGTCGCCGTTGTCCGGGTGATCGGCGAGCGCGTCGTCGATCGCCTCGTCGCGATCGTCGCCGGCCGCCGGCAGGTTGATCGAGCCTTCCGGCCCGCGATAGCCGTGGCGGCGCTCGTAATCGAGAATGCCGCGGCGCACGGCCTGGTATGCGGCTTCCTGGTCGGCCGAGTTGATCGTCGTCGTGACGGTCAGCCCGCGCGTATAGGTTTCGTCCTTGTACTGCTGGTACATCATCTGCCGCACCATCTCGGCGACGTATTCGCCGTGCACCGCGTACTGGTTGCCCGGCGTGCGCACGCGGATCTCTTCCTTCACCGCCTGGTCGTACTGCGGCTGCGTGATGTAGCCGATCTCGAGCATGCGTTTCAGGATGTACTCCTGACGCACCTTCGCGCGCTTCGGATTGACGACCGGGTTGTACGCGGACGGCGCCTTCGGCAGCCCCGCGAGCATCGCCGCTTCCGCGAGCGTGATGTCCTTCAGGTCCTTGCCGAAATACACGCGCGCGGCGGCCGCGAAACCGTACGAGCGCTGGCCCAGGTAGATCTGGTTCATGTACAGCTCGAGGATCTGGTCCTTCGTCAGCGCTTTCTCGATCTTGTACGCGAGCAGCATCTCGTAGATCTTGCGCGTATACGTCTTCTCGCTCGACAGGAAAAAGTTGCGCGCGACCTGCATCGTGATCGTGCTCGCGCCCTGGCGCGCGCCGCCGTGCATCAGGTCGGCCACGCCGGCGCGCAGGATGCCGAGGAAGTCCACGCCGCCGTGTTCGTAGAAGCGGTAGTCCTCGATCGCGAGCACCGCCTTCTTCATCACGTCGGGAATCTCCTGGAAGCGCACGAGGCTGCGGCGCTCCTCGCCGAACTCGCCAATCAGCACGTGATCGGCGCTGAACACGCGCAGCGGCACCTTCGGCTGGTAGTTGGTCAGCGCATCGAGCGACGGCAGTTGCGGCGCCATCACGACGAGTGCGTAGCCGACGATCAGCGCACCGACGATCGCGAGCGTCGCGACGAGGCCGACGAACCACAGCGCGACGCGCGAGCCGAACGAGCGGCGAGCGCCGTCCCCGCCGCCGTTGCGCTGCGCGCGCCGGTCGTCGCCGCGGTCGTCGTCATCGGGGTAATAGGCCCCCGACGGCGAACGGCGCAACGTGTAGTGAGGTTCGTTCCGGTCGGAAGGAGAAGACGGTCGTTTAATGATTGGCATGTCGGAATGGCGGGCGGCGTGGCGCCCTCGGACGCATGCGGAAAATGCAAGCGGATGAGTCAGAGTGGGTGCATCGTGGCAACTGTCACGTCGACAGACCCCGCCGCGCGGCGATCCGTTCCCGCGACGTGACAGCGCATTTTAATGAAATCGACCGATCGGCTTCGCGATTTTTTGTAAAAATTCCCGCACAAGCGCGAATTGCGGAACGTATTGGCGCCATGCTCCGCCTATCATGGACTCGCGACCCGGTGCGTGCCGCGGCGTTTCTTTCAGATGCGAAAGGTCGGAAATCTGCACACGCACGGCGCTTGAACTCCGGCGCTTAAGCCGTATTTAAGGGGCCGGCGGTGTAATATCCGCCGGCTCACGCGGGTCGGAACCGATTCGCGACGGGCATTGCCGCCGACGCGGCACCTTTCAACCACGGAGGATTTCATGTCGCTTTTCGACTCTGTTTCGCGCACGATCAAAGGCCTGCTGAACGATGCGGCCGACTCGGTACAGGATCCGTCGCGCGACGCACGGCAGATCGTGCGGGAGCTCGACGACAGCATCGGCCGTGCCGAGAATTCGCTGATCGAGATCGAGGCACAAGTCGCGACCCAGCGCAGCAAGCGCGATGCGGCCGACGACAAGGTGAAGAAGTACGAAGACGGTGCGAAGCGCGCGCTGCAGGCGGGCGACGAAGCGCTCGCACGCGAGGCGCTCGCCGCGCAGTCGAACGCTGAAGCCGAGCGCGATGCGCTCGCGGCCGAGCTGACGACGCTCGAGCCATCGGTCGACAAGCTGAAGGGGCAGATCGCCGACATGCGTCAGCGCCGCAACGACCTGAACGCACGCTCGAACATCCTGCAGGCCAAGCAGGAAATCGCGCAGGCGAAGGACGTCGCGGCAAGCGCCTTGGGCGGCATCGGCGGCAAGAACCTGTCCGAGGACTTCCAGAAGCTCGAGGACAAGGTCGCGCTGCAGAATGCGCGTTCGGACGCCCGCCTGAATTCGGCCGACACGTCGAGCGGCAAGGCGCTCGACGACAAGCTCGCCGCGCTGAACAAGGGCCCGTCGGTCGAGGACCGCCTCGCCGCGCTGAAGAAGCAGCTCGACACGCCCGCGCAGTAACGGCAGGCAACCGCGCCGCGGCCCGCCGGGCGCGCGGCGCGCACCGATCGTCAGGAGACGGGCGCCCGCGCCCGGTTCGACCATGAAGAAATCTCTCGCCGCACTCGGCTTCTCGCTGATGCTGCTGTCGTCCGCCGCATTTGCGGTCCCGTCGCTGCAGCAAGTCGAGCAGTCGATCGCACAACGTGACTGGCAGCGCGCCGACACGCAGCTGTCGCAAGTCATCGACGCCCATCCGAACAATGCGCATGCGCGCTATCTGTACGCACAGGTGCTGGACCGCGAAGGCCGCGCGTCCGACGCGCTCGCGCAACTGCAGCGCGCGAAGTCGCTCGATCCGCAACTGCGCTTCACCGACGCGTCGCATTTCGCGCAGACCGAATCGCGCATTCGCGCCGACGCCGCGCGCGTGAGCGGCGCGAGCGGCAACGCACCGTCGGCCACGCAGGCTGGCTCGTTGCAGTCGTCGCTCGCGCCTGCCGCGCCGGTCGCGAAACACGGTCCGTCGACCGGCATGTGGATCGGCCTCGGGCTGATCGTCGCGGTCATCGCGCTGGTGCTGCGCTGGACGTTGCGGCGCGCACGCTCGGCCGACGACAGCCGTGCGGGCGACGAACGCCGCGCGCAGTTGAAACGCGCGACCGACGTGCTGAACGACATCCGTCCGCTGAAACTCGACGCGAAACTGTCGACGGCGCCCGGTGCCGCCGCGCTCACTAGCGAACTCGAAGGCATCGAGACCGATGCACGCACGCTCGTCGAAACACTGTCGAACGGCAAGAACCCGGTGCCGCCGTATCGCATCGACGAACTCGAACAGCGGCATGCGAGCGTGAAGGCGCGCGTCGAAGGCCGCCCCGATCCGAGCGCGCCGCCCGCTGCGCCCGCGAACGGCAGCGGCTCCGTGTATGCGCAGGAAGCCGATCGCGTGACCGGCATGCAAGGCCAGCCGTATCAGCAGCAACCGTACCCGCAACAGCCGTATCCGCCGCAACCGTATCCGCAACAGCAGCCGCCCGTCGTGGTTCAGCAAGGTGGCGGTTTCGGCAGCGGAATGGGCGGGCTGCTGACCGGCGTGCTGCTCGGCGAAGCGATGTCCGGCGGCCGCGAACGCGTGGTCGAACGCGACGTGATCGTCGACGACCAACGCCGGCGCCAGGAGAACAACGATCCAGGCTTCGACCTCGGCCGCGGCGACAATTCGAACTGGAGCGACGGCAATGGCAATGGCGGCGGCGGCGGCGTCGATCTCGGCAGCAACGACGACGGCTGGACCGACGACAACACCTGAGCATGGCCCACGCGGGCGTCGACGCATCGCGCCGCGCCCGCCCCCGACACCGCGCTTTCTTTCATTTCCACTCGCGCCAGCCGGTGATTTGTTAATCATTTCAAGATGGGCTACCGGCAATGGGGCACGTTCGCTATCATGCGGCCATCGGCGTGCCCCCGATCCGACCCATCAGACGCTTCGCAGCCCTGCGCGTCGCGGCACGCCTCCTCTCGCCCAACCAGGAGAAAGCCGCTCATGAGCATAATCAAGGAATTCAAGGAGTTCGCCGTCAAAGGCAACGTGATGGATCTCGCCGTCGGCGTGATCATCGGCGGCGCGTTCTCGAAGATCGTCGACTCGGTCGTGAAAGACCTCATCATGCCGGTCATCGGCGTGCTGACGGGCGGTCTGGATTTCTCGAACAAGTTCGTTCTGCTCGGCACCATCCCCCCGACGTTCAAGGGTAATCCCGATTCGTTCAAGGACCTGCAGGCCGCGGGCGTCGCCGCATTCGGCTACGGCTCGTTCATCACCGTGGCGATCAACTTCGTGATCCTCGCGTTCATCATCTTCCTGATGGTGAAATTCATCAACAAGCTGCGCAAGCCGGAAGCAGCCCCGCCGGCCGCGACGCCGGAAGACGTGCTGCTGCTGCGCGAGATCCGCGATTCGCTCAAGCAACGCTGAGCACCGCGCCACGCTGCGACTGCCGGGCCCGCCATGTGCGGGCCTTTTTTCATGGGCACGCATCGTGCACCGTCGCGCGAGCGCTTATCTCACTTTTTTGTGACGCGCGAATGCACGCGCGGGAAAAGCAGGTCTATGATGGAGACTAAACGACAGTACGGGCGCCAAGACGCTGGCTGTGTCGATCATCGTGGCATGCGGGTCGACGGGAGACATTGATCGTCGTACCGCACGAGTGCAGAGTGCAGCATTTTCGTGTGCTATAAAGGATCGACATGCGGCGTACATAGCCGGGAGTGGGTCGCATGAAAGTGCCGCATTTCTTGCAATTGTTTTTGAGGCGAGTGTTTATGTCCTTCCCGAAAAAACGTCGACGTGCGCAACAGGATGGCCAGGAGTCCTTCCTCGCGGTATTGCGCCATTCGAAACCGTTCGCGCAGCTCGACACCAAGATTGCCCGCGCCCGTGCGCAGGACGAACCCGTCCTCTATGCGCACGTGCTGCCCGGCCTCGACGTGCTTCTGTGCAGCGTGCGCGGCGCACAGCCGCCCTATCCGGCCATCGCCGAACTGCGCAAGCGCTGCCTCGAATCGATCGCCAACGCACTCGAACAACCGCTCGACGGCCTCGAGAACGGCGGGTACTGGTACGAAGCGAACGGCTTCGGCTTCCTCGTGTTCGCGAGCCGCGCCCGTGCGCGCATCCTGCCCGAATTTGGTGCAGGCACGAAAGCGAGCCTGCGCGGCGGGCTCGGACGCCAGAACGCCGGCGACACGACACCGCGCTCCCTCGGCTGAATCGACACCGACACGATGGGCCGCCTCCGGGCGGCCCATCGGCCATTCAGGCTTCCCGCTTCAGCGTCGCGGCGCGCTCACTGCGCCGTCCCGCGCCCGTTGCCGGGCCGGACGATGTCGATGAACGCGGCGAAATCGGCGCCGGCAAGCCCCTGCGCAGCACCCAGGCGCAGCACCTGCTGCACGGTGGCCGATACGGGCATCACCGCGCCCGTGTCGCGCGCGGCATCGGCGATCGCATCGACATCCTTCTGGAACGTGCTGAGCGCGCCGATCGGCGCGTGACCGCCTGACGTCATGCGCGGCACGAAGGTCTGCAGCAGCACCGAATCGGCCCAGCCGCCCGCCAGCGCGTCGGCCAGACGCGCGGCGTCGATCCCGCTCGCCTGCGCGAGGCCGACGGCTTCCGCGATCGCGGTCACCGTCGCGGTGACGATCGCCTGGTTGCACAGCTTCGCGGTCTGGCCCGCGCCTGCGTCGCCCATGTGCGTGACGCGCGACGCATAGGTGTCGATCAGCGGTCGCACCGCAGCGAGGTCGGCCGCGCCGCCGCCCGCCATCACCGCAAGCGTGCCGGCCTGCGCGCCGGGCACGCCGCCCGAAACTGGCGCATCGATCCAGCCGACGCCGAGCGCGGCGGCACGCGCCGCGTAGTCACGCGTCGCGGCAGGCGGGATGCTCGAGTGATCGACGATGCGCTTCAGGCGGCGTGCATGCGCATCGCCGGCAAACAGCCCGTGCTCGCCGAACGCGACGTCGCCGACCGCACGGCCGTCGAGCACGCACACGAACACCGTGTCGACGCGCTCGGCCAGTTCGCGCGGTGTGTCGACCACCTGCGCACCGTCCTTTTCAAGCGCCTCGGCCTTGCCGCGCGTGCGGTTCCATACGCTGACCCGGTGGCCCGCCGCCAGCAAATGCCGAATCATCGGCGCGCCCATCAATCCCGGTCCGCAAAATCCGACTTCCACGATCTTCCTCGTCTCCAATTGAGGTTGCACTTGCCGCCCATCATACCTATCACTCAAGAAGCCGGACACGCGCGACGCCGCTTCGGGCCCGCCGCTTGCGCCGGCCGCACACACCGACATCCCAGGGAGCGCATCATGAGCGACCACGTCTACAAGCTGATCGAACTGACCGGTTCGTCGCGGCAATCGTGCGACGACGCCATCCGCAACGCGATCTCGAAAGCCGGCAAGACGCTACACAACCTGCACTGGTTCCAGGTGACCGAAACGCGCGGCCACATCGAAGGCGACCAGGTCATCCACTGGCAGGTCACGCTGAAAGTCGGCATGCGCATCGACGACTGACGCACGCGTGTCGCGCGTGGTGCCCTGACCACCGGATGCGTGCAATGCGCATCCGCGCGGCATCGCGCGCGCCCGCATTCCGCCCGCCTTCCCACTTTCGGCCCTCTTCAGCCCGCTTGGCGAGGCCCGGCCGGCGGGTGTCTGCGGGTATCCATCTCTTGACGCTGACTTTCGTTCATATTAAAAACCATATACCCACCTCCCCCATCGATCAGCCCAGACATATAAACTGGAGAAATCATGAGTCAGCAACGCGAGGCGATCGACACGTACCTCTTGCGCGTCTTGCACACCTTGTTGATGGAGCGCAGCGTCACGCGCGCGGCCGTCAAACTGAACCAGTCGCAACCGGCGATCAGCGCCGCGCTGCGGCGCCTGCGCGACATCACCGGCGACCCGCTGCTGGTGCGCGGCAAGTCCGGCATGGTCCCGACCGAATACGGGCTGCGCTTGCTCGAGCCGGTGCAGAACGCACTGCGTGAAATCGAGCGCATCAAGTTCCAGCAGCACAATTTCGACCCGGCCACGTCGATCCGCTGCTACCGGATCGGCTGCCCCGACTACCTGAACGTGCTGTTCGTGCCGACCGTCGTCGAACGCTTCCGCCAGGCGGCGCCGAATGCGACGCTCGAGTTCCACTCGCTCGGCCCCGCGTTCGATTACGAGCTCGCGCTGGAAGACGGCAAGCTCGACATCGTCGTCGGCAACTGGCCCGAGCCGCCCGAGCAGCTGCACCTGTCGAACCTGTTCGTCGACGAAATCGTCTGCCTGATGAGCAACACGCACCCGTTCGCGAAACGCGGCGGGCTCACGCTCGACCAGTACCTGAACGCGCCGCATCTCGCGCCGACGCCGTACTCGGTCGGCCAGCGCGGCGCGATCGACGTGCATCTCGCGCGCGAACGGCTCAAGCGTCACGTGGTCGTCACGCTGCCGTACTTCAACCTCGCACCGTACGTGCTGGTGAAGTCGGACCTGATCTTCACGACGACGCGCCTGTTCGCCGATCATTACGCGAAGTTCCTGCCGCTGTCGGTCGTGCCGGCACCGCTCGACTTCCCGCCGATGCAGTATTACCAGCTGTGGCACGAACGCTGCCACTACTCCGACGAAGTGCGCTGGCTGCGCAGCCTCGTCGCCGAAGCGACCCGCACGCTGATCGAAGCGTAAGCGCGCACGACGCGCGCGCCGGCCACGCCATTGCGGGGTGGGCCGGTGTGACGCGCGGCGCTTGGCGGCTTCAGCTTCAACCTCAACCTCAGCCGTAGCCACGGCCGCGCGCCCGATCCGCAGCGCGCGGGCGCGGCCTTCACCTCACGCCGACGCGTCAGCGCGACGCCTCCACGAGTGCCTGCGCCAGCGCGTTGTGGCGCTCGATGACCGGCGGCAGGTCGAGCGTCGCGAGCCGCCCTTCCCGCACCACGACCTTCCCGTTTACCACCGTGTACGCCGTCTGCGACGGCGCGCAGAACACGAGCGCCGCGACCGGATCGTGCAGCGCGCCCGCGAACAGCGGCTGGCGCAGGTCGAACGCGGCGAAGTCCGCGGCCATGCCGGGCTTCAGCGCGCCGATGTCGTCGCGGTTCAGCACCTTCGCGCCGCCCAGCGTCGCGATCTCGAGCGCTTCGCGCGCGGTCATCGCATCGGGCCCGAAACCGACCCGCTGCAGCAGCAGCGCCTGCCGCACTTCCGCGACCATCTGCGCGCCGTCGTTCGACGCGGAACCGTCGACGCCGAGGCCGACCGGCACGCCCGCGAGACGCATCTTCCTCACCGGCGCGATGCCCGACGCGAGCCGCATGTTCGAACACGGACAGTGCGCGACGCCGGTGCCGGTGCGCGCGAACAGGCCGATGCCCGCATCGTCGAGCTGCACGCAGTGCGCGTGCCACACGTCGTGGCCGACCCAGCCGAGATCTTCCGCGTATTCGGCAGGCGTCATCCCGAACTTCTCGCGGCTGTATGCGATGTCGTTGACGTTCTCGGCCAGGTGCGTGTGGAGCGACACGCCGTAGTCGCGCGCCAGCGCGGCCGCATCCCGCATCAGGCCGCGGCTCACCGAGAACGGCGAGCACGGCGCGACGACCACCCGCAGCATCGCGTAGCGGCCTTCGTCGTGATAGGTCTCGATCAGGCGCTGCGCATCGCGCAGGATGTCGGGCTCGCGCTCGACGACCGAATCGGGCGGCAGCCCGCCGTCGCGCTGGCCAACGCTCATCGCGCCGCGGCTCGCGTGAAAGCGCATGCCGATCCGCTGCGCGGCGCCGATGCTGTCGTCGAGCCGGCTGCCGTTCGGATAGATGTACAGATGATCGCTCGACGTCGTGCAGCCCGACTGCAGCAGCTCGGCCATCGCGGTCAGCGTCGACACTTCGATCATCTCGGGCGTCAGGTGCGCCCAGATCCGGTACAGGTTCGTGAGCCAGCCGAACAGCTCGGCGTTCTGCGCGGCCGGCACCGCGCGCGTGAGGCTCTGGTACATGTGATGGTGCGTGTTCACGAGCCCCGGGATCACGAGGTGGCCGCGCAGGTCGAGCACTTCGTCCGCAGTATCGGGCAACTCGGCACTCGGGCCGACCGCGACGATCCGGTTGTCTTCGATATAGAGCCCGGCGTCGCGCAGTTCGCGGCGCGCGTCGTCCATGGTCACGAGCACGTCGGCGTGCTTGACCAGCAGGGTCGTCGGGCGGGATGAGGATGGGTGCGGCGCGCGCGCGCGCGCGCCGGAGTGCTGCTCGGGATTCATGCGTTCTCCGCGTCGGTCAGCCCTTTCGGGCGGTCGCAAAGCCGTTCGAACGCTGATTCGCGGCACGCCCCGGTGCCTGCGTCCGTTCGAACGCCCTGGCCCGGTTACCCGGCGTGCTCGCCGTCTTCGGGGTGCGCACCGGCCTCGGGCCGACGCGCACGGCGGGAGGATCGCCGATGCACGCGCGCCGCACAATGCGTCACGCCGAATACTGCGCTTCACGGTTTCGATATGGTACGCGCGCGGGCCGTGCAGCGGCCCGCCGAGCACGGCGCGGCGGGTTTTTTCCCGCCGTCGACAGCGGTTCATGCGCGGCGCATTATCTTTGATATCGCGCCCGTATTTGCGCGGGGAACCTTTTTACAATGCCTGCACGGCGCTCGCTTCAATCTCGCCGACGGGTATGTAGCCACGTGACGTGGAGCCTCGATCCGCCGCACAGTCATGGATCGAGTCGCCGCCGAACCTCGCATTCACACAAGGACAATTGCGAATGGGAAAGCTCACTACCCACGTACTCGATACGGCACACGGTCGTCCCGGCGCCGCCATCAAGGTGGACCTCTACGCGCTGGACGGCGAATCGCGCCGCGCGATCAAGACCGTGCTGACCAATAGCGACGGCCGCTGCGACGAACCCCTGCTCGAAGGTGCCGCGCTCGCCGCCGGCGAATACGAACTCGTGTTCCATGCCGGCGACTACTTCGCGTCGCTCGGCGTGAAGGTGCCCGAACCGCGCTTCGTCGACCGCGTCGTGCTGCGCTTCGGCATCGCCGACACCGCATCGCACTACCACGTGCCGCTGCTCGTGTCGCCGTGGTCGTACAGCACCTATCGCGGCAGCTGACACACGCATCGGCGCCCGCATCAAAGACAACGATCTGAGTCTGGAGGAGTTTCATGGAAGGCTTCATCACCGACTGGCTGAACCTCGCGCTGCGATGGCTGCACGTCATCGTCGCCATTGCGTGGATCGGCGAGTCCTTCTATTTCGTCGCGCTCGACAACAGCCTGAAACCGCCGACCGACGCGAACCAGCGCAAGCGCGGCGTGTTCGGCGAACTGTGGCACGTCCACGGCGGCGGTTTCTATAACATGCAGAAGTACACGGTCGCCCCGCCGGAAATGCCGGATGACCTGCACTGGTCGAAATGGCCGTCGTACACGACCTGGCTGTCGGGCTTCTCGCTGTTCTTCGTGCTGTACCTGCTCGCGCCGAACACCTACCTGATTGACAAGAGCGTGCTCGACATGGGCCCGGTGGTCGCCGTCGCGTCCGCGCTCGGCTTCCTCGCGGCGGGCTGGATCGTCTACGACTCGCTGTGCCGCATTCTCGGCACCAACGATCGCGTGCTCGGCATCTGCGTTGGCCTCTACGTCGTCGTCGCCGCGTACCTCGCGTGCCACATCTTCGCGGGCCGCGCGGCATACCTGATCGTCGGTGCGATGCTCGCGACGATCATGTCGGCGAACGTGTTCTTCGTGATCATCCCCGGCCAGCGCAAGATGGTCGACAAGATGCTCAAGGGCGAAGAGCCGAACCCGATCTACGGCAAGCGCGGCAAGCAGCGCTCGGTGCACAACACGTACTTCACGCTGCCGGTCGTGTTCGCGATGCTGTCCAACCACTATGCGATGACGTACACGAACAAGTTCAACTGGATTGTGCTCGTGCTGATCATGCTGGCCGGCGCGCTGATCCGTCAGTTCTTCGTGATGCGTCACCGCGGCAAGCAGCTGTGGTACCTGCCGATCGGCGGCGTCGCGCTGCTGTCGGGCGCACTGGTGTGGACGATGCCGAAGCCGGTCGCACCGGAAGCACAGGCTGCGAACGCACCGAAGATCGTGATCAACGACATCATGCCGATCCTGCAGCAGCGCTGCGTCGAGTGCCACTCGGCCAAGCCGACGCTGATGGGCAGCGCGCCCGCCGGCGTGATGTTCGACACGCCGGACGAAGTGTCGAAGAACGCGCAGCGCATCTACGAACAGGCCGTGCGCCTGAAGGCGATGCCGATCGGCAACGTCACGCACATGACCGACGACGAGCGCGTGAAGCTCGCCGCCTGGTTCGAGGGTGGCGCGGCCAAGTAAGCCGCCGTGCGCCGGCCGTCGGTTGCCGGCGCGATCCTCTCCGTTCGCGGGCCCGGAAACGGGCCCGTTTTTTTGCGGGTACGGAACGTGTCGCCCGCTAGCCGCGCCGCGCATCGCGCTGCAGCGCGACGAGCGCATCGAGCGCGCGCGGGCCGTCGTCGAACGGCACGAAGATGTGATCGTGATACGCGGCGGCCATCACGTTGCAGCTGATGCCGGCCTCACCCAATGCCCGCGCGAACGCGGCCGTCAGGCCGACCGCCGCGAGGTCCGAATGCACGGTCAGCGTGATCCACGCGGCGCGGAACAGCACGGGCCAGCCGCGACGCGCGGCCGTCGCCTCGTCGACCACGACCGTCACGCCTTCGGCTTCGCGAAACGTCGCGATCGTTTCGGATAACGATATTTCCGTAGCGGCCGGCAGTGCGACGAACGCGAACGCACCGCGACGCAGTTCGGGCTGCATCGTGCGCAGCAGTATCGTGAGGTCGTTTTCAGGTTGGCTCATCGGGGGAACGCGTCCGGAACCGGACGTCGGGCGGTGGCGATGCGGGCACGATAGCATGCGGCCGACGTCCTCGACGCAGCGGCAACGTCATGCCGTGATGAGCGCGGCGGGCATGAAAAAACCCGCGCAGGTCGCGCGGGTTTTTTCGCCATGCAACTGCCGAAATACTAGTCAGGCCGTCAGCGCATCCAGCGCGTCCTCGGTGAGCCACAGCGATTCCTGCAGGTCCTGCTCGTTCAGGTTCAGCCCGTCGCCGCCGCGGTCGACGACGATGAAGTCGCTGACGCCGCCCAGCGCGATCAGCGGGTGATGCCACACGCCCTTCGCATAATTGACGCCCTGCCAGCCGCTCGTCACGAACGCGCGGATCTTCGACGGATCGAGATCGCCGGCCGGCGCGACGACGACGAGATACGGCTGGTCGTTCAGCGGCACGAACGCCTGGCTGCCGAGCGGATGGCGCTCGAGCATCTTCACCTCGAACGGCAGCGTGCGCGGCTGGCCGCGGAACAGGTTGACGAGCGTGCGGCCGTCTTCGTCGCTCACGTCGACCTTCGCAAGATCGTGAAAGCGGATCGTCGTGCCGAGATTGATCGGAATCTGCTTCGCGCCTTCGGTTTCGATCACGTCGCCGAACGCCGCGAATGCTTCCTTGGTCAGCGGTTCGATTGCGAGCGTCTTCATTTGTCGAGCGTCCCCCACAGACGCAGGCGCGATACGCCGCCGTCCGGAATGATGTTCAGGCGCACGTGGGTCACCGGGCCCAGCGATGCGATCTCGTGTTCGAAATAGTGCTGCTTGTCCATCTGCAGCTTCTGTTCGCCGAGCAGCACCGGCCAGAACATCGACTGCGTGATCAGCGAGCTGTCGGTGCCGCCCGACACGTACGCGGCCTGGATCGAGCAGCGGTCCGGATAGTTGCCCTTGAAGAACGCGGTATCGACTTCGATCCTGCGGATCACACTCGGCTGCGCGAGCGCGATGATCGCCCAGTCGTTGCCCGGCTCGCGGCGACGGCGGGTTTCCCAGCCGTCACCCATGTTCACGCCGCGGCCCGGCAGCAGCAGGTTCGACGCGACGCCGAAGTGCTGGTTGTTCGCCGCCACCACGTAACCGCCGTTCTCCATCGCCGCGAGGTCGAACTGCTCGGTCGCGCTGGCGCCGGCCCAGTCGAGCTGCGGCTGGCCGTACACGCGCAGGCGCGCGATGCCGCCGTCCGGATAGATGTTCACGCGCAGGTGCGTGAACGCGCGGGCGTCGCTCGCCGCGACGTAGTGGTGGCTGTTGCCTTGCAGCGTCGTCGACGGCACGATCTCGACCCATTCGGTCGCGTGCGTCGGCGCGCCGCCGGCCACGTACGCGGCCTCGATCGACGCGGCCGGCGGGAAGTTACCGGTGAAGTGGCTCGTGTCGATGTCGAAGCCCTTGATCACGCCCGGACGCGCGAGCTTGACGATGCACCAGTCGTAGCCCGTCGTGCGCTTGCGGCGCGTCTCCCAGCCGTCCATCCACTTGCCGTGGTCGTCGTACTTGCCGGGGATGAACACCGCCGGCTCGGGGTTCAGCATCCGCTCCTTCGGCGCGAAGAAGTCGTCGCTGGCCTCGAGCGCCTGCGCACCGAGACGCGGGTCGGCGAGGTTCACGTAGCGCCGTGTGAAGTCGGGTGCGTCGGGATCGAGAAGCGGAACAGCCATGATGTTTCCTTGTTTCAGTGATGCGATCAGGCCGCTGCGACGCAGCAGGCCGTCGTGAGGTGTCAGGCGTCGATCAGGTCGTCGAGGCGAAAGCGCGCGATCCGGTAGATCTGGTCGAGGCTCGCGCGCAGTTCCTCGGTGCGCGAATGATTCACGCGCGACTCGAAGTTCGCGATGATGCCGTGCCGGTCATAGCCGCGCACCGCGAGGATGAACGGGAAACCGAACTTCTCGCGATACGTGCGGTTCAGCGTCAGCAGCTTGTCGAACTCTTCCTGCGTGCACTGGTCGAGACCCGCGCCGCTCTGCTCGCGCGTCGACTCGGCCGTCAGCTCGCCGCGCACGGCAGCCTTGCCGGCCAGCTCCGGGTGGGCATTGATCAGTGCGAGCTGGCGGACTTCGCCGCCTGTCTCCACCGCGTTCGACATCGTCTCGTGCAGCGCGTCGATGCTCGCGAACGGCCGCTTGCCCGCGGCGACCTCGGCCACCCACGGCGAATGTTCGAAGATCCCCGACAGCGCCGCGACGAATGCGCTCGGCGCCATCGTGTTCAGTTGCTCCAACGTGTAACGCATCGCCTTCATGCTTTCCCTTCGTTTCGATGATTGGGCTGATACGGATGATGTTCACGCCAATGACGCGCGATATCGACACGCCGCGTCACCCATACGCGATCGTGCTTCTCGATGTGATCGAGGAAACGCTGCAGCCCGCGAAAACGCCCCGGCCGGCCGAGCAGCCGGCAGTGCATGCCGATCGACAGCATCTTCGGCGCCTCGTCGCCCTCCGCGTACAGCACGTCGAACGCGTCGCGCAGGTACTCGAAGAAATGGTCGCCGGTGTTGAAGCCCTGCGGCGTCGCGAAGCGCATGTCGTTCGTATCGAGCGTGTACGGAACGATCAGCTGCGGCGACGTGCTGCCGCCCGACACCTCGACATCCATCCAGAACGGCAGGTCGTCGCCGTAGTTGTCGGAGTCGTACAGGAAGCCGCCGTATTCCGCGACGAGGCGGTGCGTGTTCGGGCTGTCGCGGCCGGTGTACCAGCCGAGCGGGCGCTCGCCCGTCACGCGCTCGATCGCTTCCATCCCGAGGCGCATGTGCTCGGCCTCGAGCTCGGGCGTCATGCTCTGGTAGTGGATCCAGCGCCAGCCGTGGCACGCGATCTCATGGCCCAGCTCGACGAAGGCCCGCGCGAGTTCCGGATGACGCTCGATCGCCATGCCGACGCCGAACACCGTCAGCGGCAGCCCGCGCTTCTCGAATTCGCGCAGGATGCGCCACACGCCCGCACGCGAACCGTACTCGTAGATCGACTCCATGCTCATGTGGCGGTCCGGATAGGCGGCCGCGCCGACGATTTCGGACAGGAACTGCTCGGAGCCCGGATCGCCGTGCAGCACGCAATTCTCGCCGCCCTCCTCGTAGTTCAGGACGAATTGCACGGCGACGCGGGCGCGCCCGGGCCAGTTCGCCTGCACGGGATGGCGGCCGTAGCCGATCAGGTCGCGAGGATAGTTGGGATCGAGTGACATGGGTTCGAAGTGCCGCGAAAGCGTGCTGAAATAATGGGTTCGCATCGACCCGCGCGGGTGCCGGAGGCCGGCCGCACGGGCCGATGCGATGACGGCCCAGTGTAGCGAAAAGGTTCATACGCGCCCATACAGCGGCGCAGATAGTGCAGGTCAGACGGCGTGTATGTGCGGTTGCGGCAAAGCCGGGACCGGTTCCGGCGCGGCGCTCCCGCTTCGCGCCGTGGCGGCGGCCGGCGCGGACGACGACGCGGCCTCCGGCGGGCTGAAATGGGCGAATTCGCCGTCGTAGCGCTTCGGCAGCGGCCGCGCATAGTCGCCGCGCTTCGCGGTCGCGAGGCGCAGCGCGACGAGCGCCTCGGCCCACTTGACGGCTGCCGTGACACCTTCCACCACCGGTGCGCCGATCTGCTGCTCGATCTCGTGCGCGAATTCGGCCATCCCGGCACAGCCGAGCACGATCGCGTCGGCACCGTCCTCGTCGAGCGCGCGCCGGCATTCGTCGACGATGATCCGCCGCGCGGCCGAACCGGGCCGGTCGAGCTCGAGCACCGCGACGTCGGTCGCCCGCACGTTGCGGCAGAACCGCTTCATCCCGTAGCGCTCGGCGAGATGCCATGCCATCCCGCAGGTGCGCGCGAGCGTCGTGACGACCGAGAAGCCCGGCGCGAGCACGCTCGCCGCGTGCATCGCCGCCTCGGCGATCCCGATCACCGGCCCGCGCGCGAGTTCGCGCGCCGCATACAGGCCCGGGTCGCCGAAACACGCGATCACGTACGCATCGCAGCCGTCACGCTCGCCCTGCGCGATCTCGGCGAGCAGCCCGGGCGTCGCGAGCGCTTCGTCGTAATAGCCTTCGATCGACGGCGGCCCCATCGGCGGGCTCACTGCGACGATCTCGGTGCCTGCCGCCGCGACTTCGCGCGCGCAGCGGCCCATCGCGTCGGTCATCCGCTGCGTCGTATTCGGATTGATCAGCTTGATCTTCATCGCGCGCTCCTCAGGCCTTCGTGCTCACGAGCAGCCGGTAGAACACGAAGCCGAGCCCCGCGCCGATGAACCACGAGAAGTTCGCGGCGGCCTGCCAGCCCGGCACCATTACACAGACGACGGCGATCACCGCGGCCGGCAGCAGCGCGGCGAGCGCGCGGCGGTTCACGCCACCGGTGTACCAGTAGGTGCCGCGCTCCGACATCGTGTACAGGTCGTCGCGCACGAGCCGGCCGCGCTTGACGAGGTAGAAGTCGGCGATCAGCACGCCGTACAGCGGGCCGATGAACGCGCCGAGCACGTCGAGCGTGTAGTGGATCACGGCCGGGTTGTTGAACAGGTTCCACGGCGTGATGAAGATCGACGCGACGGCCGCGAGCATCCCGCCCGCGCGCCAGCTGATCAGCCGCGGCGCGACGTTCGAGAAGTCGAACGCGGGCGACACGAAATTCGCGACGATGTTGATGCCGATCGTCGCGATCGTGAAGGTCAGCGCGCCGAGAATCACCGCGGTCGGATGGTCGATGCGACCGACCGTCTCGACGGGATCGGTGATCAGTTCACCGAACACCGGCAGCGTCGCCGCGGTGGTGATCACCGTGACGAGCGAGAACGCGAGGAAGTTGACCGGCAGCCCCCAGAAGTTGCCGCGCTTCACGTCGCCGAACGAGCGGCAATAGCGCGAGAAGTCGCCGAAATTGAGCATCGGCCCGGAGAAGTACGACACGACGAGCGACACGGCCGTGATCATCACCGGGATCACTTCCGCGCCGTGATACTTGACGCCGCCGAGGTTGAGGCCGATGTTGCGCCAGCCCGCGCGCCACACCATGTAACCGGCCAGGATGAACATCACGACGTAGACGGCCGGACCCGCGAAGTCGATGAACTTCTTGATCGTCTCCATCCCGTTCCAGAACACGAGCGCCTGCAGCACCCACAGCAGCATGAAGCCGGCCCAGCCGACCGCCGACAGCCCGAGGAAGCCGTAGCGATGGACGTCCGCGTACGGCAGCCATTGCGGAAAGAACTTCAGCACGACAATCACGAGTGCGCTGGACGCGAGATAGGTCTGGATGCCGTACCACGCGATCGCGATCAGCCCGCGGATCACGGCCGGCACGTTCGCGCCGAGCACGCCGAAGGTCGCACGGCACGCGACCGGATACGGCACGCCGATCTGCTGGCTCGGCCGCGCGATCAGGTTGCACAGCCGGTTCACGATCGTAATGCCGACGATCAGCGCGATCAGCACCTGCCAGCTCGTCAGCCCGAGCGCGAACAGGCTGCCCGCGAACACGTAGCCGCCGACGCTGTGCACGTCCGACATCCAGAACGCAAAGATGTTGTACGAGCCCCACGTCTGATTCTTTAGTGGTGCCAAATCTTCGTTGTACAAACGTTGACTGTAGCCGTCCGGCAACGCGGGGCCGCCGCCCTCGCCGCCTTCTTCCGCCGGATACGCACTGTCGTGCGCCACACTGAACTGAGCCATGACTTCTCCTTGACGCGGCCTGGCAGCCGCTCCACCGTCATCGATATCGCTCCGGGTCGTCGTCCGGAGTCGGACTGGCGGCCGGCGGCGCGAACCGCCGGCCTGCATTGCTCTCGTCGTGTGGCGCGCGGCCGGGTTCGCGTCGCCGCTCAGGCGCCGCCGAACACTTCGCGCAAATCGACCTGCCCTTGCGCGGGCCGGTCCAGCATCTTCAGTTCGACATGCTGCAGATGGTGCGCCATCAGCGTCACCGCCCGCTTCGAATCGCCCGCTTCCAGCGCGGTCAGGATCTCGTCATGGTCGTCGCACGAGCACGGGCTGCGCCCGTGCGATTCGTACAGCGCCGACATCAGCGTCGAGCGTGCGACGAGCCCGTCGAGGCACTCGCAGAGTGTCGCGTTGCCCGTCAGCGCCGCGAGCGCCGTATGGAATTCGCCCGACAGGCGGATCCACGCCGCGAAGTCGTGCCGCTCGAACGCCTTGCGTTCCTTGTCGATCAGCGCGGCGACGCCCTTCAACCGCTTCGCGCCCGGCCCCGTCGCGAGCCGCTCGACGACGGCCAGCTCGATGATCCGGCGCATCTCGAACACCTCGTGCACGTCCTGCAGCGTCGGACTCGCGACGAACGCACCGCGGTTCGGCTCGAGATCGACCAGCTTGTCGGCCGCGAGCTGCGAGAGCGCCTGGCGGATCGTCCCGCGCTTCACGCCGAACACGTCGCAGAGCTGCGCCTCCGTCAGCTTCGCGCCGGGCGCGAGCCGATGCTCGAGGATCGCGGTGCGGATCCGCTCGGCGATCGCTTCGGGACCGGCGGCGCCGGACGGATGGGTATCGGAGTCGTTCATGTTCTGCATCGTGTGATGGTCCTCATCCTAGGACGGACATAAAGATTGTCAACAATTCTTTTCTGGAAATGCGCACAATCGGTGTGCATCAGCCTGTACCAGAGCGGTGCGCTGCGCCCGATATCCAGGCAAGACAAGCCTCTCGCGCTTGTCCATGGCGGCTCACGGTGTATACCCTCCCGGCCATTTTGTTGACAAAAATGATGCGTGCCACGACACCAACCGGATCGACGGCGATGAAAATTTCCGACCGTTAGTTGCGCATTTACTTAAAGAAAAAGGCGGGAAGCCCCGCCTTTCGATGGTCCCTGCCCGTTTCAGCCGAGATGCGGATAGTCCGACAGCGTGAGCCGGAAACCGTGCGCATTCGCGACGAGCTGCGCCTGCGCGCCGAACGGCAGCGTCAGCAGGTCGGGCACGTGACCGAACTGCAGCCCCGTGACGACCGGAATGCCGATCACCGAGCGCATCTGGTCGATCATCGCCTGCATGTCGTAGCCGTTGTCGTATTCGAATGGCCGCGCGCCCGTGAACTGGCCGAGCACGAGCGCCTGCTGGCGCGCGAGCAGCCCCGACAGGTGCAGCTGGTAGATCATCCGTTCGATCCGGAACGGCTGCTCGTTCACGTCCTCGATGAACAGGATGCCGCCCTCGATGTCGGGCATGTACGGCGTGCCGACGAGCGACGTGAGGATCGCGAGGTTGCCGCCCCACAGCGTGCCCGTCACGTTCACGGTCTGCACTTGCGGCGCCTCGGTGACGATCGTCGTGGTCGGCTGCGACAGCGTCCGCCAGAAGTGCTGCATCGTGAAATCGCTCGGCGTTTCCGCACCGAAGTCGGCCGACAGCATCGGGCCGCCGAAGGTCTTGATGCGCGCCTTCGCGTACAGCGCGAGCTGGATCGCGGTGAAGTCGCTGTGGCCCACGAGCGCGATCGGCTGGTCGCGCAGCCGACGCTCGAGCCCGCGATAGTCGAGCCCGTGCAGGATGCGCGCGGCGCCGTAGCCGCCGCGCACCGCGAGCGCGATATTCGGCAGCGCGCGCTCCGGATCCGCGAGACGGTTCAGGTCGCCGGCCCGCTCGCCGTCGGTGCCGCCGAAGCGCTGAAAGCGGCGCTGCGTCGCCTCGATGTTCTCGATGCGCTGCTGCGCGCCGCTCAGGCGCTCGAGCGCGCGGTTGATCGCGTCGGGGTCGTGCGGATAACCGGACGGCGCCAGCAGGCGGATGGTGTAGGACGCGGCGGGCTGGAAGGACATGGCGAAAGATATCGGGATCGTCAAACCTGCTTAGAGGGTCCGAACCGTCTCCGGTTCACGGAACTGCGCGGCCCGCCCCGCTCCGGGCGACGGGCACGGCGGGCGCGCTATGACGCGCCGGATGCGGCGTCGCGGGCGAGCCGTGCTTCCCGCAGCGCGCGACGGCGCTCCGCGAAGAACGACTTCAGCGCGGCGCCGCACTCGTCGGCGAGCACGCCGCCGGTCACGTCGGTATGGTGATTGAGCTGCGGATTCGCGAACGCGTCGATCACGCTGCCGCACGCGCCCGTCTTCGGGTCGGCGGCGCCGTATACGACCCGCGCGATGCGCGCGTGCATGATCGCGCCCGCACACATCAGGCACGGCTCGAGTGTCACGTACAGTTCGCAGCCGGGCATCCGGTAATTCTGCAGATGCTGCGCGGCCATGCGCAGCGCGGCCATTTCCGCGTGGGCCGACGGGTCGTGCCCGCCGATCGGATGGTTGAAGCCGCGTGCGATCACTTCGTCGCCGCGCACGAGCACCGCGCCGACCGGCACTTCGCCGGCCGCGCGCGCCTCTTCGGCGGCGGCCTGCGCGAGCCGCATGAAATGCAGGTCGCGCGCCGACACCGGCGCGGCTTCGGGAACGGGCGCATCGGGAGCGGCAGCCGGTCCGGCTGCCGCGTCGGGCAGCGCGTCGGCGCTCACATCGGCCCCGCTTCGGCGGGCGCGTCGTCGAGCCCGCGCTCGCACAGACGTTCCGCGATGCGCCGGCAATAGTCGCGCGGCATCACCATCGGGCCGCCGCGCAGCGATTCGAGCGCCATGTCGAGGGCGAGGATCTTCGCCTGCAGCCGGCAGCGCGCGGCGCGGTCGCTGACCGCCTGCAGTTCGTCCTGCAGGTTGCGCAGCGCGCGCAGTTGCTCGACGGCCGGCGGCACGAAGCCCGCATTCTTCAGGATACGGTTGGCCACCCGCACCTCCTCGGGTACGAGCAGGTCGTCATCCAGCGCCTGCGGCGCGCCGGTACCCGGCAAATCGTCGAACTCGCCCCGCGCGGCGGCGGCGGCAATGCGTTGTTCGACCAGTGCGTCAAGCAATCTCATCAGTCAATCGGAACAAATGCGGCAGCCGAATTCTAGCAGGGTGACGTGCGTATGACAGGCCCTTCGAAGGCATGCTCGATATTGTGTTTTTTAGGGGCCGAATCGGCGCGCATGGGTGCCGATCGCCGCGACTTGCCGCTGTGCTGCGCCGCAGCAGGCTCCGCGCGGATTCGGTGCCGTTTGCGCGGGTCATGCGGGGCCCTGTTTTTTTATTTTCGCGCGGGTCGCCGCCGCCCCGCTTTTCCGGAATCGGAAAGTCGAAATCAGAAATAGTTGGTTTCGGCGCGCGAGCGCGCTCACTACACTCGAGTCATCTTGTCATAACAAGTTGACCGATGACCCCACCCAACGTCGTGCCGCTGTCGGCGGCGCCGCTCTACGTGCAGATCAAGGACACGCTGCGCACGCGCATCCTCGACGGCACCTATGCACCACACAGCCGGATGCCGTCCGAGCACGAACTCTGCGCGATGTTCGACGTGAGCCGCATCACGGTGCGCCAGGCGCTCGGCGACCTGCAGAAGGAAGGCCTGCTGTTCAAGCTGCACGGCAAGGGCACGTTCGTGTCGAAGCCGAAGGCGTTTCAGAACGTGACGTCGCTGCAGGGCTTCGCCGAGGCGATGTCGTCGATGGGCTACGAGATCGTCAACCAGCTGCGCAGCTTTCGCACCGTGAAGGCCGACCGCCACCTCGCGACGAAGCTGAACGTGCCGGAAGGCGCGCCGCTCGTCGAGATCCACCGCGTGCGGCTGCTGAACCGCGAGCCGGTGTCGCTCGAGCAGACGTGGGTGCCCGAGGCGCTGGGCAAGCGGCTCGCCGGCGCCGATCTCGCGACCCGCGACATCTTCCTGATCCTCGAGAACGACTGCGGCGTGCCGCTCGGCCACGCCGACGTGTCGATCGACGCGATCCTCGCCGACGATGAAATCGTCGATGCGCTGCGCGTCGAGGAAAGCAGCCCCGTGCTGCGAATCGAGCGCCTGACGCACGACGCGTCGGGCACGCCGATCGACTACGAACACCTGTACTTCCGCGGCGACGCCTTCCAGTACCGGCTGCGCATCGACCGGCAGAAGACGCGCCAACCTGCAAGGAACCCGCAATGAACACCCATGTACTCGAATACGACATCGTCGTGGTCGGCGGCGGCACGGCCGGCCCGATGGCGGCGATCAAGGCGAAGGAGCGCGACCCGTCGCTGCGCGTGCTGCTGCTGGAGAAGGCCAACGTGAAGCGCAGCGGCGCGATCTCGATGGGGATGGACGGGCTGAACAACGCGGTGATCCCGGGCCACGCGACGCCCGAGCAATACACGCGCGAGATCACGATCGCCAACGACGGGATCGTCGACCAGGAAGCCGTGTACGCGTATGCGACGCACAGCTTCGCGACGATCGAGCAGCTCGACCGCTGGGGCGTGAAGTTCGAAAAGGACGGCACCGGCGACTACGCGGTGAAGAAGGTCCACCACATGGGTTCGTACGTGCTGCCGATGCCGGAAGGCCACGACATCAAGAAGGTGCTGTACCGGCAGCTGAAGCGCGCGCGCATCGCGATCACGAACCGCATCGTCGCGACGCGCGTGCTGACCGACGCGCAGGGCCGCGCGAGCGGCGTGCTCGGCTTCGACTGCCGCACGGCCGATTTCCACGTGATCCGCGCGAAGGCCGTGATCCTGTGCTGCGGCGCGGCCGGCCGGCTCGGGCTGCCGGCGTCCGGCTACCTGATGGGCACCTACGAGAACCCGACCAATGCGGGCGACGGCTACGCGATGGCGTACCACGCGGGCGCGGCGCTCGCGAACCTCGAGTGCTTCCAGATCAATCCGCTGATCAAGGACTACAACGGCCCGGCCTGCGCATATGTGACGGGCCCGCTCGGCGGCTTCACCGCGAACGGCAAGGGCGAGCGATTCATCGAGTGCGACTACTGGAGCGGCCAGATGATGTGGGAGTTCTACCAGGAACTGCAAAGCGGCAATGGCCCGGTGTTCCTGAAGCTCGACCACCTCGCGGAGGAAACGATCCAGACCATCGAGCAGATCCTGCACACCAACGAGCGGCCGAGCCGCGGCCGCTTTCACGCGGGGCGCGGCACCGACTACCGGCGCCAGATGGTCGAGATGCACATCTCCGAGATCGGCTTCTGCAGCGGCCACAGCGCATCCGGCGTATACGTGAACGCCCGCGCGGAAACGACCGTGCCGGGGCTCTACGCGGCCGGCGACATGGCGGCGGTCCCGCACAACTACATGCTCGGCGCATTCACCTACGGCTGGTTCGCCGGACAGAACGCGGCCGACTACGTGGCCGGCCGCGATCATGCGCCGGTGGACGACGAACAGGTCGCCGCCGAACGCGCGCGCGTGCTTGCGCCGCTCACGCGCGAGTGCGGACTCGCGCCGGCGCAGGTTGAATACAAGCTGCGCCGCATGGTGAACGATTACCTGCAACCGCCGAAGGTGACGCGCAAGATGGAAATCGGGCTGCAACGTTTTGACGGCATTACTGAGGATATCGAAGAAATCAAGGCGAGCCACCCGCATGAACTGATGCGCGCGGCCGAAGTGCGCGCGATCCGCGACTGCGCCGAAATGGCCGCGCGCGCGTCGATGTTCCGCACCGAGAGCCGCTGGGGGCTGTACCACCATCGCGTCGATTTTCCACATCGCAACGATGCCGAGTGGTTCTGCCACACGTGGCTGCGCAAAGGTACCGACGGCACGATGCGCAGCGAGAAACGACCGGTCGAACCCTACGTCGTGCCGCTCGCCGACGACGAACGCAGCGCCTACGCGCACCTGCGCATCCGCGAACCGGCCGCACACGCGGCCGCCCTCTGACGCCGAGGAGCCTTACCGTGCCCCATACCCCGCACGACATCTTCCTGCGCAGCAGCGCGCCCGTGACGATCGACGAGGACCGCTGCATCGCCGACAAGGGCTGCACCGTCTGCGTCGACGTGTGCCCGCTCGACCTGCTCGCGATCGACGTGACCAAGGGCAAGGCATACATGCAGTTCGACGAATGCTGGTACTGCATGCCGTGCGAACGCGACTGCCCGACCGGTGCGGTCAAGGTCGACATCCCGTATCTGCTGCGCTGACCCGGCGCGCCGCCGGCGCGTCGCTTCCCCACTACCGGACTCACGACACATGAAACCTGCTTCCGACCATGCCGCGCTCGTCGCGCGCGTTGCCGCACCCGATGCATCGGTGCGCCGGATCGCGCTGCTCGAGCTCGCCGATCTCGAGGATCCCGATCTCGTGCCGATCTTCGTTGCGGCGCTGCGCGACGATCCGTCCGCCGACGTGCGTGGCGAAGCTGCGCGTGTGCTCGCCGCCTGGGAGCAGCCCGACGTCGTCGACGCGCTGTGCCACGCGCTGCTCGATCCGGACGACGACGTGCGCGCGACCGCCGCACACAGCCTGTCCGAACTGAAGGACGTCGCATCCGGCGCCGCGCTGTGCCGCTGGGTCGAGCACGCCGAACCGTTCGTGCGCAGCGCCGTGCTGCGCGCGCTGCGTGAACTGCGCGCCCCCGACGCGTTCGCGCCGGCGCTGCGCGCGCTCGACGCGCCGGCGTCGGCCGTGCGCGCCGAGGCCGTCGCCGTGCTCGGCTGGCTCAAGGACGCCCGCGCGCTGGCGCCGCTCGCACGCGTCGCCACGACCGACACGCATGCGGACGTACGGCGTATCGCGGTCGGCGCGGTCGGATTCGCGGCGTCCGCCGACACGGCCGTCGTCACTGCCTTGCTGGCGGCGCTGCGCGACGCCGAATGGCAGGTACGCGAGGAAGCAGCCGCGACGCTCGGCAAGCTGCGTGTCGCGGCCGCACGTGCGCCGCTCGTCGCCGCGCTCGACGACGATTACTGGCAGGTCCGCTTGCGTGCGGTGCGCGCACTCGGGCAATTGCGCGACGCCGCCGCGGCGCAGGCCGTCGTCGCGCTGCTGCCGCACGCGATCAGCAACCTGCGCAAGGAGGCCGCGCTCGCACTCGGCGAACTGCGCGATCCTGCGACGCTGCCCGCGCTGCACGACGCGCTCGACGATCGCGATCCCGAAGTACGCAAGGCCGTACGGATCGCGATCGCGCAGATCGGAGAAGATGTTCGATGACACCGCCGACCGAGATCCTGCTCGATCATGCGGCCCGCGCATTGACGCTGTGCTGGCCGGACAGCGATACGCAGCGCATCGGTTATGCGCGCTTGCGCAGCGCTTGCCCGTGCGCCGCATGCCGGAAGATCCGACTCGATGGCGGGCAGGTCGACGCGCCACCCGACCTGACACTGGACGGCGTGGAAGCGGCCGGTTACGGTATCCGCGTGCGGTTCGGCGACGGTCACGCGCGTGGCATCTATCCGTGGCCGTTTCTGGCGGAACTCGGCGCAGACGAGACGGATGCGGGCGTCGCAGCGCCCGGCGTGCCCGCATCCGGCCATCCCGCGAACTGACCGTCGGCGAATCGACTCGCATCGGGTCGCCCGTTTCAGCCTCGTACACGGGCCGCGACTTGCCTGGTCCGCGAGCGCACCTCCCGAACGCTCCCGCCGCCACGCCGCCATCTGTTCGAGAACGCTGCGATACTGACGCCTGCGCGCTGCACGCGCCTCCCCAAGGAGCACGGACATGCGAACGGCGGTCGGATTCATCGGCCTTGGCGTCGTCGGCACGCCACCCGTCGTATGGAGCCGGTCGCACGGCAGCGACGACGCACTGCGCGACGTTGCGCGCCGGGCGATGGAGGGGCCGCCCGATCGGGACCATGACGGTATCGGCTTCCCGCCGAGCCACGCATCACCACACATCCAACCATGATCAGAATTCGCAAATCCAACGAGGCCGACGGCACGCGCGTGCTGGATATCTGGCGCCAGGCAGTCGATGCGACACACCACTTCCTAAGCGACGACGACCGTCGCGCAATCGAAGCTGAAGTCGTCGCGTTTCTGCCCGGCGCACCGCTCGATCTGGCCGTCGACGAGAGCGATCGTCCAGTCGCCTTCATGCTGCTCGACGGCAGTCACATGGAAGCGCTGTTCGTCGATCCCGCGCACCATGGCGCGGGTGTCGGGCGGCGGCTGGTCGAAGCGGCGCTCGGACGCCATCCCGACCTGTCGACCGACGTCAACGAGCAGAACGAAGCTGCGGCGGGATTCTACGAACGGCTCGGATTCGAGCGCTGCGGGCGATCGGCGCTCGATGGACAAGGGCGGCCTTATCCGCTGATTCATCTTCGTTATCGCGGCGGCAAGCCAGACTGAGCATGATCGGGACAGCTCGTAACATCGGCTTGTGCCGCATCGAAAGCCGCGCTTTCCGTCGACGACGCAACGCAGCGCTCGCGCGCGTCACACCGCTACGCGCGGACGTGACGGCAAGGAAAACTCCCGGCTCCAGCATCGATCGAATCACGGCCGCCAACCGCACAAACGACAACGCCCGGCAGGTTCCCCTGCCGGGCGTCCGCATCATCCGATGCCGCTACCGGTCATCGAGGCACGCCTCGACGCCGACGCTCATTCCCACTCGATCGTCGCCGGCGGCTTGCCCGAGATGTCGTACACCACGCGGTTGATCCCGCGCACCTCGTTGATGATCCGGTTCGACGCACGGCCGAGCAGCGCGTACGGCAGGTGCGCCCAGTGCGCGGTCATGAAGTCGGTGGTCTGCACCGCGCGCAGGGACGTCACGTAGTCGTACGTGCGGCCATCGCCCATCACGCCGACCGACTTCACCGGCAGGAACACCGCGAACGCCTGGCTCGTCAGGTCGTACCAACTCTTGCCGACGTCGGCCTCGCCGCACAGGCCCGCTGCCGCATCCTGCGCGGTGGCGGTCGTGCCGCGCAACTCCTCGATGAAGATCGCATCCGCGCGACGCAGCAGGTCCGCGTATTCGCGCTTCACTTCGCCGAGAATCCGCACGCCGAGGCCCGGGCCCGGGAACGGATGGCGGTACACCATCTCCGGCGGCAGGCCGAGCGCGACGCCGAGTTCGCGCACTTCGTCCTTGAACAGGTCGCGCAGCGGCTCGAGCAGCTTCAGGCCGAGCGTTTCCGGCAGGCCGCCGACGTTGTGGTGGCTCTTGATCGTGGTCGCCTTCTTGGTCTTCGTGCCGCCCGACTCGACCACGTCCGGATAGATCGTGCCCTGTGCGAGCCACTTCGCCTTCGACAGCTTCTGCGCTTCGGCCTGGAACACCTCGACGAACTCGCGGCCGATGATCTTGCGCTTCGCTTCCGGATCGGTCACGCCGGCCAGATGGCCGAGGAACTGCTCGGATGCGTCGACGTGCACGACCTTCGCATGCAGGCGGCCCTCGAACATGTCGAGCACCATCTGGCCTTCGTTCAGGCGCAGCAGGCCGTGGTCGACGAACACGCAGGTCAGCTGGTCGCCGATCGCGCGGTGGATCAGCGCGGCCGCGACGCTCGAATCGACGCCGCCCGACAGGCCGAGAATCACTTCCTCGTCACCGACCTGCTCGCGAATCTTCGCGACGGCTTCCTCGATGTGGTTCTTCATGATCCAGTCGGGCTTCGCGCCGGCGATCTGCAGCACGAAGCGTTCGATGATCTGGCGGCCCTTCACCGTGTGCGTGACTTCCGGGTGGAACTGCACCGCGTAGTAGCCGCGCGCCTCGTCGGCCATGCCGGCGATCGGGCAGCTCGGCGTCGACGCCATCAGCGCGAAGCCCGGCGGCAGCTCGGCAACCTTGTCGCCGTGGCTCATCCAGACCTTCAGCATCCCGTGGCCTTCGTCCGTCTTGAAATCCTCGATGCCGTCGAGCAGGCGCGTATGGCCGTGCGCACGCATTTCCGCATAGCCGAATTCGCGATGGTCGCTCCACTCGACCTTGCCGCCGAGCTGCACGGCCATCGTCTGCATGCCGTAGCAGATGCCGAGCACCGGCACGCCGAGATCCCACACGGCCTGCGGCGTGCGCAGTTGGTGGTCTTCGTACGTGCTCGCGTGGCTGCCCGACAGGATCACCGCCTTCGGCGCGAACTCGCGGACGAAGTCGTCGGACACGTCGTTCGGATGGATTTCGCAGTAGACGTGCGCTTCGCGCACGCGGCGCGCGATCAGTTGGGTGACTTGCGAACCGAAGTCGAGAATCAGGATTTTGTCGTGCATGGCTGCGGACGGGATGAAGAGAATAAGAAAAGCAGCGCATCGAGCGCTGCGTCAAAAGCATGGACTACGGCGTCGGGCGGCAGGCGGCTCGCGCGACGCATCGCCGCTCAATCCTGCGACGGCGGGCGCGCGTCGAATGCGACGCTGCCGGACGCGCGCTCGGAGGCGCTCGACGTGGCCGCCGCGACCGGCGCCGACGGCGCGACCGGACGGCTGACGACCGGTTCGACCCGCTGCCGCGGCGCGGCCGCCGGCGCCGGCTCGACCGGACGCTGCGCGCCCTCGCCCTCGAGCGCCTGCGCCTTCTCGCGCCGCCGCACGGCCGATGCGAGCCGTACGCCGCCGAAGCCCAGCAAGATCAGCGCGACACCGGCCATCGCCGACAGCACGCGGCCGGCGGCCGCGAGCGCGGGACCGTTGCCGGTACCGAACGACCACACGACCGCCAGCACGCCGATCAGCCAGTTCACATGGCCGACCGCACGTGCGACGGGCGCCGTGAGATCACCGTTGAGCGCCGCGTGAAACGCGAGCCACGCGAGGCCGAGCAGCGCGATGCCGAACGCCTGGCCGAGCATCGCCGGCTGGATGTTCGCCAGCTGCAGCGCGTTGAACAGCGCCTGCCAGGGCGTCAGCACGAACAGCACGCCGAACGCCAGCAGCAGCACGGCATCGACGATCAGCACGGCTCGCAGCAGCGGTTTCATCGGCGATCAGTCCACGTGGTAGTTCGGTGCTTCCTTCGTGATCTGCACGTCGTGCACGTGCGACTCGCGCATGCCCGCCGCGGTGATCTGGACGAATTCGGCCTTGTCGTGCAGCTCGTCGATCGTCTTGCAGCCGCAGTAGCCCATGCTCGCGCGCACGCCGCCGACCAGCTGGAACAGGATCGCGTTGACCGAACCCTTGTACGCGACGCGGCCCTCGATGCCTTCCGGCACGAGCTTGTCGATGTTCGCCGAGTTGTCCTGGAAGTAGCGGTCCGCCGCACCGTCCTTCATCGCGCCGACCGAACCCATGCCGCGGTACGACTTGTACTGGCGGCCCTGAAACAGGAACACGTCGCCCGGCGCCTCTTCGGTACCCGCGAACATGCTGCCCATCATCACCGCGTTCGCGCCGGCCGCGAGGGCCTTCGACACGTCGCCCGAGAACCGCACGCCGCCGTCGGCGATGCACGGCACGCCGGTGCCCTTCAGCGCTTCCGCGACGTTCGAGATCGCGCTGATCTGCGGCACGCCGACGCCCGCGACGATCCGCGTCGTGCAGATCGAGCCCGGGCCGATACCGACCTTGACCGCATCCGCGCCGTATTCGACGAGCGCCTTCGCGGCGGCTGCCGTCGCGATGTTGCCGCCGATCACCTCGACGTTCGGGAAGTTCTGCTTGACCCAGCGCACGCGCTCGAGCACGCCCTTGCTGTGGCCATGCGCGGTATCGACGACGATCACGTCGACGCCGGCCTGCACCAGCAGCTCGACGCGCTCTTCGTTGTCCGGGCCGACGCCGACCGCCGCGCCTGCGCGCAGCTTGCCGTGTTCGTCCTTGCACGCATCCGGGTGTTCGGTCTGCTTCGTGATGTCCTTGACGGTCATCAGGCCGCGCAGTTCGAACGCGTCGTTGACGACCAGCACGCGCTCGAGGCGGTGGCTGTGCATCAGCGCCTTCGCTTCGGCGAGCGGCGTGCCTTCCTTGACGGTGACGAGACGCTCGCGCGGCGTCATGATCGACTTGACCGGTTCGTCGAGGCGCGATTCGAAACGCAGGTCGCGGTTCGTGACGATGCCGACGAGCTGCGGGCCTTCGACGACCGGGAAGCCCGAGATGCCATGCTGACGCGACAGCGCGATCACGTCGCGCACCTTCATCTGCGGCGGGACCGTGATCGGGTCGCGCACGACGCCCGATTCGAAACGCTTGACCTTCGCGACTTCGCGAGCCTGCTCGGCCGGCGTGAGGTTCTTGTGGACGATCCCCACCCCACCCTGCTGCGCCATCGCGATCGCGAGGCGACCTTCGGTGACCGTGTCCATCGCGGCGGACACGAGCGGCATGTTCAGGGAGATGTTGCGGGTCAGCTTGGTCTTCAGGCTGGTGTCGCGCGGGAGAACGTCGGAAAAGGCGGGAACGAGGAGCACATCATCGAAAGTGAGTGCTTTTTGGATCAGACGCATGGCAAATCCTATGGGCGCAAAAGCGAATTATACGCGAAGCGCTGCGAATTTTCACAACACGAACAACGGGTTAGCCGTTTCCCACCGTTCGGGGGCCGAATCGTTCGGATCGCCGTTCGGATCGCCGTTCGGTTCGTTTTCGATCGCCTTTCGTTTCACCCCCGCATCGGCCCATTCGCGCAGCCGGCCGGAATCGGGCCGATCGCACGCCGTTGCCGTACGACGCCGGACCTGCCGGCGGTGCGTGCGCCGGCCCCGTTCGACGCGCGCCGGCAGCCCCGGGCGCCGCTAGGCCAGCCCGGCCGCGGCGCACGCGATCATCGCCGCGCCGGCGCCGATCGCGACGCCGCCGACGATCCGCGCGACGCGAACGCCAGCCGGCGCCAGCCGCTCGGCGGCGACCGCCACGGTCACGACGGCCATCACGCGCAGGTCCATCATGCCGGCCGCCAGCGCAACGGCCATCAGGTTCCCGCAGCAGGCGCCGCACCGTAGCGCGGCACGCACGCCGTACCACCACGCGACCGCGGCCCGGGCTACCGCCCGCGGCGCGCATGCGTCGTCCGGTGCATGCCGGCAGCAAGCGAGCCGGCGCGCCTTCCAGCCGGAAAACTGCAGCACGCCCGCGCCGAGCACGATCGCGCCAGCCGCGAACGGCACCGAGGCGGCGAGCGCGGGCAGCCGCGCAGCGGCCGCCGCCCATGCAGTGCCGACCGGAAACACCAGCGCGCCGAGCGCCATCCACACGGAGAAATACCCGGCGCCCGCGAGCGCGACGAACCATGCCGCACGCACGTCGCCCACCGCGCCGAGACGCTGCCGATATCGCCAGAGCACCGGCGCCAGCACCGGCAGCATCATCGTCACCGTCATCGCGCCCCACATGCCGGCGAATGCGGCGAACGCGCGCCCTGCCTGCCATCCGCACGGCCTGAGCCACCCGGCCGACAGCGTCCAGCCGCCGGCCATCGGCATGCCGCCCATCGCGTCCATCGATGCGTGCTGCGCGAGCGTCGCCCAGATCGCGGCGGCCGATACCGCGACGAGCGCGGCGCCGAACACCCGCCGGCCGCCGCCCGCGGCACCGGCCGCCGCCCGTTTCGTCGCCGTGCTCATCGCCCGCTCCCGCGGCTCGCCGGCCCGCGCTCAACCGCGTGCGTACTCGTCATGACGGCGCCACCACACGCCCGTTTCGTTGCGCCCGAGCGGCGCGCGATCGAGCCACTGGTACATCCCCCACAGCCCGTCGAGCCCGCGCGCGTACGTCGAATACGTGTGATAGACGATGCCGTCGTCGCGCACGAACGCGCTCATCCCCGGCCGGTCGCGCGCGTACGTCGCGGCGTCGGTGCCGCAGGTCGCCGCGAACTGGGCGACCGCGGCGGGCGGCGGGTCCATGTCCATCGCGTGGCCGGCCCGCGCATAGTTGTATTCCACGTCGCCGGCGCGCTGCTGCGCTTCGGTGAACGACACGTTGAAGTCGAAGTTGAACTCGCCGCCGTCCGACGACGCCCACGGAAAGTGCCAGCCCATCCGCTGCCGGTATGCCAGCAGCTTCGCAAGCGGCGCGCGCGACACCGCCGCGAGCGTCACGTCGTGGTTCGCGAGGTGGACCGCGAAACCGTCGAAGCCGTCGGCGAGCGCCGAGCACGACGGGCAGCCGGCCTTGTAGTCGGGACCGAACATGAAGTGATAGACGAGCAGCTGCGAGCGGCCGTCGAACAGATCGTCGAGCGTCGCCGGGCCGTCTTCGGTGTCGAACCGGTAGGCCTTGTCGACGCGCACCCACGGCAGCGCCTGGCGCCGCCGCGCGAGCTCGTCGCTCTGCCGGGTCAGCGCCTTTTCCGCATCGAGCAGCGCGCGGCGCGCAGCCAGCCATTCGTCGCGCGTTCCGGTGAGATGGTTCGTCATTACGGGTTCCTCCTTTCGATGGATATCCGGGCACGGCGCATCTGCCGTGTGCGTGGTGCTAGATTAGGACCGGGCGTCGGACCGGAGGGAGTGACAACTGTGTCGGGATTCGGATGGATTCGCTGATCACGGCCGCCGCGCGGGCGCTCGCGGCGGGCGACCCGCTCGGCGCGCTGAACCGCGTCGCCTTGCGCGACGACGCGCCGGCGCTCGCGTTGCGCGGGATCGCGATGGCCCAGCTCGGCGATTTCGAGCGCGCACGCGCGCTCGTGCGCAGCGCGGCTCGCGCGTTCGGCGCGAAGGAAGCCGTCGCGCGGGCGCGCTGCGTCATCGCGGAAGCCGAGATCGCGCTGGCGTCGCGCGACCTCGGCTGGCCGTCGCGCGCCCTCGACGCCGCCTGTGCGACGCTCGACGCACACGGCGACCGCACGAACGCCGCGCATGCGCGCTATCTCGGCGTGCGCCGGCTGCTGCTGATCGGGCACGTCGGGGATGCCGAACAGCGGCTCGCGAGCCTCGATCCCGCACCGCTGCCCGCCGCATCGCGCGCGGCTCACGAACTGATCGCGGCCGGCATCGCGATGCGCCGCATCCGCCCGCACGCGGCGCGCCTGGCGCTCGCCCGTGCGCGCGCGGCCGCACAGGACGCCGGCATCGCCGCGCTGACGGCCGAAGTCGAGACGGCTGCCCGCATGCTCGATACGCCGGCCGCGCGACTCATCGCGCGCGGTGCGTCGCGGCTCGTGCTGCTCGACGAGGTCGAGGCGCTGCTGGCATCGAACGCGCTGGTCGTCGATGCATGCCGCCACGCGGTGCGCGACGCGCGCACGACCGTGTCGCTCGCACGCCGCCCGGTGCTGTTCGTGCTCGCCCGCGCACTGGGCGAGGCGTGGCCCGGCGACGTGTCGAGAAACACGCTCGTCGCCGCGGCGTTTCGCGCGAGACACGCGGACGAATCGCATCGCGCCCGCCTGCGCGTCGAGATCGGCCGCTTGCGCGCGGTGCTGCGGCCGCTCGCGAACATCACTGCGACGCCGCGCGGCTTCGCGCTCGAACCGCTCGGCCCGCGCGAGGCCGTCGTGCTCGCGCGTCCGGTCGACGACCGCCACGCGGTCGTGCTCGCGCTGCTCGCGGACGGCGAGGCGTGGTCGAGCTCCGCGCTGGCGCTCGCACTCGGCGTGAACCAGCGCACCGTGCAGCGCGCGCTCGATGCGCTCGCCGAAGCGGACAAGGTGCAGGCGGTCGGCCGCGGTCGCGCGCGCCGCTGGATGACGCCGCCGCTGCCCGGATTCGCGACGACCTTGTTACTCCCCGCGCCGCTGCCGGGCGACTAGGATGGGGATACCAACGACGAGGTGACAAACATGAAACGCTCCACCGCAGACATCCTCCGCGAATACGGCCCGTTCCCGGGCGTCGACGGCGTACACGGCGTCACGTTCGACGGGCGGCACGTGTGGTTCGCGTCCGGCGACAAGCTGAACGCGCTCGACCCGGAACGCGGCACGACCGTGCGCGCACTCGACGTCGCCGCGCACGCAGGCACCGCGTTCGACGGGCGCCACCTGTTCCAGATCGTCGAGGACCGCATCGAGAAGATCGACCCCGACTCCGGCCGCGTGCTCGCGACGATCCCCGCGCCCGGCGGCGGCGCCGATTCGGGGCTGGCCTGGGCGGAAGGCACGCTGTGGGTCGGCCAGTACCGCGAACGCAAGATTCATCAGGTGGATCCGCAATCGGGCGCGGTGCTGCGCACGATCGAATCGAACCGCTTCGTCACCGGCGTGACGTGGGTCGACGGCGAGCTGTGGCACGGCACCTGGGAAGCGGACGAGAGCGCGTTGCGGCGGATCGACCCGCGCACCGGGCAAGTGCTCGAACAGGTCGACATGCCGCCCGGCGTCGGCGTGTCGGGGCTGGAGTCCGACGGCCGCGACCTCTTCTACTGCGGCGGCGGCAACAGCGGCAAGCTGCGCACCGTGCGCCGCCCCGCGCGGGCACGCGCGGCCGGCGACAGTGCGGCGGCGGCCGAGCCGGTCGAGCGGTGATCAGTCGATCGTCGAAGGGCAACCCGACCCGCCGCAGCCCCCGGTAAACAGGACCGGATCGCGGCGGCGCTTACCGCCGATGCCTACCCCCACCCCGCTCCCGAGTGCAGGAATGAACAAGACGCGGTCACGCCGCCGTCGTTAAGATGCGCGCTCATCAGTCTTTCGTTCGGAGCAGTCGATGCAGCGCGGTGTGGTGTATGGCGTCCTCGCGGGCGCGTTGTGGGGAATGGTCTTTCTCGTGCCGCGGCTGATGACCGACTTCTCCCCGCTGCTGCTGAGCGCGGGCCGCTATGCGATGTACGGCCTCGTGTCGCTGGCGGCGGCCCTGCCGGCCGCCCGCTCGCTGCTCGCCCGGCTGACGCGCGAGGATCTCGTCGCGCTCGCGAAGCTCGCGCTGATCGGCAACGTTGCGTACTACATGCTGCTGTCCGGTGCCGTGCACCTGATCGGCATCGCACCCAGCTCGCTGATCGTCGGCGTGCTGCCCGTGACCGTCACGCTCGCGGGCCTCGGCGACCACGGCGCGGTGCCGCTGCGGCGCCTCGCCGCCCCGCTCGCGCTGGTGATCGCCGGCATCGTCTGCATCAACGTCGACCTCTTCACGTCGGAAGCCGCGCAGGCGACGACGCTCGGCCAGAAGCTCGCGGGCATCGCGTGCGCAACCGGCGCGCTCGCGAGCTGGACCTGGTACGCGGTCGCGAACACGCGCTACCTGCAGCGCCACCCTCATTTCGGCGGTAACGAGTGGTCGGTGCTGTGGGGTGTGGTGACGGGCCTGATCGGCGGCCTCTGCTGGCTCGCGATCCTCGCGCTGCCGGCCGGCACGGTGCAGGCCGCCGTCCCGGCATCGCGCTGGCACCTGTTCTGGCTGCTGAACCTCGTGCTTGCGATCGGCGCGTCGTGGCTCGGCAACGGACTGTGGAACGCGGCGTCGAAGCGGCTGCCGCTCACGCTGTCCGGCCAGTTGATCGTGTTCGAAACCGTGTTCGCGATGCTCTATGCGTTCGTCTACGACCAGCGGATGCCGCGCGTACTCGAGATCGTGGCGCTCGCCCTGCTGCTGGCGGGCGTCTACGGGTCGGTGCGCCGGCACAACGACACGCATGCGGGCGGCAATACGCCCGGCAGCGCGGCCGTGAACGCGAACGTCACGGCGCACTGAGCGCAGCCGCGCCTGGTCTGAGGAATCGGAACGGAGAAGATGAAGCGACGCCGACGCGACGCGTCAGCGCGCGTCCTTGTGCATCCACTTGCGGCCCTCGACGGAGCCCTCGCGGCGGGTCTTGTCGACGCGCCGCTGACGCGCGAGCTTCGGATCGACGATCAACGGGCGGTAGATCTCGACGCGGTCGTGGTCGGCGAGCGGCGCGTCGAGCGGTGCGAGCTTGCCGAATATGCCGGTCTTCGCGTGCGCGAGGTCGATTTCCGGGTGCAGCGCGAGCACGCCGCTCGCGTCGATCGCCGCGCGCACGGTCGCGCCTTCGGGCAGCGACACCGGAATCAGCGTCTGGCGATCCGGCAGCGCGTAGCAGACTTCGATCGACAGCATCGCGTCACCCCTTCCCGTAGCGCTGGTCGGCGCGCTTGACGAACGAATCGACGAACGTGTTCGCGATATGGCTGAACACCGGCCCGATGATCTTCTCGAGCAGGATGCTCGAGAACTCGTAGTGCAGCGCGAATTCGATCTTGCACGCATCGGCGCGCAGCGGGATGAAGCGCCACGAGCCCGTGAACTTCCGGAACGGGCCGTCCGCGAACTCCATGTCGATCCGCGTCGGGCGCTGCTGCGTGTTGCGCGTCGCGAAATGCTGCTTGATGCCCTTGAAGTTGATGTCGATGCGCGCTTCCATCCCGCTGTCGTCCTGACGGCGGATCTCGACGCCGCCGCACCAGGGCAGGAAATTGGGGTAATCGGCCACGTCGGTGACGAGGTCGAACATCTGTTCCGCCGAATGACGGATCAATACGGTTTTCTGGACATCTGCCATAAATCGCGCGGCATCGCTTGAAGTGAGAACGCAAGCCGGGCGATTCCCGCCCTGCTTTGCTAAAATCGTGATTTTAAACGAGTTGGCCCGATCCTTTCATGAGCATCATCGACAACAGGAAAGCGCACTTCGATTATCACATCGAGGAACGCTACGAGGCGGGGCTCGTGCTCGAGGGCTGGGAAGTCAAGGCGCTGCGCGCCGGGCGCGGCCAGATCAAGGAAGGCTACGTCGTGGTGAAGAACGCCGAGATCTTCCTGATCGGCACCCACATCAGCCCGCTGCCCGAAGCCTCGACGCACATCAAGCCCGATCCGGTCCGCACGCGCAAGCTGCTGCTGCACCGTGACGAAATCAAGAAACTGATCGGCAAGGTCGAGCAGCGTGGCTACACGCTCGTGCCGCTGAATTTCCACTACAAGGGCGGTCGCGTGAAATGCGACATCGCGCTCGCGAAGGGCAAGAAGCTGCACGACAAGCGCGAAACCGAGAAGAAGCGCGACTGGGAACGCGAAAAGGCGCGCATCATGCGCGCCGGCACCTGAACGCCGAGGTTCGTCTCACAAACGACACGGCCCGCTCGAAGCGGGCCGTGTTGCTTTGTGTGGTGCGATGCGCATGAGCGCCGGCCGGACCGCCGCTCGCCTTCCGGGACGAACCGCTACGCGGTCTGCACTGCTGACATGCGGGCACGATCGCGGCGAGGTCGCGCGACGATTCGCCGCATGCCGGGCACATAACGGGCACATAACGGGCACATAACGGGCACATAACGGGCACATGGCCGGCACATACCGGGCGCATGCCGGGCGCACGAGCAGCGCACACCCGGCGACGCTCGTGACGACCGCCGGCACGCGTAACCCGCGCTTGCCGCTCAGCCCCGCCCGCTCGCCGCTGGTGCCGCGTTCTTGACGATGGTCAGCGCGGACGCGATCGCGGTGCCGAGATCCGACAGGTTCGCCGGCACGATCAGCGTATTGCCCTGTTTCGCGAGGTTCGAGAACGCGCCGACGTACTGCTCGGCGACCTTCAGGTTCACGGCATCCATCCCGCCCTGCGACTGGATCGCGTTCGCGATCTTCTGGATGGCCTGCGCGTTCGCCTCGGCCACCGCGAGAATCGCGGCCGCCTCGCCCTGCGCCTGGTTGATCGCGGCCTGCCGCTCGCCTTCCGACTTCTGGATCGCCGCTTCGCGCGCGCCCGACGCGAGGTTGATCTGCTCCTGCTTGCGGCCTTCGGAGGCGGCGATCAGCGCGCGCTTTTCCCGCTCGGCGGTGATCTGCGCCTGCATCGCGTGGAGGATCTCCTTTGGCGGCGTCAGGTCCTTGATCTCGTAGCGCAGCACCTTCACCCCCCAGTTCGCAGCAGCCTGGTCGAGCGCCGACACGATGTTGTGGTTGATGAAGTCGCGTTCCTCGAAGGTCTTGTCGAGTTCGAGCTTGCCGACCACCGAGCGCAGCGTCGTCTGCGCGAGCTGCGTGATCGCGAGCACGAAGTTGCTCGACCCGTACGACGCCTTCATCGGATCGGTCACCTGGAAGTACAGCACGCCGTCGACCTGCAGCTGCGTGTTGTCGCGCGTGATGCAGACCTGGCTCGGCACGTCGAGCGGAATTTCCTTCAGCACGTGCCGGTAGGCGATCCGGTCGACGAACGGCAGCACGATATTGAGACCGGGCGACAGCGTCGCGTGATAGCGCCCGAAGCGTTCGAGCACCCACGCATGCTGCTGCGGCACGATCTTCACCGTCTTCGACACGAGCACGATGGCGATGACGAGCAGGACGACCCAGATGATCAGCGAATCCATGAAATATTCCCTCCTTGTTGTATCAGTGGACGATCAGCCCGCGGGCTTCGCGATGACGACGAGACTGTTGCCGCGCACGGCACGCACCTGATACACGCGTGCATCGTCGCGCTCGCCGGCCGCGAGTTCGACGTCCCAGTCGGCGCCGCGATACTGCACGCGCGCGCGGCGGTCGTGCCACGCGTCGACCGTGACGGTCGCGCCGATATCGAGATTGACGTCCGGATTCGTCGACGTGTCGCGCTTCTGCTTGCGCCCGAGCCCCGAGCGGCGCAGCACGATCATCGCGACGATCGCGACCACGGCGGCCGCACCGAACTGCACGTGCGGCGCGAAACCGGCGAGCTGCAGCAGCGCGCCCGCGAGAAAGCCGAGCGCGATCATCAGCAGATAGAACGTGCCGGTCAGCAATTCGGCGACGACCAGCACGCCGACTCCGACCCACCAGAACAGATGCCCCGACATCATTGTGGTCTCCCGAAAAACGTCCCCGCTGCTCACTATATTCGCTGTGCGCGCCCGTGGGTCGCGGTCGACACGCATGACGCAACGCGGCGCGTACCGACGAAAAAAAACACCCCGGTGCTTACCGGGGTGTTTATAGCATGAACCTTGCATTTTGCCTTCAACGAAAGCGCGGTGAACCGCCCTTTCGTCGAAGCTGCGTTACCGACCGTTACTTCCGGTTGGCGAGCGCTTGCCACGTATCGATGATCGTGTCCGGGTTCAGCGAGATCGACACGATGCCTTCGTCGGTCAGCCATTGCGCGAAGTCCGGGTGATCGGACGGCCCCTGGCCGCAGATGCCGACGTACTTGCCCATCTTGCGGCAGGTATCGATCGCACGCTTGAGCAGGAACTTGACGGCCGGGTCGCGTTCGTCGAAGTCGACGGCCAGCAGTTCCATGCCCGAGTCGCGGTCGAGGCCGAGCGTGAGCTGCGTGAGGTCGTTCGAACCGATCGAGAAACCGTCGAAGTGCTCGAGGAACTCTTCGGCGAGGATCGCGTTGGTCGGGACTTCACACATCATCACGAGGCGCAGGCCGTTCTCGCCGCGCTTCAGGCCGAACTTCTCGAGCAGGCCGACGACGCGCTCCGCCTGCTTCACGGTACGCACGAACGGCACCATGATCTCGACGTTGGTCAGGCCCATCTCGTCGCGCACGCGCTTCAGTGCACGGCACTCCATCTCGAACGCCTGCGCGAAGTCTTCAGCGATGTAGCGCGACGCGCCGCGGAAGCCCAGCATCGGGTTTTCCTCGTCCGGCTCGTAGCGCGAACCGCCGATCAGCTTCTTGTACTCGTTCGACTTGAAGTCGGACAGACGCACGATCACGGGCTTCGGATAGAACGCCGCGGCGATCGTCGCGACGCCTTCCGTCAGCTTGTCGACGTAGAACTGGCGCGGCGACGCGTGACCGCGCGCGACGCTCTCGACTGCCTTCTTCAGGTCCTGGTCGATGTTCGGGTACTCGAGGATCGCCTTCGGGTGCACGCCGATGTTGTTGTTGATGATGAACTCGAGACGCGCGAGGCCAACACCACCGTTCGGCAGCTGCGAGAAGTCGAACGCGAGCTGCGGGTTGCCGACGTTCATCATGATCTTGACCGGGATTTCCGGCAGCTCGCCGCGCTGCACTTCCGTGACTTCCGTCTCGAGCAGCCCGTCGTAGATCTTGCCTTCGTCGCCTTCCGCGCACGACACCGTGACGAGCGCGCCGTCCTTCAGGATGTCGGTCGCGTCGCCGCAGCCGACGACTGCCGGCACGCCGAGCTCACGCGCGATGATCGCCGCGTGGCAGGTGCGGCCGCCACGGTTCGTGACGATCGCCGCCGCACGCTTCATCACCGGCTCCCAGTTCGGGTCGGTCATGTCCGCCACCAGCACGTCGCCCGGCTGCACGCGTTCCATTTCCGACGGGTCCTGGATCACGCGCACGGGGCCCGCGCCGATCTTCTGGCCGATCGCGCGGCCCGTTGCCAGCACCTGCGACTGGCCCTTCAGCTTGAAGCGCTGCTCGGCCTTGCCGCTCGCCTGGCTCTTCACCGTTTCCGGACGCGCCTGCAGGATGAAGATCTTGCCGTCGCGGCCGTCCTTGCCCCACTCGATGTCCATCGGACGCTGGTAGTGCTTCTCGATGATGACCGCGTACTTCGCGAGCTCGATCACGTCTTCGTCGGTGATCGAGTAGCGGTTGCGCTGCTCGTGCGGCACGTCGACCGTCTTCACGCGGCCCGGCTCGCCCGGCTGCGTGAATTCCATCTTGATCAGCTTCGAGCCGATCGAGCGGCGGATGATCGGGTACTTGTCCTGTGCGAGCGTCGTCTTGAACACGTAGAACTCGTCCGGGTTCACGGCGCCCTGCACGACGGTTTCGCCCAGGCCGTAGCTCGACGTGATGAACACGGCGTCCTTGAAGCCCGATTCGGTGTCGATCGTGAACATCACGCCGGCCGCGCCGACGTCCGAGCGGACCATGCGCTGCACACCGGCCGACAGCGCGACTTCAGCGTGCGTGAAACCCTTGTGCACGCGGTACGAGATCGCGCGGTCGTTGTACAGCGACGCGAACACGTGCTTCATGCGATCGAGCACGTCGTCGATGCCGACGACGTTCAGATACGACTCCTGCTGACCGGCGAACGAGGCGTCGGGCAGGTCTTCCGCGGTCGCGGACGAACGCACGGCGAACGACAGCTCGCCCGGCGAGCCGTTCTTCAGGATTTCGAACTGTGCGCGGATTTCCTCCTCGAGACGTGCCTGCATCGGCGCGTCGACGATCCACTTGCGGATTTCGGCACCGGCTTCGGCGAGCGCCTTCACGTCGTCGATGTCGAGCGACTCGAGACGCTTGGCGATGCGATCGGTCAGATCGTTGTGCTTGAGGAAATCGCGGAATGCGAGCGCGGTCGTGGCGAAACCGGTGGGTACGCGAACGCCTGCTTCGGAAAGCTGGCTGATCATCTCGCCGAGCGACGCATTCTTGCCGCCCACGATCTCCACATCGGTCATCCGCAACTGCTCGAACGGGATTACATACGCCTGGTCCTTTGCGACGTTTGCTGCGTTAGTCATACAAGCCCCTAAGTGTGAAAAAAATGCTCGATTGCGCAAGTGGGCTCGGACGCGGGCGCTTGCAAAAAGGCGCGGCGCGTCTTGCGCAACCTGTTGGAGAAACAATCGCAGGCGGAAAATCTTCCGACCCGATTTGCAAAAATCCCGGCAGAAAGGCGATATATTCAGACGAATCGCCGAACTTGCCGGGAGTTCTGGAAACGTTCGCGGCAAGCCTGGCGTGCCGTTCGCACCCCGCCCCCGCAATTGCTTATCCAACAGGTTGCCGCTATTCTACCGTGCCGGCTGCCGGATGTGGCGCGACCTTGTCACTATGCCTGGAGGCGGACCTCCAGCCGCCCGCGCAACCGCCCTTCACGCTCGACGCCCAGATTCATGCTGCCTACCGTTTTCATCGTCTCCGACGGCACCGGGATCACTGCCGAAACCTTCGCGCACTCGATCCTCTCCCAGTTCGACCAGAAATTCCGCCTCGTGCGCGTGCCGTTCGTCGACTCGCTCGACAAGGCCTTTTCGACCGTCGAGAAGATCAACGAAGCCGCGGTGCACGACGGCCGCCGCGCGATCGTGTTCACGACGCTCGTCGACAGCGAGTCGAACGACATCGTCAAGCGCTCGAACGCGCTCGTGCTGGACATGTTCCAGCGCTTCGTCGAGCCGCTCGAGCAGGAACTGGAGCTGAAGTCGAGCCACGCGATGGGCCGCGGCCACCAGAACGCCGATACCGAGGAATACAAGACGCGGATCGAGGCGATCAACTTCTCGCTCGCGCACGACGACGGCCAGTCGAACCGCAACCTGTCGGAAGCCGATGTGATCCTGGTCGGCGTGTCGCGCAGCGGCAAGACGCCGACGAGCCTGTATCTCGCGATGCAATACGGCGTGAAGGCTGCCAACTATCCGCTGATTCCGGAAGACTTCGAGCGCGGCAAGCTGCCGTCGGCGCTGTCGCCGCATCGCGACAAGCTGTTCGGGCTGTCGATCGATCCGCAGCGCCTGTCGGAGATCCGCAACGAGCGCCGCCCCGGCAGCAAGTACGCGGCGCCCGAGAATTGCCGCTACGAGATCAACGAGGCCGAAGCGATGATGCGCCGCGAAGGGATCAAGTGGCTGTCGTCGACGCACAAGTCGATCGAGGAGATCGCGACGACGATCCTGCAGGAAATCCGTCTCGACCGGCAGTCGTACTGACGACCGGCGCACGGGCGGCCGCCGGGCCGCCGTTGCCAAAAGCAACAAGGCCGCGTCGAACGCGGCCTTGTTTCGTGGTGCGGGATACCGCGCGGGCAACGCCGCGCGTCACGTCATCATGTCATGCGTGCCGCTGCTGCCGCACCTGCTCGAACAGGCACACCGCCGCCGCCGCCGCCACATTCAGCGACTCCATGCCGCCCGGCTGCGGGATCGTCACGCGATGCGTGGCCACGTCGCGCCAGAACGCCGACACGCCGGCGCCCTCGTTGCCGAACACCCATGCGACGGGCCCGGCCAGGTCGCAGTCGTAGATCGCCTGCGCGCCATGCGAATCGGTCAGCGCGACCGGCACGTCGAGGCGTTCGGCGAGCGCACCGGCCTCGACATCCTCGTGGATCGACAGCAGGAAGTGCGCGCCCATTCCCGAGCGCAGCACCTTCGACGACCACGCATAGGCAGTGCCCGGTGCACAGAACACGTGCTGCACACCGGCCGCGGCCGCGCTGCGCAGGATCGAGCCGACGTTGCCGGCGTCCTGCACGCCGTCGAGCACGACCGACGTGTGCGCGACACGCTCCGGCAGCGGCTGCGCGGGACGATCGACGAGCAGCAGGAAACCGACGCCGCTGACCACGTTCGACAGTTGTCCGAACAGCGCATCGGGCAGCGTGACGACCCGCTGCGCGTCGACGCGCGCGATGATCGCCTGCGCTTCGTCGTGCGCGAGCGCGCCTTCGGTGGCGACGCACAGCTCGGGTATCGCGCCCGTATCGAGATACGCGCTGGCGAGGTGAAAACCTTCGAGCAGCGCCTGGCCGCCGCGGCGCTGCTGGGACGTCGAACCCGCAAGCGCCTTCAGGCGCTTGTACAGCGGGTTGTCGCGGGAAGTAATGCTTTTCATCGAATCAGGTCGAGTGCCGCGCGCACGGGTGCGAACGAGCGCCGATGCGCTTCGCACGGGCCGTGCTCGCGCAGCGCGGCAAGATGTTTCTCGGTGCCGTAGCCCGCATGCACGTTGAACCCGTACACCGGGAAGCGTTCGTGCAGCTCGACGAGCATGCGGTCGCGCGTGACCTTCGCGAGAATCGACGCGGCCGAGATGCTCGGCACGAGCGCGTCGCCGCTGACGATCGCCTCGGCGCGCACCATCAGCGTCGGACAGCGGTTGCCGTCGATCTGCGCGAGCGTCGGCAGCACCGACAGGCCTTCGACGGCCCGCTTCATCGCAAGCATCGTCGCGTGCAGGATGTTGAGCGTGTCGATTTCGTCGACGCTCGCCGACGCGACGCAATACGCGCGCGCGCGCGCGACGATCAGGTCGTACAGCGCGTCGCGCTTTTTCGCGGACAGCGCCTTCGAATCGTCGAGCCCGTCGATCGGCTGCGCGGGATCGAGGATCACCGCGGCGGCGACCACCGGCCCCGCGAGCGGGCCGCGGCCCGCTTCGTCGACGCCGCAGACGATCTCGTCGGGCCGGCTGAAGTCGAAACCGCCCTGCACGTCGGTCGACGCGCGGCGGCGTGGTGCACGGGCTGCCGTCATGCGCGCCCCTTGCGTTGCTCGAGTACGCGCACGACCGCTTCGGCCGCCTTCGCGGCCGTGTTCTGCCGCAGCGAGAGATGCATTTCGGTAAACACTTCGGTCAGCGTGCGGCGGTTCGCGTCGTCGCGCAGCTGCGTGAGCGTCGCATCGGCGAGCGCCTCGGGCGTCGCGAAATGCTGCAGCAGCTCGGGCACGACGAAGCGCCCCGCCAGGATGTTCGGCAAGCCGACGTACGGCAGATAGCCCTGCCGGCGCATGATCTGTCCGGTCAGCCAGGGCACCTTGTACGAGATCACCATCGGCTTCTTCAGCAGCGCGGCTTCCAGCGTGACGGTGCCGCTCTTCACGAGGATCGCGTCGGCGGCCGTCATCGCGACCTGCGAGCGGCCGTCGGTGATCGTCAGCGCGAGTTGCGGATGAGCGTCGACGAGCGGCTGCAGCAGTTCGCGCAGCGCGGGCGTCGCCGCCGGCATCACGAACCGCACGCCGGGCTCGCGCTGCTGCATCAGCGCCATCGCGGCGAAGAACGTCGGGCCGATCAGCCCGATCTCCGAGCGCCGGCTGCCCGGCAGCACCGCGATCACGGGGCCCTCGGCCGGCAGGCCGAGCGCGATGCGCGCGCCGTGCGTGTCGGGCTCGAGCGGAATCTCGTCGGCCAGCGGGTGGCCGACATACGTCGACGCGACGCCCGCCTTGTCGAGGATCGCCGGTTCGAACGGGAACAGGCACAGCATGTGGTCGACGGACTTCGCGATCTTCTTGATCCGCCCGCCGCGCCACGCCCAGATCGACGGGCACACGAAGTGGATCGACGGGATGCCCGCGTCGCGCGCGGCCTGCTCCACGTTGAAGTTGAAATCGGGCGCGTCGACGCCGATGAATGCGTCGGGCCGCTCCGCGAGCAGCTGGCGCTTCAGCTCGCCGCGTATCCGCAGGATCTCGGGAATCTGGCCGAGCGCCTCGACGTAGCCGCGCACCGTCAGCTTGTCCATCTGCCAGTGCGAGTCGAAGCCGTGTGCAAGCATCCGCTGCCCGCCGATCCCGTAGTAGCGGGTCGATTCGGGCAGCCGCGCTTGAAGCCCGCCGAGCAGCGATGCCGCGAGCAGGTCGCCCGACGGCTCGCCGGCCACCATCGCGAGCCGGAGCTGATTGGTCGGGAGCGACATCGCTTAGCGGATGATGCCGCGTTGGGACGCGTCGATGAACTCGACGAGCGCGGTGACCGCTGCGTCGCCTTCGCCGCCCGCGGCCGCCAGCTCGCGCAACTGCACCTTCGCTTCCTCGAGCGACAGGCCGTTCTTGTACAGCAGGCGGTACGCGCTGCGCAGCGCCGAGATCGCGTCGGGCGAGAAACCACGCCGGCGCAGGCCTTCGACGTTGATGCCGTGCGGCTCGGCCTTGTTGCCGGCCGCGATCACGAACGGCGGCACGTCCTGCACGAGCGCCGAGGCGCCGCCCAGCATCGAGTGCGCGCCGATGCGCACGAACTGGTGCACGCCCGACATCCCGCCGACGATCGCAAAGTCGCCGATCTCGACGTGACCGGCCATCTGCGCGTTGCTCGACAGGATCACGTTGTTGCCGACGCGGCAATCATGGCCGATGTGCACATAGGCCATGATCCAGTTGTCGTCGCCGAGCGTCGTCACGCCGACGTCCTGCACGGTGCCGGTGTGGATCGTCGTGAATTCGCGGATCGTGTTGCGGTTGCCGATCACGAGCTTCGTCGGCTCGTCCTTGTACTTCATGTCCTGCGGACGGCCGCCCACCGACGCGTAATGGCCGATGCGGTTGTCCTCGCCGAGCGTCGTGTGACCTTCGATCACGCTGTGCGAGCCGACCGTCGTACGCGCGCCGATCGTGACGTGCGGCCCGACGATCGCGTACGGCCCGATCTCGACGGACTCGTCGATCTGTGCGCCCGGTTCGACGATCGCGGTAGGATGAATCCTGGTCATGCGCCGTTGCCTCTCGATGTGATGTGTCGCGTTGCCCGCGTTACGTTACTCATGCGTGCCGCGTCGCTCAGGGCGCCGCGTCGGCCGTCTTGACCGTGCACATCAGTTCGGCTTCCGCCGCCACCTTGCCGTCCACTTCCGCCACTGCCTTGAACTTCCAGATGCCGCGGATGTAACGTTCGAACGTCACGTTCAGAATCAGCTGGTCGCCCGGTTCGACCACACGCTTGAAGCGCGCACCGTCGATCCCGACGAAGTAGTACAGCGTGTTTTCCGGATCCTTCGGCTGCTCTTCCGAAAACGTCAGCAGCGCGGCCGCCTGAGCGAGCGCCTCGAGGATCAGCACACCCGGCATCACCGGCCGCTTCGGGAAGTGCCCCTGGAAGAACGGCTCGTTGATCGACACGTTCTTCAGCGCTTTGATGCCTTTGTGCGGCTCGAGTTCGAGCACGCGATCGACGAGCAGAATCGGATAGCGATGCGGCAGCAGCGTGAGGATCTTGTGGATGTCGAGATTGATTTTTTCAGTGCTCATGATGGTTCGTCTCACGCAGAGGCTGCGCGGTGGTGATGCAAAGGCTGAAGCGGGCCGCCGTGCGGCCCAGTCTGGCAAACCGGGCCGGATGCGCTGGCCGTGCCCGGTTCGTGGTCTCGCATGGTGTCGGTCAGGCTTCCGTGCCGCCCTGGGCGGCCAGCGCGGTTTCGAGCGCCTTGATGCGGTCGCGCAGCTTGTCGAGGTTGCGCACGAGCGCGGCGCTCCGGTTCCATTCGCCGTGGTCGACGGCCGGGAACGCGCTCGTGTAGATGCCGGCCTTCGGCAGCGACTTCGACACGCCCGAATTCGCCGTGATGATGACATAGTCGCCGAGCGTCACGTGGCCGGCGATCCCCGCCGCGCCGCCGATCATGCAGTGACGGCCGATCGTCGTGCTGCCCGCGATGCCCGCCTTGCCGGCGATCACCGTGTAGGCACCGATCCGGCAGTTGTGGGCGATCTGCACCTGGTTGTCGATCTTCACGCATTCTTCGATGACGGTGTCCGCCATCGCGCCGCGGTCGATCGTCGTGTTCGCGCCGATCTCGACGTCCGGGCCGACCGACACGCCGCCGACCTGCGGGATCTTGACCCAGCTGCCGGTGCGCGCGTCGCCGTCGCCGACGAAATCCGGCGCGAAGCCGAAGCCGTCGGAACCGATCACGGCACCGGAATGGATGATCGCGCGCGGGCCGATCTTGCAGCCGTGGTACACCGAGGCGTTCGGATACAGGTGCGAGCCGGCGCCGATCGTCGTGCCGCGGCCGACGAACACGTTCGCGTCGAGCTGCACGTTGTCTTCGATCACCGCGCCGGCCTCAACCGTCACGTGCGGGCCGATCACCGCGCTCGCGGCGACCTGCGCGGCCGGATCGATCGTCGCGCTCGGATGCACGCCGGCCGCGCGCGGCGGCGTGGCGAGATCGATGAACATCTGCGCGACGCGCGCGAAGTACGCGTACGGATTCGGCGTCACGATGAAGTTGCGGCCATGAGCGGCCGCACCCAGCTTTTCGAGATCCTTCGGCGCGATCAGCACCGCGCCGGCGCGGGTCGCCTCGACCTGCGACAGGTACTTCGGATTCGCGAGAAACGCGAGTTGCTGAGGGCCTGCCTGGTCGAGCGGCGCGAGGCCGCCCACCTTGCACTGGGCGTCGCCGGCGATCTCGCCGCCGAACCGCTTTACGAGTGCCTCAAGCGTCAATGCCATTCGTCGTCTGCTCCGTTCAGTTCGTCGAGCCGGACGCGAGCGCCTTGAGCACCTTGTCGGTGATGTCGATGCGCGGGCTGACGTACACGGCTTCCTGCACGATCAGGTCGTAATTCTGCTGCTCGGCGATCTGCTTGATGACCCTGTTCGCACGCTCCAGCACCGCCGCGAGTTCCTCGTTGCGGCGCTGGTTCAGGTCTTCGCGAAACTCGCGCTGCTTGCGCTGGAAGTCGGTGTCGAGCTGCGCGAGATCGCGCTGCTTCTGCGCGCGATCGGCCGCCGACAGCGACGCACCGTTCTTGTCCAGCGAATCGGACATCGACTTCAGGCGCGCCGCGAGGTCCTGCAGATCCTTGTCGCGCTTCGCGAACTCGGCTTCGAGCTTCGTCTGCGCCACCTTGGCGGGCGCCGACTCGCGCAGGATCCGATCCGAATTGACCGCCGCGATGCGGGCGACGTCCTGAGCATGCGCCGTCGCCGCGCCCAAGGCCAGCGCAACGGTCAGCGCACACATCACTCGTTTCGAAAACTTACCGGTTAGCAAAATTACCCTCTCGTTACTGTTGTCATGCGTTCGATCAGAACGCCGTCCCGATCTGGAACTGGAATTTCTGGTACTGATCGCCTTCGTGCTTCTGCAGTGGGAAGCCGAGGCTCAGCTTCAGCGGGCCGATCGGCGAGATCCACGCGAGACCCACACCGTAGCCGTAACGCAGGCCGTTCGCGCCGGTACTCGTGCCACCCGGCGCGTTGCCCCACACGTTACCGCCGTCGAGGAACGTGAACACGCGCAGCGTGCGGTCGTAGCCGGTGCCCGGCAGCGGGAACGTCAGCTCGATGTTGCCGACCAGCATCTTCGAGCCGCCGATCGGGTCGTTCGTCTTCGTGTCGCGCGGGCCCAGCGAGCTCGGCTCGTAGCCACGCACGGAGCCGATACCGCCCGCGTAGTAGTTCTTGAAGATCGGGTACGGGTTGCCGATGCCGTTACCGTAGCCGCCTTGCAGGTTCAGGCCCAGGATGAAGCCGCGCGAGAACGAATAGTAGTACTGCGCCTGCAGGTCGGCCTTGTAGTACTGGATCTTGCCGACCGGCACGCCGTATTCGACGTTCGCCTGCGTGAAGTAGCCGCGGCTCGGGATCAGCGCACTGTCACGCGCGTCGCGCGACCATGCCACCGTCAGCGGCACCGTGTTCGACACGCGGCCGAACTCGTTCACGTAATCCTGGTAGCTCTGCGGCGTGTTCGAGTCGACGTCGAGACGGTTCTGCTCGAAGCCCGCGCCGAAGTAGACGGTGTCGACTTCCGAGAACGGAATGCCGAACTTCAGGTTGCCGCCCGCGCTGATGATCCGGAAGCTCGAGCTGGTCGAGTAGTAAAGCGGCTGGTACGTGCGGTAGTAGACGTCCGTGATCCGCTTGATGCCGTCGACCGTGAAGTACGGGTCGACCTGCGTGACGGTCAGCGTGCGGTAGCTCTTCGCGGTGTTGACGTTCACCGACAGGCTCGTGCCCGAGCCGAACACGTTGTCCTGCGATACGCCGGCCGACAGCACCACCTTGTCCGTCGACGAGAAGCCCGCGCCCAGCGTGATCGCGCCGGTCGGCTTTTCGTCGACCTTCACGTTCACGTCGACCTGGTCGTTCGTGCCTTCGACCGGCAACGTCGTCACGTCGACGTTGGTGAAGTAGCCGAGACGGTTCACGCGGTCCTTCGACAGCGCGAGGCGGTTCGAATCGAACCACGAGCTTTCGAGCTGGCGCATTTCGCGGCGCACGACTTCGTCGCGCGTGCGCGTGTTGCCGACCACGTTGATGCGGCGCACGTACACGCGGCGGCTCGGATCGACGACGAGGTTCAGGTTCACCTTGTGGTTCGCCTGGTCGATGTCCGGCTGCGCGTTGACGGTCGCGAACGCGTAGCCGTATTCGCCGAGCTTGTCGACGATCGACTTCGTCGTTTGCTGCAGCTTTTCGGCCGAGAAGCGATCGCCCGGCTTGATCTTGATCAGCTTGTTCAGTTCGGCTTCGCGATCGAGAAGGTTGCCCGACAGCTTGATGCCCGACACCGTGTACGGCTCGCCTTCGTGCAGCGTGACCGTCAGGTACATGTCCTTCTTGTCGGGCGAGATCGACACCTGGGTCGATTCGATGTTGAACTCGAGGTAGCCGCGGTTCAGGTAGTACGAGCGCACGGCCTCGAGGTCGCCCGTGAGCTTTTCCTTCGAGTACAGGTCGTTCTTCGTGTACCAGGAGAACCAGTTCGGCGTCGACAGCTGCATTTCGTCGCGCAGCGTGCTGGTGCTGAACGCCTTGTTGCCGATGAAGTTGATCTGGCGGATCTTCGCGCTCGGGCCTTCGGCGACCGCGAACAGGATCGACACGCGGTTCGCGTCGACCGGCGTGATCGTCGTCTTGACCTCGGCCGCATAGAAGCCGCGCGTCAGGTACTGACGCTTGAGCTCCTGCTCCGCCTTGTCGACGAGCGCCTTGTCGTAGTAGCGGCCGTCGGCCAGACCGACCGCGCGCAGCGCCTTCGTCAGGTTGTCCTTGTCGAATTCCTTCGTGCCGGTGAAGTCGATCGACGCGATGGCCGGACGCTCCTGCACCTGCACGATCACGACGTTGCCCTGGGTGGCGATGCGCACGTCGTTGAAGAAGCCCGTCGCGTACAGCGCGCGGATTGCTTCGGATGCCTTGTCGTCGGTGAAGGTATCGCCCTGCTTGATCGGCAGGTAGGCGAACACCGAACCGGCTTCGACGCGCTGCAACCCCTCGATCTTGATGTCTTGCACCACGAACGGTGCCGCTGCATGCGCCGCGAGGCCGTGCGCGGCGAGCGCGGCCGCTGCAACTGTCTTAGGTACAAAGCGATGAGGTTTGAACAACGTGCATCCCCAATATTTAGCTGCATCAAATCAGGCGGCGGCCGACTGGCCGCCGCCTGACGCTTCAGAAATGGATTAACCGAGCCAGGTCGTTGAACAGCGCGATCGCCGACAACGCGACGATGCAGATCAACCCGGCTCTTTGCAGAATCAGCTGCCAGCGCTCCGATACGGCTTTCCCGGTCGCGGCTTCAACCAGATAATATAACAGATGCCCCCCGTCCAAAACGGGAATCGGCAGCAAGTTCAGCACCCCGAGGCTAATGCTGACAAGGGCGAGGAACGACAGGAAGGCCGACGGACCGAGCCGCGCGCTCTTGCCCGCGTAGTCCGCAATCGTCACCGGGCCGGACAGGTTCTTCAGCGACGCATCGCCCGTGATCATCCGCCCGAACATCCTCAGCGAGTAGACGGCGATGTCCCACGTGCGGTGCGCGCCGAGCTGCAGACTCTCGATCGGCCCGTAGCGCACGTCCACCGACGGCGTGTGCATCGACAGCGCCGCGCCGATGCGGCCGACCTGCTGTCCCGTTTCGTCGTCGCGCTGCGCGTGCGGCACGATCGACACCGTCCGGGAGGCACCGCCACGCTCGATCTGCAGTTCGACCGCCTGGCCCGCATGGTGCTTCACCGCGTCGATGAAGCGCGTGGCGCCGCCGATGGGCTTGCCGTCGAGCGCGAGCAGCTTGTCGCCGGCCTTCAGGCCCGCCTGCTCGGCCGCGCTGCCGGGCTGCACCGACGCCACCGACAGCGCGCCGCCGCCGGTCTCGAAGCCCAGGTGCATCATGAAATCGTCGTCGAGCGCGCTTTCGGGAACATTGCGCAGGTCGACGCGGAAGTCGAACGTCGCCGCGCCGCCGTCGCGTGCGCCGAGCACGACCTCGCGATGATCGAACGCGGCGGCCAGCAGCTTCCAGCGCAGGTCCGACCACGAGCGCACCGGCACGGCGTCGCCACCCTGAGCGTCGCGGATCGATACGATCGTCTCGCTGCCGTCGAAGCCCGCGCGGGCCGCCGCCGTGCCGGCGACCGGCGGCGCGAGCACCGCGGCCGGCTCGGTCACGCCGGTTGCGAATACGGCGGAAAACAGGACGATTGCCAACAGGAAGTTCGCGATCGGGCCGGCGGCGACGATCGCGATGCGCTTGAACACCGATTGCCGGTTGAACGCCTGGCCGAGCTCCTCGGGTTTGACGCCCGCCCCCGGCTCGCGCTCGTCGAGCATCTTCACGTAGCCGCCGAGCGGCAGCGCGGAGAGCGTCCATTCGGTGCCCGTCCTGCGGCTGACCCAGCGGGCGACCGGCTGGCCGAAGCCGATCGAGAAACGCAGCACCTTCACGCCGCACCAGCGCGCGACGCGATAATGTCCGTACTCATGCACGACGACCAGCACCCCGATCGCCACCGCAAACGCGATCAGTTCGACCAGCACGTTCATGAGCACCTCATTCAGACAGTGCGCTCCACGCGTGGCGCAGGCGCTTTCGAAATGATCTCGGCGGCGAGGCGGCGTGCCTCGGCATCCGCCGCAAGGACGTCGTCGAGCCCGTTCGGGTTGCGGTTCGGCAGTGCGTTGAGCACCGCGTCGACCGTCGCCGCGATCGCCATGAAGCCGATCCGGCGCTCGAGAAACGCTTCGACCGCGATTTCGTTCGCCGCGTTCAACGCGGCGCTCGCGATACCGCCCTCCTCAAGTGCCTTCAGCGCGAGCGCGAGGCACGGGAAGCGCGTGTAGTCGGGCTTCTCGAACGACAGCTGGGCGATCTGCGCGAGGTCGAGCTGCTCGACACCGGCGTCGACGCGCTCCGGGAACGCCAGCGCGTGCGCGATCGGCGTGCGCATGTCGGGGTTGCCGAGCTGCGCGAGCACCGAGCCGTCGCGGTACGACACGAGCGAATGGATCACGCTCTGCGGGTGGATCAGCACGTCGATCCGGTCGCCCGGCAGGCCGAAGATCCAGTGCGCCTCGATCACTTCGAGGCCCTTGTTCATCATCGTCGCGGAATCGACGGAAATCTTGCGGCCCATCACCCAGTTCGGGTGCTTGCAGGCCTCGTCCGGCGTCACGTCGACGAGCGTGGCCGGCTCGCGCGTGCGGAACGGGCCGCCCGACGCGGTCAGGATGATCTTCGAGATCCCGCCGTGCTCGTTCTCGTCGCGCGGCATGCACTGGAAGATCGCGTTGTGTTCGCTGTCGACCGGCAGCAGGATCGCGCCATGGTCGCGCACGGCGTCCATGAAGATCGCGCCGGACATCACGAGCGATTCCTTGTTCGCGAGCAGGATGCGCTTGCCGGCGCGCGCGGCCGCCAGGCTCGGCGCGAGACCGGCCGCGCCGACGATCGCCGCGACGACCGTATCGCAGCCGTCGCTGTTCGACACGTCGACGAGCGCCTGCGGCCCATACAGTACGGTGGTCTTGCTGCCCGCCGCGCGCAGCTTCGCCTCGACGTGCGCCGCCGTGTTCGCATCGCCGACCACCGCGACTTCGGGTGCAAAGCGCAGGCACTGCTCGACGAGCTTGTCGCCATTGCGATGCGCGGTCAACGCATAGACCGAGAAACGCTCGGGATGGCGGGCGACCACGTCGAGCGTGCTGTCTCCGATCGAGCCCGTGGAACCGAGCAGTGTCAGACGTTTTTGCATAACAGAAATAGTGGTTTAACCAAGCAGCAGCATTGCGAGCGGCAGCACCGGCAGCAGCGCGTCGACGCGGTCGAGCACGCCGCCGTGACCGGGCAGCAGGCCGCTCGAATCCTTCACGCCCGCCTGACGCTTGAGCAGCGACTCGAACAGGTCGCCGATCACGCTGTACGCAACCAGCAGCGTCAGCGCGGCCCACGCGCCGGGCATCCCGTAGCGCGTCGCGAATGCGGAAAACAGGGTCGGCTCGAACCAGTGCGCGACCATCGCGGCTCCCGCGACGACCATCACGGCGAGCCAGCCGCCGATCGCGCCTTCCCAGCTCTTCCCGGGACTGATCGTAACGGCCAGTTTACGCTTTCCGAAGGCCTTGCCCGCGAAATATGCACCGATATCGGCCAGCCACACGACCAGAAGCAGCGAGAGCACAAACGGAACGCCCTGCGCACGCGCCGCGACGACCGCGTGCCAGCAGGCCGCGAACACCACGAGCCCGGCCGCGAGCAGGAACGGCCGCCAAACGCCGCCCGCGAGTTCCGGCTTGCGCCGCAGCGAGAACGGGCCGACCAGCAGCCAGAACACGCCGGCTGCCATGAAAAGGGGACGGGACGAAGCGGCTTCGACGCCGAGCGGCGCGGTCGCCGCGAGCGCCAGCGCCGCGACGATCGCATAGACGACCGAACCGGCCGCGCCGAGCTTCAGCAGGCGCGCCCATTCCCACGCGGCGAACACGAGCACGACGCCGATCAGCGCACCGAAGGCCGCGAGCGGCGCGAACAGCGTGACCGGCAGCAACACGGCCAGCATCACGACCGCCGTGATCACACGGGTCTTCAGCATGAAAGGGAATCGGCGTTCTGCGATTGCGGTTCGAGCTGCGCGCTGGTGCGCCCGAAACGGCGCTCGCGCTCGGTATACGACGCGATCGCGTCGGCCAGCGCCGCGCCGTCGAAATCCGGCCAGTATTTGTCGGTGAAATAGAATTCGGCGTACGCGAGCTGCCACAGCAGGAAATTGCTGACGCGCTGCTCGCCACCGGTGCGGATGAAGAGATCGGGCTCCGGCGCATAGGCCATCGCCAGGTGCGGCGCGAATGCGTCTTCGGTCACCTCGACCTCGCGGCCCTCGCGCACGGCCTGCTCGACGAGTTTCTTCGTCGCCTGCAGGATGTCCCAGCGGCCGCCGTAGTTCGCGGCGATCGTCAGGGTCAGGCGGGTGTTGCGCGCCGTCTTGGTTTCGGCGCGGCGGATCAGTTCGCGGATGCGCGGCTCGAAACGCTCGAGATCGCCCACCACCCGCAGGCGGATCCCGTTCGCATGCAGCTTGCCGATCTCGCGCTCGAGCGCGGTGATGAACAGCCGCATCAGGAACGACACTTCGTCGTTCGGCCGGCGCCAGTTTTCCGAACTGAACGCGAACAGCGTCAGGTATTCGACGCCGGCGCGCGCGCAGCCTTCGACCACCGACCGCACGGCGTCCACGCCGCGGGTGTGCCCCGCGACGCGCGGCAAGCGGCGTTCGGTCGCCCAACGGCCGTTGCCGTCCATGATGATCGCGATATGACGCGGCACGACGCCGACGTCAGGCACGCGAACGGTAGAGCTGGTATAGGTCATGGCCGTTGAGACAGTAATGCGGGAAGAAGGCGGCGCGCGAGGACGGTCGTCAGACCGTCATGATCTCGGCTTCCTTGCTCTGCACGAGCTTGTCGACTTCGGTGACGTGCTTGTCCGTCAGCTTCTGCACGTCGTCGCTCGCACGGCGCTCGTCGTCTTCCGAGATTTCCTTGTCCTTCACGAGCTTCTTGAGCGCTTCGTTCGCGTCGCGGCGCAGGTTGCGGATCGCGACCTTGGCCGTTTCGCCTTCGCTCTTGACCACCTTGGTCAGCTCGCGGCGGCGCTCTTCCGTCAGCGCGGGCATCGGCACGCGGATCAGGTCGCCGGACGTGGCCGGGTTCAGGCCCAGATCGGCTTCGCGGATGGCCTTCTCGACCTTCGCGACCATGTTCTTTTCCCACGGCTGCACGCCGATCGTGCGTGCGTCGACGAGCGTCAGGTTCGCAACCTGCGAGATCGGCACCATCGAACCGTAGTAGTCGACCTGCACGTGATCGAGCAGACCGGTATGCGCACGGCCCGTACGGATCTTCGCCAGATCGTTCTTGAACGCTTCGATCGAGCGCTGCATCTTCTGCTCTACGCCCTTCTTGACATCAGCGACACTCATTTCAACCTCCGAACCTTCCAACCTTCAATGAACGCGGGCCCCGCCCGGTGCGCCACGCACCACGGCCGGCGACCCGCGCCGCTTGCCCGCATCCGCGGGAGTTTACACGTGGACGAGCGTACCTTCGTCCTCGCCCAGCACGATGCGCTTGAGCGCGCCCGGCTTGTTGATCGAAAACACGCGGATCGGCAGCTTCTGGTCGCGGCACAGCGCGAAGGCCGTCGCGTCCATCACCTGCAGATTGCGGCTGATCGCCTCGTCGAAGCTGATCGTCGTGTAGCGCGTGGCCGACGGATCCTTCTTCGGATCGGCAGAATATACGCCATCGACCTTGGTCGCCTTCAATACGACCTCGGCGCCCACTTCCGAACCGCGCAGCGCGGCTGCCGTGTCCGTCGTGAAAAACGGGTTGCCCGTGCCGGCCGCGAAGATCACGACCTTGCCTTCCTCGAGCTGGCGGATCGCGCGCGGCCGGATGTACGGCTCGACGACCTGGTCCATGCGCAGCGCGGACTGCACGCGCGCGACGATGCCGGCGTGGCGCATCGCGTCCTGCAGCGCCAGCGCGTTCATCATCGTCGCCAGCATCCCCATGTAGTCGGCCGTCGCGCGGTCCATGCCGGCCGCACCGCCCGCGACACCGCGGAAAATGTTACCGCCGCCGATCACGACCGCGAGTTGCGTACCGAGACCCACGACTTCGGCGATATCCGCCACCATCCGTTCGATCGTCGCGCGATTGATGCCGAAGGCATCGTCGCCCATCAGCGCTTCGCCGGAGAGTTTGAGGAGGACGCGTTTATAGGCATTGGACATAGGGGCTTCCGAGCGACGAGAGGATGACAACCACGAACTGTAGGGGCGAAATACTGATTCGGGCAAGCGCCGGCGACCGGACCGGGTTTCCCGGCCGGCCGGCGGCGCCGCCGGCCGCGGCGGAGCGGACGCCCGCCGCGGATACTGCCTGACTGCTTACTGCTGCTTTGCTGCTGCGACTTGCGCGGCCACTTCGGCGGCGAAGTCGTCCTGGCGCTTCTCGATGCCTTCGCCGACGACGAACAGCGCGAACTTCTGCACGGTCGAATCCGCTGCCTTCAGCATCTGCTCGATCGTCTGCTTGTCGTTCTTCACGAACGTCTGGTTCAGCAGCGACACTTCCTTCAGGTACTTCTGGACGCTGCCGTCGACCATCTTCGCGACGATTTCAGCCGGCTTGCCCGATTCGGCAGCCTTCTGCTCGGCGACGCGGCGTTCCGTCTCGATCAGTTCCGCCGGCACGTCGGCCGACGACAGGGCGACCGGCTTCATCGCGGCGATGTGCATCGCGACGTCCTTGCCGACCTGCTCTTCCGCACCCGTGTACTCGACGATCACGCCGATACGCGCGCCGTGCAGGTACGTTGCGATCTTGTTCGCGGTTTCGAAACGGACGAAACGGCGGATCGAGACGTTTTCGCCGATCTTGCCGATCAGGGCCAGACGCACTGCGTCGACCGTCGAACCTTCCAGCGGCAGCGCCGACAGCGCAGCCACGTCTGCCGGGTTTTGCGTCGCGACGAGTTCTGCAACCGTCTTCGAGAATGCGAGGAAGTCGTCGTTCTTCGCGACGAAGTCGGTTTCGCAGTTCAGTTCGACCAGCGCGCCTGCGTTGCCGCCGACGAACGATGCGACGACGCCTTCTGCCGTCACGCGCGATGCCGCCTTGCTCGCCTTGTTGCCGAGCTTGACGCGCAGCAGCTCTTCAGCCTTGGCCAGGTCGCCGTCGGCTTCCGTCAGCGCCTTCTTGCACTCCATCATCGGTGCGTCGGTCTTTGCGCGCAGTTCTGCCACCATGCTTGCGGTAATTGCCGCCATCATTCGCTCCTTGAGTCTGTATTCACAACGCCGCCCGCTTGGACGCGAACGGCCGAAAATCGTTTCCGGACCCGCGCCGATTCGGCGCGATCAGGTCCGGCGCACAAGCTTAAAAAAAGGGGGCCTGTTGAGAGCCCCCTTTTTGCGCCGGCTCGGGGCCAGTTACGCGTTTTCCTCGACGTACTCGTCGTCGCCACGCGCTGCCTGGACCACTTCGTTGACCGCGTTCGCACGGCCTTCGAGGATCGCGTCGGCCACGCCTTCAGCGTACAGCGCGACTGCCTTGCTCGAGTCGTCGTTGCCCGGGATCACGTAGTCCACACCTTCCGGCGAGTGGTTCGTGTCGACCACGGCGATGACCGGCACGCCCAGCTTGTTCGCTTCCGTGACGGCAATCTTGTGGTAGCCGACGTCGACGACGAAGATTGCGTCCGGAATGCCGCCCATGTCCTTCACGCCGCCAATCGACTTCTGCAGCTTGGCGATTTCGCGTTCGAACAGCAGCGCTTCCTTCTTGCTCATCTTCTCGAGCTCGCCTGCCTCGACTGCCGCTTCCATGTCCTTCAGGCGCTTGATCGATACCTTCAGCGTCTTGAAGTTGGTCATCATGCCGCCGAGCCAGCGTGCGTTGACGAACGGCATGCCTGCGCGCTGCGCTTCCTGGGCGATCGTGTCACGCGATTGACGCTTCGTGCCGACGAACAGGATCGTGCCGCGGTTCGCTGCCAGCTGGCGCACGTACTTCTGTGCGTCCGTGAACATCGGCAGCGTCTTTTCGAGGTTGATGATGTGAATCTTGTTGCGGTGACCGAAAATGAACGGAGCCATCTTCGGGTTCCAGAAGCGCGTCTGGTGACCGAAGTGGACACCCGCTTCCAGCATTTGGCGCATCGTGACTGCCATGTAAATTCTCCACGAGGGTTGGGTCTTAAGCCGGCTGCCGTACCGCCGCGCGTTCCGCGCGGCCGGCACCCTGGTTGCGCCGGCTTGCGATTCGGCACGTGCGAAAATGCCCGTGCCGCAAGCCTTTCATCCCGATGCCACCCCACACCGGGGCATGCTCGGCATTTGGATGTCGACTTAGCCAAAGAGTATAGCACGCCGATTTGTCGGCTCTCAAGTCGCCCGCCACTTTCGCTTGCCGCGCGGCAGCCGGCCGGACAATCCGCGAAAACCCGCACCGGCACCGCCGGCAGGGGCTGCGAGGCCCGCCATAAGGTGCGATAATCTGTCAATTCACCGCATTCCAGGCATACCTCGATGGCTATTACGCTCAAAAACGAACACGACATCGCCGAGATGCGCGTCGCCTGCCGTCTCGCGAGCGAAGTGCTCGACTTCATCACGCCGCACGTCGTCGCGGGCATCACGACCGCCGAACTCGACCGGCTCTGTCACGAATTCATGCTCAACGAGCAGGGCACGATCCCCGCGCCGCTGAACTACCAGCCGCCCGGCTATCCGCCGTACCCGAAGGCCACCTGCATCTCGGTCAACGACGTGATCTGCCACGGCATTCCCGGCGAGAAGGTGATCAAGAACGGCGACGCGCTGAACATCGACATCACCGTGATCAAGAACGGCTACTTCGGCGACACCAGCCGGATGTTCATCGTCGGCGAAGGCTCGATCCTCGCGAAGCGCCTCGTGCAGACCACCTACGAGTGCATGTGGCTCGGCATTGACCAGGTCAAGCCCGGCGCGCACCTCGGCGACATCGGCTATGCGATCCAGAAGCATGCCGAAGCACAGGGCTACAGCGTCGTGCGCGAATACTGCGGCCACGGCATCGGCACGGTGTTCCACGAGGATCCGCAGGTCGTCCACTACGGCCGCCCGGGCACCGGCATCGAGCTGAAGGCCGGGATGATCTTCACGATCGAGCCGATGATCAACGCCGGCAAGCGCGACATCCGCACGATGCCCGACCAGTGGACGGTCAAGACGCGCGATCGGAGCCTGTCCGCGCAATGGGAGCACACGGTGCTCGTCACCGAAACGGGTTACGAGGTGCTGACCGTGTCCGCCGGCACGCCGGCACGCCCGGTGTTCGCGCAACCGGCCGCTGCGGTCTGAGCGCCGTCGCGCCCGCCCCGCCCACCCCTCACCTGCTGACCTGAACGGCCGCCCATGAGCGCTCACGCCGCCCCCTCGCCCGCAGCGCTGTCGCGGCGCGCCGAATTCAAGGCCGCCAAGGCCGACCTGCTCGAGCGCTTTCGCAGCGCGACGAACGTCGCATCGCTGATGCACGCGCTGTCGAAACTCACCGACGATGCGCTCAAGCGCGTGTGGGACGACTGCGGGCTGCCCGCGACGCTCGCGCTCGTCGCCGTCGGCGGCTACGGGCGCGGCGAGCTCGCGCCCCACTCCGACGTCGATATCCTGGTGCTGCTGCCCGATGCGCACGACCCGGCGCTCGACGCGCGGATCGAGCGCTTCATCGGGATGGCGTGGGATCTCGGCCTCGAGATCGGCAGCAGCGTGCGCACGGTCGAGCAATGCATCGAGGAGGCGTCGCAGGACGTCACCGTGCAGACCTCGCTGCTCGAGGCACGCCGCATCGTCGGCAGCACCGCGCTGTTCGAGCGCTTCACCGTGCGGTATCACGAGGCGCTCGACGCGCGCGCCTTCTTCACCGCGAAGGTGCTCGAGATGCGCCAGCGCCACGCGAAGTTCCAGGACACGCCGTACAGCCTCGAGCCGAACGTGAAGGAGAGCCCCGGCGGGCTGCGCGACCTGCAGACGATCCTGTGGATCGCGCGCGCGGCCGGCTTCGGCAGCAGCTGGCGCGAGCTCGACACGCGCGGCCTCATCACCGATCGCGAGGCGCGTGAGCTGCGCCGCAACGAAGGATTCCTGAAGACGCTGCGCGCGCGGCTTCACGTGATCGCCGGGCGCCGCCAGGACATGCTCGTGTTCGACCTGCAGACGCAGGCCGCCGAGAGCTTCGGCTACCGGCCGACGCAGGCCAAGCGCGCGAGCGAGCAGCTGATGCGCCGCTACTACTGGGCCGCGAAAGCGGTCACGCAACTGGCGACGATCCTGATCCAGAACATCGAGGCGCAGCTGTTCCCCGCGACGAGCGGCATCACGCGCGTGCTGTCGCCCGATCGCTTCGTCGAGAAGCAGGGCATGCTCGAGATCGTCGACGACGGCGTGTTCGAACGCCATCCCGACGCGATCCTCGAAGCGTTCCTGCTGTACGAAGCGACCCGCGGCGTGAAGGGCCTGTCCGCCCGCACGCTGCGCGCGCTCTACAACTCGCGCGAGATCATGAACCACACGTGGCGGCGCGATCCGCAGAACCGCCGCACGTTCATGCAGATCCTGCAGCAGCCCGAAGGCATCACGCATGCGTTCCGGCTGATGAACCAGACGAGCGTGCTCGGCCGCTACCTGCTGAATTTCCGCCGCATCGTCGGCCAGATGCAGCACGACCTGTACCACGTGTACACGGTCGACCAGCACATCCTGATGGTGTTGCGCAACATCCGCCGCTTCGCGGTGGCCGAGCATGCGCACGAGTACCCGTTCTGCAGCCAGCTGATCGGCAATTTCGAACGCCCGTGGGTGCTGTACGTCGCGGCGCTGTTCCACGACATCGCGAAAGGCCGCGGCGGCGACCACTCGACGCTCGGGATGGCCGACGCGCGGCGCTTCTGCCGCGAGCACGGGATCACCGGCGACGACGCGACGCTGATCGTGTGGCTCGTCCAGCATCACCTGACGATGAGCCAGGTCGCGCAGAAGCAGGACACGAGCGACCCGGAAGTCATCAAGCGCTTCGCCGAAGTCATCGGCAACGAGCGCTACCTCACCGCGCTCTACCTGCTGACCGTCGCCGATATCCGCGGCACGAGCCCGAAGGTGTGGAACACGTGGAAGGGCAAGCTGCTCGAGGACCTGTACCGCATCACGCTCGCGGTGCTCGGCGGCGCGAACCCCGACGCGCATTCGGAACTGAAGTCGCGGCAGGAGCAGGCGCTCGCGCTGCTGCGCCTCGAGACCGTGCCCGACGACGCGCACCGCGCGCTGTGGGATCAGCTCGACATCGGCTTCTTCCTGCGTCACGACGCGGCCGACATCGCATGGCAGACGCGCGTGCTGTACCGGCACGTGAACGCCGAGACCGCGATCGTGCGCGCGCGGCCGTCGCCGATCGGCGACGCGCTGCAAGTGCTCGTGTACGTGAAGGACCGCCCCGACCTGTTCGCGGGCATCTGCGCGTACTTCGACCGCAACGGGCTGTCGGTGCTCGATGCACGCGTCAGCACGACGCGGCACGGCTATGCGCTCGACAACTTCATCGTCACGCAGACCGAACGCGACGTGCGCTACCGCGACATCGCGAATCTCGTCGAACAGCAACTCGCGGCGCGCCTGGCCGAAACCGCGTCGCTGCCGGAGCCGTCCAAGGGCCGCCTGTCGCGGCTGTCCCGGACGTTTCCGATCACGCCGCGCGTCGACCTCCGGGCCGACGAGCGCGGCCAGTACTACATCCTGTCCGTGTCCGCCAACGACCGGCCGGGCCTTCTCTATTCGATCGCGCGCGTCCTGGCCGAGCATCAGGTCGGCGTCCACGCGGCGCGGATCAATACGCTCGGCGAACGCGTCGAGGACATCTTCCTGCTCGACGGTGCCGGCCTGTCCGACAACCGCCTGCAGATCCAGCTCGAAACCGAATTGCTGCGCGCGATCGCAGTCTGAATGAATCCCAGCGTTTATGCGCACCAAATTAACCGTCAAGAATCCGAAGCCGGCGTCGCCGACCCGCGCCCCTGTCCGCTCCGGCAGCCTCGTCGCCCGCAAGGCGGTACGTCCCGCCGCGCCGCCCGCAGGCGACAAGCCGGCGCGCCCGAAGAAGGCCGCGCCGGCCGCCGCCGGCGAACGCTCGTTCAAGCCTCGCGGCGCGGCAGGCGCCGAGCGCCCGGGCGCGGATCGCGCACCGGCCAAGCGTGCGCCGCGTGACGGCGGTGCCGAACGCGGCACGCGCGCGCCTTATCGCGACAATGCAGCCGGCGAAGGGGCTAAGCGCAGCTTCGGCGACCGTCGCACGTCGTCGGATCGTCCGCCGCGTCGCGATGATGATGCACGTCCGCGTCGCGCGGGTGGCGAAGGCGGCGCACGTGCGCCGTATCGCGACAACGCGTCCGGCGAAGGCGCAAAACGCAGCTTCGGCGATCGTCGCACGTCGTCGGATCGCCCGCCGCGTCGCGATGACGATGCACGTCCGCGTCGTGCGGGTGGCGAAGGCGGCGCACGTGCGCCGTATCGTGACAACGCGTCCGGCGAAGGCGCAAAACGCAGCAGTTTCGGCGACCGCCGCACGTCGTCCGATCGTCCGCCCCGCCGTGACGACGACGCACGTCCGCGTCGCGCAGGTGGCGAAGGCGGCCCGCGTGCACCGTATCGCGACAACGCATCCGGCGAAGGCGCGAAGCGCAGCTTCGGCGACCGTCGCACCTCGTCGGATCGTCCGCCGCGTCGTGATGACGATGCACGTCCGCGTCGCGCGGGTGGCGAAGGCGGCGCACGTGCGCCGTATCGCGACAACGCGTCCGGTGAAGGTGCAAAGCGCAGTTTCGGCGACCGTCGCACGTCGTCGGATCGCCCGCCCCGCCGTGACGACGATGCACGTCCGCGTCGTGCGGGTGGCGAAGGCGGCCCGCGTGCGCCGTATCGCGACAACGCAGCCGGCGAAGGCGCAAAACGCAGCTTCGGCGACCGCCGCACGTCGTCCGATCGCCCGCCGCGTCGTGATGACGACGCCCGCCCGCGCCGCGCAGGCGCCGATGAAGGCAAACGCCCGTCCTATCGCGACAAGGCAGCCGGCGAAGGCGCGAAGCGCAGCTTCGGCGACCGCCCGGCACGCCCCGCACGCGACGGCGAACGCCGCTCGTTCGGTGCGGTCAAGACCGCGCAACCGGTCAAGCGCGCGACGACCGACGTCGACCACGGCGACGAAACGGGCCTGATGCGCCTGTCGAAGCGCATGTCCGAACTCGGCCTGTGCTCGCGCCGCGAAGCCGACGAATGGATCGAAAAGGGTTGGGTGCTCGTCGACGGCGAACGCATCGACACGCTCGGCACCAAGGTCCGCCCGGACCAGAAGATCGAGATCGACGAGCGCGCGAGCGCCGCGCAGGCCGCGCAGGTGACGATCCTGCTGCACAAGCCGGTCGGCTATGTATCGGGCCAGGCGGAAGACGGCTACGAGCCGGCGGCCGTGCTGATCACGCGCGCGAACCGCTGGAGCGGCGATCATTCGCCGGTACGCTTCTCGCCGCAGCACCTGCACGCGCTCGCGCCGGCCGGCCGGCTCGACATCGACTCCACCGGCCTGCTCGTACTGACGCAGAATGGCGTGATCGCGAAGCAGCTGATCGGCGAGCAGTCGGACATCGACAAGGAGTACCTGGTGCGCGTGCGCTTTGGCGAGCGGCTCATCGACATCGACCAGCACTTCCCGGCGGAATCGCTCGCGAAGCTGCGCCACGGCCTGGAGCTCGACGGCGTCGCGCTGAAGCCCGCGATGGTGAGCTGGCAGAACGGCGAACAGCTCCGCTTCGTGCTGCGTGAAGGCAAGAAGCGCCAGATCCGTCGCATGTGCGAACTGGTCGGCCTCGACGTGATCGGCCTGAAGCGCGTGCGCATGGGCCGCGTGATGCTCGGCGCGCTGCCGCAGGGCCAATGGCGCTATCTGTCGGCCGACGAGACGTTCTGACCGCAGGCACACCACGTGCGCCATGCAATGAAAAAGCCCGCGCAAGCGGGCTTTTTCTTGTCTGCCGGAGACCGAACGATCAATCGTCGTCGGCCGGATCGAGCCCCGGGAACAGCACCTCGGTGAAGCCGAAGCGCGTGAAGTCGGTGATCCGCATCGGATACAGCTTGCCGATCAGGTGATCGTATTCGTGCTGGACGACCCGCGCATGGAAGCCTTCGGCGACACGGTCGAGCTTCGCGCCGAACTGGTCGAAGCCGCTGTAGCGCACCTTCGCATAGCGGCTGACGACGCCGCGCATGCCCGGCACCGACAGGCAGCCTTCCCAGCCCTCTTCCATGTCCGGCGGCATGTACTCGAGCTTCGGGTTGATCAGCACGGTCTCTGGCACCGGTGGCGCGTCCGGATAACGGTTGTTGCTGCCGAAGCCGAAGATGATGATCTGCAGCCCGACGCCGATCTGCGGCGCGGCAAGCCCCGCGCCGTTCGCGTGATGCATCGTCTCGAACATGTCCGCGACGATCTCGTGCAGTTCGGGGGTGTCGAACCGCTCGACCGGCTTGGCGATTTCGAGCAGGCGCGGATCGCCCATCTTCAGGATCTCGCGAATCATGGCGTATTGCCCTCCAGGAGTTGGTGCAGTCCGTCTTCGTCCAGCACGGGGATGCCGAGTTCCTCGGCCTTCGCGAGCTTGCTGCCGGCGTCGGCGCCCGCGACCACGTAATCCGTCTTCTTCGATACCGAGCCCGCGACTTTCGCGCCGGCCGCTTCGAGCATCTCCTTCGCCGCGTCGCGCGTGAGGTTCGGCAGCATGCCCGTCAGCACGACCGTCTTGCCGGCGAGCACGCCCTGCGGCGCCCTCGGCGCGGGCGGGCCTTCGGGCCACGTGACCTTGCCGGGCGCGCGCAGTTGCTCGATCACCGTGCGGTTGTGCTCTTCCGCGAAGAACTGGTGAAGCGACTCGGCCACGATCGGCCCGACGTCGTTCACTTCGAGCAGTTCCTCGATCGACGCGTCCATGATCGGGGTCAGCGACCCGAAGTGCTTCGCGAGATCCTTCGCGGTCGATTCGCCGACATGGCGGATCCCGAGCCCGTAGATGAAGCGCGCGAGCGTCGTGTGCTTCGCCTTCTCGAGCGAGTCGAGCAGATTCTGCGCGGACTTCTCGGCGAACCGGTCGAGTTCCGCGAGCGTCGCGAAACCGAGATTGAACAGGTCGGCCGGCGTGCGCACGAGATTCAGTTCGACGAGCTGATCGATGATCTTCTCGCCGAGCCCGTCGATGTCGAGCGCGCGGCGCTGCGCGAAGTGCCACAGCGCCTGCTTGCGCTGCGCCGGGCAGAACAGCCCGCCCGTGCAGCGTGCGATCGCCTCGTCCGGCAGGCGCTCGATCTTCGAACCGCACACCGGACACTCGGTCGGCATCACGAACTCGGCCGCGTCATCCGGCCGGCGCTCGAGCAACGCACCGACGACCTCGGGGATCACGTCGCCCGCACGCCGCACGATCACGGTATCGCCGATCCGGATGTCCTTGCGGCGCACTTCGTCCTCGTTGTGCAGCGTCGCGTTGGTCACCGTCGCGCCGCCGACGAACACGGGTTCGAGCCGCGCGACCGGCGTGATCGCGCCCGTGCGACCGACCTGCACGTCGATCGCGACGAGCTTCGTGAGCGCTTCCTGCGCGGGAAACTTGTGCGCGAGCGCGAAGCGCGGTGCGCGCGACACGAAGCCGAGGCGGTCCTGCTCGTCGCGCCGGTTCACCTTGTAGACGACGCCATCGATGTCGTACGGCAGCGACTCGCGCTTCTCGCCGACCTTGCGGAAGAAGCCGAGCAGGCCGTCGGCGCCGTGCACGACCGCGCGTTCGCGGTTCGCCGGCAGGCCGAGCGACTCGTACCAGTCGAGCAGCGCGCTGTGCGTGTCCGGCATCGGCATCCCGTCGAGCACGCCGATCCCGTACGCGAAGAACGACAGTGGACGCTGCGCGGTGATCTTCGGGTCGAGCTGGCGCAGGCTGCCGGCCGCCGCATTGCGCGGGTTCGCGAATTCGCGCTGCTCGGCCGCGCGCTGGCGTTCGTTCAGGCGTGCGAAATCGCGCTTGAACATCAGCACCTCGCCACGCACGTCGAGCACCGCCGGCACGTTCCTGCCCTTCAGCTTCAGCGGAATCGAGCGGATCGTGCGCACGTTCTCGGTCACGTCCTCGCCCGTCGTGCCGTCGCCGCGCGTCGACGCCTGCACGAACACGCCCTGCTCGTAGCGCAGCGAAATCGCGAGCCCGTCGAACTTCAGCTCGCACGCATATTCGACCGGGTCCGTCACCGAGCCGGCGAGATCGGTCGTCTTGTCGAGCGCATCGGCGACGCGCTTGTCGAATGCGACGATGTCCTCGTCGGCGAAGCCGTTGTTCAGCGACAGCATCGGCGCGTCATGGACGACCGGCGTGAATCCGCTCGCCACTTCACCGCCGACACGCTGCGTCGGCGAATCGGGCGTCACGAGTTCGGGATGATCGGTTTCGAGTTGCTGCAGCTCGCCGAACAGCCGATCGTATTCGGCGTCGGGCAGGTCCGGCTGGTCGAGCACGTAATAGGCGTAATTCGCCCGCTCGAGTTGGTCGCGCAGCCACGCGGCACGCGCGTCGGGCTGGCTGGCTGGCGGTTCGGCTTGGGTTCGGGCCATGCTGGCGGCAGATTCGTTCTGAAAAATCGGATGGTCGATTATCTCAGTTTGACGCCGCGACGGGGGCGCGCGATGCGTGCCGCGCAGGCCCGCCGCAGCGCACACAGGCGGTGTGTGTGCACTGCGGCAGCATCGACCGACGGGCGACGGCACGTCAGGCCGCCGCCCATGCAACGCGTTACTGGCTGAACAGACGGCGCGTGACCGGCGAACCGGCCGGGATGCCCGCTTCCTCGAGCTTCGCGTACAGCTTCATCAGTTGCTGGTCGATCGCGACGAGCGTCGATTCCGGCAGCGGCCGGCGCGAATCGTCGACGACCCGCGCGCCGATCCGCTCGGACAGCGACTTCGCGTAATCGCACATCAGCCGGAACGGCAGGATGTCCTCTTCGGCGACCGGCACGTCGAGCACCAGCGTGATCATGTTGCCGCCCTTGTAGGTCAGGTCGTCGCGCAGGAAGTTCGTGTCGCCGAACTGCAGCATGAACACCGGGTTCTGCTTCGCGTCGAGCTTCACGAACCGCGTGCCGTCGCGCGACAGCAGCAGCCCGTCCTGGGACGCGACGGCCTGCACGTAGTTCGCCGACCACGGCGCGCCGTCCGACATCACGTTGATCGACAACTGCGCGTCGCACTGCGCGGCAAAGCCGTCGAGTTCGCGCGCCATCGCGACCGTCTCCATCATGTCGGGGAATTCCGGTGCGCCGTCGATCGCGTCGGCGAACTGCTGGACACCCGTCACGAACTCGGAGAATTCGAGCTCGTTCAGCGCGCCGCTGCGGTTCGCGAGCTGCGCGGCCGCGCGCAGCTCTTCATAGCGCACGCCGTTCTGCAGCAGCTCCCACTGGCCGCCCTCCGGCTTGCCTTCGATATGCACGGGCTTGCTGCCCGCGCGGCGCAGCCGCTGCGCGGCCGGCAGGATCTTGTCGCCCGGCAGCGGCGCGCCGAGGCGAATCGGCACGATGCAGTCGATCCGGCGGTCGACGATCGCGGGCGGCGCCGACGAAATCGTCGTGGCGGCCGGCAGCACGGGTTCGGCCGGTTCGTGCGATGCGGCGGCGGCCGGCGCTTCCTGCGCGGCGGCAACTGCCCCTTCGTCGACGGCCTGCTCGGCCGACTCGATCGACCCCGACGGCGTGTCGACCCCGGTGGCCTCGGCCTGCAGGTCGGCCGGCGTGTCGGCAGGCGCCACGCCGCCGAAGGTCGGCTCGACGCGCGCGGCTTCGACCGGCGCGCTCGCGGCGGCGGCGGCCGGTGCCGGCGCCGCGGGCTCACGGCGCACGGGCTGGCGCACCGGCTCGATGAACGGCAGCTCTTCGTCGCGCTCGGGGCGATTCATCGCCTCGACCGCCTCTTCCGGCATCGGGCGCGGCATCCTGCGCCGCACCTTAGCGCCCTGCCACGCGTTGTAGACCACGACGCCGCCCACCACGACGGCGCCCGCGCCGATCAAACCGAGTGTCAACTCGTCCATGCACGCTCCATCAGCAATTCTTGTTCGTCGGAACCGCGAACGGGCGCCCATGCGCCGCGCGAACGCGGTCCGGTTTCTTCAAACGTCAATTCTGGGCAAAACCCGCGGCGGTTTCCATGTCCACCGCGACGATCCGCGACACGCCCTGCTCCTGCATCGTCACGCCGATCAGTTGCTGCGCCATCTCCATCGCGATCTTGTTGTGCGAGATGAAGAGGAACTGCGTCTTGTCGGACATCGCGCGCACGAGATTCGCGAAACGCTCGGTGTTCGCGTCATCGAGCGGTGCGTCGACCTCGTCGAGCAGACAGAACGGTGCCGGGTTCAGCTGGAACATCGCGAACACCAGTGCGGTGGCGGTCAGCGCCTTTTCGCCGCCCGACAGCAGGTGAATGGTCGCGTTCTTCTTGCCCGGCGGCTGCGCCATCACCTGCACGCCCGCATCGAGGATTTCGTCGCCCGTCATGATCAGCTTCGCCTGGCCGCCGCCGAACAGGCGCGGGAACAGGTCGCTGAAGTGACGGTTGACCTCGTCGAAGGTACCCTGCAGCAGCGTGCGGGTTTCCTGGTCGATCTTGTGGATCGCGTCCTCGAGCGTCGTGATCGCGTCGGTCAGGTCGGCCGACTGCGCATCGAGGAACACCTTGCGCTCGCTCGCGGCCTTCAGCTCGTCGAGCGCGGCCATGTTGACCGGGCCAAGCGCGTTGATCGCGTTGTTCAGGCGCGTGACTTCGCCCTGCAGGTACGACGGCTTCAGGTCCGGCGTCAGCTTCTCGCGCAGCGCTTCCTCGTCGACCTCGGCCGCCGTGAGCTGCTCGGCGAACTGCTCGACGGCCAGGCGCGCGGCCTGCTCCTTCAGCTGCAGTTCGGTGATGCGGTCGCGCAGCGGCTGCAGCGAACGCTCGGCGACGAGACGCTGCTCGTCCGATGCGCGCAGCTTCGCGGTCAGGTCGTCGAGTTCGATCCGCGCGGCCTGCAGCGCCTCTTCCTTCACCGCGCGAATTTCGAGCGCGTCCTGCAGGCCCGTGTGCGCGGTCTGCTCGTTGATCGTTTCGAGTTCGGCGCGCGCGTCTTCCAGCGACGCGGCGACGCGCTCGCTCTGCTCGTGCGCGACCTGGATGCTGCGCTTCAGTTCGTCGATGCGCGTAACTGCGTTGCGCGCGGCGAAGCGCGCGTCGTTCGCGCCGCGCTCGAGGTCGCGCGCTTCCTGGCGCGCCTGCGTCAGCGATTCGTCGAGCGCCTCGAACGCGAGCTGGTTGTCCTCGAAGCGCGCCTGCAGTTCCGCGAGTTCGCCGTCGAAGCGCTCGAAGTTCGCTTCCGATTCCGCGCGCAGTGCGCGCTGCTCGTCGATCTGCGCACCGATTTCCTCCAACTCCTCGCGGATCTGCGTGCTGCGCTGCGTGTAGCGTTCATGCGCCTGAGCGAGCTTCAGCACGTCCATCTGCAATGCATGCACGCGCTGGGTCGCGCGTTCGGCCTGCGCGCGCACGTCGCCGAGCGCCTGCGTGGCCTGCGTGTGCGCGGCTTCCGCGCGCACCGCCGCCGTGCGGGCCTCGTCGGCGAGCAGCGCCTGCGCGCGCACCTGGCGCGTCAGGTTCTCGATCTCCTGCTGGCGGGCCAGCATCCCGGCCTGCTCCGAATCGGCCGCGTACAACTGCACGCCGACACGCGTGACGATGTGGCCGGCCTTGACGACGAACGCACCGCCGGCCGGCAGTTGCGCGCGCGTCGCGAGTGCCTGCGCGACGTCGTCGGCGACGTACACGTTGCCGAGCCAGTCGTTCAGCACCGCGCGGATGCCCGCATCGTCGATGCGCACGAGCGACAGCACCGGGCGCAGCCCGGCCGCGGCGGCCGGCGGCTCGCCGGCCACGGGCGGCGCGTAGAACGCGAGCTTCGCGGGCGGCGCATCGGTCGCGAACGCCTTCACCCAGTCGAGATTCGACACCTCGAGCGCGGCCAGGCGCTCGCGCAGCACGGCCTCGAGCGCCGCTTCCCAGCCGGCCTCGACGTGCAGCTTCTTCCAGAGACGCGGCAGCGCGCCGAGCTCGTGCTTGTCGAGCCACGGCTGGATCTTGCCTTCGGTCTGCACGTTCTCCTGCAGCTGCTTGAGCGCGGCGAGCCGCGCCTCGAGCTGGTGGATCTGCGCGCTTTCGGCCTGCACGCGCTCCTGGGCCGCGCGGCGCTCGCCGTCGAGGCGCGGTACCGTTTCCTGCGCATCGGTAAGGCGTGCCTGGGCTTCGGCGAGGATTTCTTCCTGCTCGGCGAGCTGCATGCGCAGTTCCTCGAGCTGCGCCTCGTCCGGTGCGTCGAGCCCGCCCGCCTCGGACTTCAGGCGCTCGTGGCGCTGCTGAAGCTGCTGGAGCTGCTGGTCGGCATTGCGCTGGTGCGCGGCCTCGAGCTTCAGCGACTGTTCGGTCTGGGCGATCCGCGCGCGCTCGTCGTTGAGCTGCGCCTGCGCATCGCGCCATTTCGCCTCGAGCGCCGGCAGCGCGTCGTGTTTCGCGGCCGCGTTGTCTTCAGCGAGCGCGGCCTTCTCGTCGGCCATCGCGCGCGCTTCCTCGGCTTCCTCGAGCTCGTCCTGCGCCTTCTCGGCCTGCGCGCGCCATTGCTCGCGCTGCGCATTCAGCGCGGCGATCTGCGCCTGCACGCGGTTGCGCGATTCGACGATGAACTTGATCTCGGCCTCGAGGCGGCTCACTTCGGCGTTGGCCTCGTAAAGCGCGCCCTGCGCGCCCTGCATCGCGTCGCTCGCCGAGTAATGCGCGACCCGTAGCGTTTCGAGCTGCGATTCGACTTCGCGCAGCTTCGCCGTCTGCGCCTCGAGGTCGATCTGCGCCTGTTCGATCGCGCGCTGCTGCTTCTGCTGCTCGCCCGCGGCCTCGTTCTTGCGCAGCAGCCACAGCAGGCGCTGCTTCTCCTCGCCGTCGGCGACGAGTTCCTTGTACTTGGTCGCGACGACCGCCTGCGCCTCGAGCTTCTCGAGGTTCGCGCCGAGCTCGCGGACGATGTCCTCGACGCGCGTCAGGTTCTCGCGCGTGTCGTGCAGGCGGTTCTCGGTCTCGCGGCGGCGTTCCTTGTACTTCGACACGCCCGCGGCTTCCTCGAGGAACACGCGCAGCTCTTCCGGCTTCGCCTCGATGATCCGCGCGATCATGCCCTGCCCGATGATCGCGTACGCGCGGGGGCCAAGGCCCGTGCCGAGGAAGATGTCCTGGATGTCGCGGCGGCGCGCCGGCAGGTTGTTGATGTAGTAGCTCGAGGTGCCGTCGCGCGTCAGCACGCGCTTCACGGCAATCTCGCCGTACTGGCCCCACTGCCCGGCCGCGCGGCCGTCGGAGTTGTCGAAGATCAGTTCGACGCTGGCCCGGCTGCCGGGCTTGCGGGCGGTCGAGCCGTTGAAGATCACGTCCTGCATCGACTCGCCGCGCAGCTCGGACGCACGCGACTCGCCGAGCACCCAGCGCACGGCATCGATGATGTTGGACTTGCCGCACCCGTTCGGGCCCACCACGCCGACAAGCTGGCCCGGAACCTGGAAATGCGTGGGATCGACAAAGGATTTGAAGCCAGCGAGTTTGATCGAGCTCAGACGCACGGCGGTATCGGATGTGAAGAAGAGGTGAAACGGACGGGGCCGCGACGCGCGGGGCCGGACGGCCCGTGTGCGCGATGCGCCCCGGAATTCAAAAGCGGGGCCGCGCGCATCTCAAGCGTTGGGCCCCGCAAACGGCTTCCATCATACCATCGCGCGTGCGCCGTCCCGCCCGTCGCCGGGTTTGCCCGATTCGGGCGCGGCACGATGGACCCGGCTCGACAGCAGCGTCGCCAGCACGATGCACGCGCCGCCCGCCCACTCGCGCGCGCTCGGCAGTTCGCTCGCGAACACCCACGCCGACAGCGCGGTGATCACGATCTCGAACAGCATGATGATCGATGCGCGGTTCGCCGGCACGCGTGCGAGCCCGTATTGCACGAGCAGGTTGTTGGCGGCCATCGTCACGCCGATCGCAGCGATGATCAGCGCGGCCGTCCCGAGCTGGCCGCCCGCCGGCGCGGCCGGCAGGCCTTCGAACAGCGATGCGATCGCGCCGAACACGGCCGCACCGCCGAACAGCGTCGCGGTGCGCATCTCGGCGCGCATCTCCGGCAGCTCGCGGCTCGCCTTGATCACGAGCACGTTGCTCATCGCGAAACTCAGGCCGGCCGCGAGCCCCGCCCATTCGGCCGGGTTGGCCGGCAGCGGCATGCCGAGCTTCGGCGACCACAGCATCAGCATCGCGCCGCCGATCGACAGCGCCGCGAGCCCCGCGCCGGCCCAGGTCAGCCGCTCGCGCAGCAGGAAATGCGCGTAGATCGCGGTCCATGCCGGGGTCAGGTAGAACAGCAGCATCACGCGCAGCACTTCGCCATGGATCGTGCCCCACACGAAACCGAGGTTGGTCACGCCCGCCGTGATCGCGATGCCCGGCAGCACCCAGTGCCAGCGCAGCGTGGCGATCGTGTGGTGCCGCACGACGACCACGAACAGGAACGCGACCGCGCTCGTCAGCGCGCTCGCCAGCGTTCCGGTGAGCCCGAGCGACGCAAGAATCCGCAGCGGATACCAGATCAGGCCCCATACCGACGCGCCGATCAGGATGGCCAGCGTCGGCAGGCTGCCGCGTACCGCGTTATTCATTTGATTCGCTACCCTTTATTCGACCGGCCCGGCCGCCGTTCCGGCGGGCCGCGACCGCATTGCGTCACGTTATAATCGTCCGCTGCGAGCCGCGCGCCGTCGGCGCCCGCTCGCAGCCGTGCGGCACCCGCGCCGCCCCTTTCGCCCCTTTCGCTCCAACCGGCCGCGATGGCCGCTTCGCCCGTGAACCCTCGACTCGACTCGCTCCAGCCCTATCCCTTCGAAAAGCTGCGCGCCCTGTTCAAGGACGTGACGCCTTCCGGCGACCTGAAACCGATCAGCTTCGGCATCGGCGAGCCCAAGCACCCGACGCCGGCGCTGATCCGCGACGCCGTGGTGGCCGCGCTCGACGGTCTCGCGTCGTACCCGGCCACGGCCGGCTCGGACGCGCTGCGCACGTCGATCGCGCACTGGCTCGAGCGCCGCTACGGGCTGCCGGCGATCGATCCGGCCACGCAGGTGCTGCCCGTGTCGGGTTCGCGCGAGGCGCTGTTCTCGCTCGCGCAGACGGTGATTGACGCGCGCCCGCGCGCGGACGGCAAGAAGGCGATCGTACTCTGTCCGAATCCGTTCTATCAAATTTACGAAGGCGCGGCGCTGCTGGCCGGTGCCGAACCCTATTTCGCGAACAGCGACCCGGCCCGCAACTTCGCGTGCGACTATGCGGCCGTGCCCGATGACGTGTGGGCGCGCACCCAGCTGCTGTACGTGTGCTCGCCGGGCAACCCGACGGGCGCCGTGCTGACGCTCGACGACTGGCGCGAGCTGTTCGCGCTGTCGGACCGCCACGGCTTCGTGATCGCGTCCGACGAGTGCTATTCGGAGATCTATTTCGACGAAGCGGCGCCGCCGCTCGGCGGCCTCGAGGCCGCGCACCGCCTCGGCCGCGGCTTCGAGCGGCTCGTGATGCTGTCGAGCCTGTCGAAGCGCTCGAACGTGCCGGGCATGCGCTCGGGCTTCGTCGCCGGCGATGCCGCGCTGCTGAAGCAATTCCTGCTGTACCGCACGTACCACGGCGCCGCGCTGTCGCCGGTCTGGCAGCACGCGAGCATCGCCGCGTGGAACGACGAGGCGCACGTGCGCGAGAACCGCGCGCTGTACCTGCAGAAGTTCAGCACGGTCACGCCGATGCTGGCCGACGTGATCGACGTAAAGCTGCCCGACGCCGCCTTCTACCTGTGGGCCAACGTCGCGCGCACCGGCCTGTCGGACACCGAGTTCGCCCGCCGCCTGTACGCCGACTATAATGTGACGGTTCTGCCCGGCTCGTACCTGGCGCGCGATGCGCACGGCACCAATCCGGGCCGCGATTTCATCCGGATCGCGCTCGTCGCGGGCACCCCCGAATGCGTCGAGGGCGCGCAACGCATCGTCGATTTCTGCCGGGCTCTCGCGCGGTAATCGTCCATCCGATCAATTCCATTCATCTCCTGCGAAAACGAACATGTCGCAACAACTTCAGCAAATCATCGATACCGCCTGGGAAAACCGCGCCGAGCTGTCGCCGAAGGCCGCGCCCGCCGACGTCCGCGAAGCCGTCGCTCACGCGATCGAGCAACTCGATAAGGGTGCACTGCGCGTCGCCGAGAAGATCGACGGCAACTGGACCGTCCATCAGTGGCTGAAGAAGGCCGTGCTGCTGTCGTTCCGCCTGGAGGACAACGCACCGATGCCGGCCGGCGGCTACTCGCAGTTCTACGACAAGGTGCCGTCGAAGTTCGCGAACTACACGGCCGAAGACTTCGCCGCGGGCGGCTTCCGCGTCGTGCCGCCGGCCATCGCGCGCCGCGGCTCGTTCATCGCGAAGAACGTCGTGCTGATGCCGTCGTACACCAACATCGGCGCGTACGTCGACGAAGGCACGATGGTCGACACGTGGGCGACGGTCGGCTCGTGCGCGCAGATCGGCAAGAACGTGCACCTGTCGGGCGGCGTCGGCATCGGCGGCGTGCTCGAGCCGCTGCAGGCGAACCCCGTCATCATCGAAGACAACTGCTTCATCGGCGCGCGCTCGGAAGTCGTCGAAGGCGTGATCGTCGAGGAGAACTCGGTGATCTCGATGGGCGTGTACCTCGGCCAGAGCACCAAGATCTACGATCGCGAGACGGGCGAAGTCAGCTACGGCCGCATCCCGGCCGGCTCGGTCGTCGTCGCCGGCAACCTGCCGTCGAAGGACGGCTCGCACAGCCTGTACTGCGCGGTGATCGTGAAGAAGGTCGACGCGAAGACCCGCGCGAAGGTCGGCCTGAACGAGCTGCTGCGAGGCGACTGATGGCCAAGCCGCACACCGTGGTCGTCTACGGCATTCCGAACTGCGACACCGTGAAGAAGGCCCGCGTGTGGCTCGACGATCACGGCGTCGAGTTCGAGTTCCACGACTTCAAGAAGCTCGGCGTCAGCGCACCGCTGGTCGAAGACTGGCTGAAGGACGTATCGCTCGACGCGCTCGTGAACAAGCGCGGCACGACGTGGCGCGGCCTGGACGACGCCATGAAGGCGGCCGCGGAAACGAAGTCCGGCGCGGTTGCGCTGATGATCCACAAGCCGTCGGTCATCAAGCGCCCCGTGCTCGTCGTCAACGGCCGCGTGAAATCGCTCGGCTTCGTGGCCGATCAGTACGCGGCGCTGTTTGCCGCCTAGGCCCGCCCGCGCGGCGCCCGCGCGGCACACGACGCCTCATCGCTGCCGGCCACCGCGCCGGCATTTTTTATCGAAAGTGGTCCGAACCATGTCCGCCACCCTAGCCCTTACCGAACAGCTGATCGCCCGCGCGTCCGTCACGCCCGACGACCAGCATTGCCAGCAGATCATGACCGAGCGCCTCGCCGCGCTCGGCTTCGAATGCGAGACCATCGCGTCGCACGGCGTGACCAACCTGTGGGCCGTGAAGCGCGGCGCCGACGGCCGCGACGGCAAGCTGCTCGCGTTCGCGGGCCACACCGACGTCGTGCCGACCGGCCCGCTCGAGCAGTGGACCTCGCCGCCGTTCATTCCCGCGCATCGTGACGGCAAGCTGTACGGCCGCGGCGCGGCCGACATGAAGACGTCGCTCGCGGCGTTCGTCGTCGCCTCCGAGGAATTCGTCGCGGCCCACCCCGGCCACCGCGGCGCGATCGCGTTTCTGATCACGAGCGACGAAGAAGGCCCGGCCACCGACGGCACCGTGAAAGTCGTCGAGCTGCTCGAAGCGCGCGGCGAACGTCTCGACTATTGCATCGTCGGCGAGCCGACGTCGACCGCCGAACTCGGCGACGTCGTGAAGAACGGCCGCCGCGGCTCGATGTCGGGCGAACTGATCGTCAAGGGTGTGCAGGGCCACATCGCCTACCCGCACCTCGCGAAGAACCCGATCCACCTGCTCGCGCCGGCGCTCGCCGAGCTCGCCGCCGAACAGTGGGACGAAGGCAACGAATACTTCCCGCCGACCACCTGGCAGGTGTCGAACCTGCATGCCGGCACCGGTGCGACCAACGTGATCCCCGGCCACGCGGACCTGATGTTCAATTTCCGCTTTTCGACGGCGAGCACCGTCGAGGGCCTGCAGGCACGCGTGCATGCGATCCTCGACAAGCACGGCCTCGAATACTCGCTGAAGTGGTCGGTGAGCGGCCTGCCGTTCCTCACGCCGCGCGGCGACCTGTCGAACGCGCTGGAGCACGCAATCCGCGCCGAGACCGGCCTCACGACCGAGCTGTCGACGACGGGCGGCACGTCCGACGGGCGCTTCATCGCGCGCATCTGCCCGCAGGTGATCGAGTTCGGTCCGCCGAACGGCAGCATCCACAAGATCGACGAGCACATCGACGTGCGCTTCGTCGACCCGCTGAAGAACGTGTACCGCCGCGTGCTCGAACAACTGATCGCCTGACGGAGCCTCGCATGACGACACCTTTTGCAACTGTTCGCGACCTGCTGCGCTATGCGGTCACGCGCTTCTCGAAGGCGAAGCTCGCGTTCGGCCACGGCTCGGACAACGCGTACGACGAAGCCGCTTACCTCGTACTCCACACGCTCGACCTGCCGCTCGACACGCTCGAGCCGTTCCTCGATGCCCGCCTGCTGCCCGACGAAATCGCGGCCGTGCTCGCGGTGATCGAGCGACGCGCGACCGACCGCGTGCCGGCCGCGTATCTCACGCATGAAGCGTGGATGCATGGCCACCGCTTCTACGTCGACGAGCGCGTGATCGTGCCGCGCTCGTTCATCGGCGAACTGCTCGACGACGGGCTGCAGCCGTATGTCGCCGATCCCGAGCAGGTCGGCGCGGTGCTCGAGCTGTGCACCGGTTCCGGCTGCCTCGCGATCCTCGCGGCCAGCGCGTTCCCGAATGCCGAGATCGACGCGGTCGACCTGTCCGAGAAGGCACTTGAAGTCGCCGAGATCAACGTGCGCGACTACGGCCTCGACGATCGCATCACGCTGCATCGCGGCGACCTCTACACGCCGCTGCCCGCATTCCGCGCCGAACCCGACACGCGTTACGACGTGATCCTGACGAACCCGCCGTACGTGAACGCAACGTCGATGGCGGCCCTCCCGCCCGAGTACCGGCACGAGCCGGAAATGGCGCTCGCGGGTGGCGACGACGGGATGGACATCGTGCGGCGCATCATCGGGCAAGCGCACAAGTGGCTGCACGACGACGGCGTGCTCGTCGTCGAAATCGGCAACGAGCGCGAGCACGTCGAAGCCGCGTTCGGCGGCCTCGAGCTCACGTGGCTGCCCACCAGCGCGGGCGACGACGCCGTGTTCCTGATCCAGGCGTCTGACCTGCCGCGCAAGGCCTGACGGCGCGCCGCGACCGAACCGTGCGGTACGGCACACCGCTGTCCCGCACGGTTGGGTAAGATGCGCGTAAGCGGCCGTCGCGCCGCACGACTTCAGGAGTCCGTCACGCGCCCATGACCCTCGACTGGCTACATCTCGGCACCCTGATCCTGGCCATCCATGTGCTCGGGATCATCGCGGCGTGTCATGCGATCCTGAACACGCGCACGTCGCAAGGCGCGATCGCATGGGCCGTGTCGCTCGCCGCGATGCCGTACCTGACGCTCATCCCGTACCTGTTCCTCGGCCGCAGCAAGTTCTCCGGCTATGTCGACGCGCGGCGCCACGAGATGGAAGCGCTGCGCACGCACGCACCGCGCGCGCCATGGCCCGCGGCGGACGCAACCGACGGGCCGGCCGCCGACGCGATCGGCCGGGCCGCCGTGCTCGCGCTCACGCGGTTGGGCGGAATGCCGTTCGTCGGCGGCAATGCGGTGCGCACGCTCGTGAACGGCGACGCGACCTTCTCGGCGATCCTGTCGGCAATCGACGCCGCGCGCGACTACGTGATCGTCCAGTTCTTCATCGTGCGCGACGACGCGCTCGGCCAGATGCTGCGCGACGCGCTGCTCGCCCGCACGGCGGCCGGCGTGCGCTGCTACCTGCTGTACGACAGCATCGGCAGCTTCGACCTGCCGCACGGCTACGTCGACACGCTGCGCCGCGGCGGCGTCGAGGTCCATCCGTTCGCGACCCACCGCAAGTTCGTCAACCGCTTCCAGCTCAACTTCCGCAACCATCGCAAGATCGTCGTCGTCGACGGCAATCGCGCGTTCGTCGGCGGCCTCAACGTCGGCGTCGAATATCTCGGTGCGAACCGGCGCCTGTCGCCGTGGCGCGACACCCATATCGAGATCCGCGGCCCGGTGGTGGCCAGCATCCAGTACGTGTTCGCCGAAGACTGGCACTGGGCCACGCAAACGCTGCCGCCGCTCGTCGCGCCGCCGGAGGCGCTGCCCGACGACGCGATGCATTGCCTCGCGGTGCCGATGGGGCCGGCCGACAAGCAGGAAACCGGCTCGCTGTTCTTCGTCGAGGCGATCAACGCCGCGCGCGAACGGGTCTGGATCACGACGCCGTATCTCGTGCCCGACGAAGCGGTGATCGCCGCGCTGAAGCTCGCGGTGATGCGCGGCGTCGACGTGCGCATCCTGATTCCGAGCCGGCGCGATCACTACGTGGTGTTCGAGGCGTCGAAGCTCTATGCGCGCGATCTCGTCGACGCAGGCGTCAAGGTGTTTCGCTACCGGCCCGGCTTCCTGCATCAGAAAGTGGTGCTGATCGACCGCGTCGCGGCCGCCGTCGGCAGCGCGAATCTCGACAACCGCTCGTTCCGGCTGAACTTCGAAATCATGGTGCTGACCGTCGACCGCACGTTCGCCGACGAAGTCGAAGCGATGCTCGACGCCGATTTCGCGCTGGCCTACGAAGTCGATGCGAACGAGTATCGGCACTCGCCCGCGTGGCGGCGTATCGCAATGCACGTCGCGCGCCTGTTCGCGCCGATCCTGTAGCGGTTGCGCGAGCGCCGGCCCCGCGCCGCCGCCCGGCGGCGCATGCTTGCGCACGGCGCGACCCGGCAGGCTCGTTCCGAACCGCCCGCTCGCCGCGTCGAGCCGTCAAAGCAGCTTGTCGATATCCGCGGCGATTTCCTCGGGCTTCGTCGACGGCGCGTAGCGCTTGACGATCCGCCCGTCGCGGTCGATCAGGAATTTCGTGAAATTCCACTTGATCGCCTTGAGGCCGAGGATGCCGGGCGCCTCGTCGGTCAGGTAGCGGTACAGCGGATGCGCGTGGTCGCCCTTCACGTCGATCTTCGCGAACATCGGGAACGTGACGCCGTAGTTGCGCTCGCAGAACGCGCCGATCTGCGTGGCGTCGCCCGGCTCCTGCTTGCCGAACTGGTTGCACGGGAAGCCGAGCACGAAGAAACCGCGGGCCGCGTACTGGTCATACAGCTTCTGCAGGCCCGCATACTGCGGCGTGAAACCGCACTCGCTCGCGGTATTGACGATCAGCAGCACCTTGCCGCGATACGCGTCGAGCGACGCCGGCGCACCGGCGAGCGTCTCTGCGCTGAACGAATACAGGGTGGACATCGGGCACTCCTTTTACGAAACCGTATCGACGTGGAGTCTAGGCGAAATCGCGCCGTTGCGGCACCTGCCGAACGGCCGAAATCCGGGGCGACGCGCGCGCAGTCTAGAATAGCGGTTTTGGTCAGTCATTCCCGCCGTGATCCGTTTCAATCAGTTCAGCCTTGCGCGCGGCACCAAGCCGCTGTTCGAATCGGCCTCGTTCGTGCTCAATCCCGGCGAGAAAGCCGGCCTGATCGGCGCGAACGGCGCCGGCAAATCGACGCTGTTCTCGGTCCTGCGCGACGAGCTGCATTCCGACGGCGGCGATTTCGCGATGCCGCCGTCGTGGCGGATCGCCCACGTGTCGCAGGAAACGCCCGCCGTCGACCGCTCCGCGCTCGACTACACGCTCGACGGAGACACCGCGCTGCGCGAGATCGAGGCGCGTATCGCCGCCGCCTCGGCCGCGCACGACGGCGCGGCCGAAGCCGACGCGCACGCGGCGTTCGCCGACGCCGACGGCTATACGGCCCCCGCGCGCGCCGAAGCGCTGCTGCTCGGCCTCGGCTTCACGCTCGCGCAGACGCGCGAATCGGTCGCCAGCTTCTCCGGCGGCTGGCGCATGCGGCTGAACCTCGCGCAGGCGCTGATGTGCCGCTCCGACCTGCTGCTGCTCGACGAACCGACCAACCACCTCGACCTCGACGCGATCGTCTGGCTCGAAGACTGGCTGCACCGCTACGCCGGCACGCTCGTCGTGATCTCGCACGACCGCGAATTCCTCGACTCGATCTGCAACGTCACGCTGCATCTGGAAAATCGCCAGGTGAAGCGCTACGGCGGCAATTACTCGCAGTTCGAAGTGCTGCGTGCGCAGCAGCTGGCGCTGCAGCAAAGCGCGTACGAAAAGCAGCAGAAGACGATCGAGCACCTGCAGAGCTTCGTCGACCGCTTCAAGGCCAAGGCGACCAAGGCCAAGCAGGCGCAAAGCCGGATGAAGGCGCTCGAGAAGATGGAGCTGATCGCGCCCGCGCACATCGCGTCGCCGTTTACGTTCGAGTTCCGCACGCCCGACGCCGCGCCGAACCCGATGATGGTGATGGAAGACGTCCGCTGCGGCTACCACGCCGAGGACGGCACGGACATCCCGATCGTCGAACGCGTGGCGCTGTCGATCCAGAACGGCCAGCGCATCGGCCTGCTCGGCGCGAACGGCCAGGGCAAGTCGACGCTGATCAAGACGCTGGCCGGCACGCTCGCGCCGCTGTCGGGCCACGTGCGCGACGGCAAGGGGCTGACGATCGGCTATTTCGCGCAGCACCAGCTCGAAACGCTGCGCGAGGACGATTCGCCGCTCGCGCATCTCGCGCGGCTCGCCCCCGATACGCGCGAACAGGAACTGCGCGACTTCCTCGGCGGCTTCAATTTCTCCGGCGACATGGCGACGAGCCCGGTCGGCCCGTTCTCGGGCGGCGAGAAGGCGCGGCTCGCGCTTGCGCTGATCATCTGGCAGAAACCGAACCTGCTGCTGCTCGACGAACCGACCAACCACCTCGACCTCGAGACGCGTCACGCGCTGACGATGGCGCTCGCGCAGTTCGAAGGCACGCTGATCCTCGTCTCGCACGACCGCCACCTGCTGCGCGCGACCACCGACCAGTTCATGCTCGTCGCGAAGCACCGGCTGCAGCCGTTCGACGGCGACCTCGACGATTACCGCGACTGGCTGCTGCAGCATGCGGCCGAGCAACGCGCGGCCGCGAAGGCCGACAGCGCGGCGGCAGCGGGCGCGGATCCGGGCGTCAACCGCAAGGATCAGAAGCGTCAGGCGGCCGAGGAGCGCCAGCGGCTGTCGCAGTTGAAGAAACCGCTGCAGAACCGCATCACGAAGCTCGAAAGGGAAATGGAAACGCTGCACGCGGAGAAGGCGCGCCTCGACGCGTTCGTCGCCGATCCGGCGAGCTACGAAGCCGCGCGCAAGACGGAACTGACCGAAGCGATCCGCAAGCTGGGCGAGGTCAATACCCGGCTCGAAACGGTCGAGGCGGACTGGCTCGCCGTGCAGGAAGAACTCGAGCAGATCAGCTGAACGCGCCCCGGGCGCCGTCAGCCGGTCGTTTCAGCGGCGGCCGGACGCCTCGGCACGATCCACTATCTACGACCGACGACCTACGAACCCGCCCAGCCGCACCGGGCGCGGAAACGACAAGGCCGGGCGCCCGGGCCCGGCCTCTTTGTCGTTGTTGCGTTCGACGTGATTGCGTCGGCCGTCTGCCGGCCGCGCCATCCGCTCAACGCCGCGGCAACGTATCGCGCGGCAACTGCTCGTCATCGCCCATCAGGTGACGCCGCCCTTCGGTCGGCCGGCGGATCGCCGCCGCGACCTCCGCTTCCGTCACGTCCTCGGACACGACCCGGCGCGCCAGGCGCCCTTCGTCATCGATCCATTCGACAATCCGGCATCCGCCGCCCCACGGCTGAACGATCGGCTCCGACACACGGCAGCCGCGCAGGTTGTAACTGCGTCCGCTCGGCGCTTCCCCATACTGTTTAAACATAGGTTCCCTTCGCATTGCGCGGTTCGACAATCCGGCAAAGGATAGGGAAAAGCGATGTCCGGCGGGTTACATCAGCCTACATATTCATTACAGCCAATTACGCGACAGATCACTGCGGGCCAACGCACGGCGGCGTTGGCCAGCCACGGCTATTCGAGATCGCGCACACGATCGATCGCCTGCTCGATCCGCTCGACGGCCATCACGTTCAGCCCTTCGATCGGCTGTTTCGGCGCATTCGCCTTCGGGATCAGCGCGGCGGTGAAACCGAGCTTCGCCGCCTCGCGCAGCCGTTCCTGGCCGCGCGGCGACGGCCGGATCTCGCCTGCCAGCCCCACTTCGCCGAACACGATCAGGCCCTTCGGCAGCGCCTTGTTGCGCATCGACGAATGGATCGCGAGCAGCACCGCGAGGTCGGCGGCCGGCTCGGTGATCTTCACGCCGCCCACCGCGTTCAGGAACACGTCCTGGTCGAAACACGCGATGCCCGCGTGCCGGTGCAGCACCGCGAGCAGCATCGCGAGCCGGTTCTGCTCGAGGCCGACCGCGAGCCGGCGCGGGTTCGGCACGTGGGCCGTATCGACGAGCGCCTGGATCTCGACGAGCAGCGGCCGCGTGCCCTCCTGCGTGACGAGCACGCAGGAACCCGGCACGACCTGCTCGTGCTGCGACAGGAACAGCGCGGACGGGTTCGCGACACCGCGCAGCCCGCGCTCGGTCATCGCGAACACACCGAGCTCGTTGACCGCGCCGAAGCGGTTCTTGAACGCGCGCACGAGCCGGAACGATGAATGGGTGTCGCCCTCGAAGTACAGCACCGTGTCGACGATGTGCTCGAGCACGCGCGGGCCGGCGAGGTTGCCCTCCTTCGTCACGTGCCCGACCATGATGATCGCGGTGCCGGACTGCTTCGCGATGCGCGTGAGCTGCGCCGCGCACTCGCGCACCTGCGCGACCGAGCCGGGCGCCGATGTCAGCGCTTCGGAATAGACGGTCTGGATCGAGTCGATGACGGCGACGTCCGGCCGTTCCGTGTCGATTGCGGCCTGGATCTTCTCGAGCTGGATCTCGGCGAGCAGCTTCAGCTCGGCCGCCGGCGCGCCGCCGTCGAGCAGTGCGAGCCGTTGCGCGCGCAACGCGATCTGCGCGGCCGATTCCTCGCCGCTGATATAGAGTGCGCGCCGCACGCTCGCGATGTCCGCGAGCGACTGCAGCAACAGCGTCGACTTGCCGATGCCGGGATCGCCGCCGATCAGCACGACGCCGCCCGGGACCAGCCCGCCGCCCAGCACGCGATCGAATTCGCCGATGCCGGTGGAGAAGCGCGGCACGTCGGCCGCCTCGATGTCGACGAGGCGCTGCACGGGCGCGCGTTTCGCGAGCGACTGGAAGCGATGGGCGGCCGGCGACTCGGCGACCGATTCGACGAGCGTGTTCCACGCCTGGCACGACGGGCATTGCCCCTGCCACTTCGGGGTTTGTCCGCCGCACTCGCTGCAGACATAGACGGTTTTCTGTTTGGCCACGCGTTCTGCCCTTATTCCGCGCGCACCGGTACGCGGCCGGCGACCGCGCACATCAGTTCATAGCCGATGGTCCCGCAATGGCGCGCGACGTCGTCGATCGGCAGCGCGTTGCCCCACAGCTCGATCCGCGCGCCGACGCCGGCCTGCGGGCACGGCGTCAGGTCGACGGTAATCATGTCCATCGACACGCGGCCGACGATCCGCGTGCGGATGCCGTCGACGATCACGGGCGTGCCTTCGGGTGCGACGCGCGGATAGCCGTCCGCATAGCCGCACGCGACGACGCCGACGCGCATCTGCGCTTGCGCGGAGTACGTCGAGCCATAGCCGATCGCCTGCCCCTTCGCGATCGTCTGCACGGCGATCAGCTCGGAGGCGAGCGTCATCGCGGGCTTCAGGCCCGTGTCGGCGATATCGGACGACAGCCCCGACGGCGATGCGCCGTACAGCATGATCCCCGGCCGCACCCAGTCGAAGTGCGTATCCGGATGCCACAGCACGGCCGCCGAATTCGCGAGGCTGCGCGCGCCCGCGATGCTTGCCGCGCCGCGCTCGAACGTCGCGAGCTGCTCGGCGACGCCGCGCTCGTTGTCGGCGTCCGAAAAATGGGTCATCAACGTGATCTGGCCGATGCCGGGGCACGCACGGGCGCGCTCCCACGCGGCGCGGTACTTCTCCGGCACGTAGCCGAGCCGGTTCATCCCGCTGTTCATCTTGAGCTGCACGTTGACGGGCTTCGACAGCCGCGCCGTCTCCAGCATCCGCATCTGCTCGTCGTTGTGGACGGTGGTCGTGAGGCTGTAGCGGTCGATCACGTCGATGTCGGTCGACCGGAAGAACCCTTCGAGCAGCAGGATGGGGCCGGCCCAGCCGAGCTCGCGCAGCTTCACGGCCTCGTCGAGGTCGAGCAGGCCGAAGCCGTCGGTGCCGCGCAGGCCGGGAAACACGCGCGCGAGACCGTGGCCGTACGCGTTGGCCTTGACGACCGCCCAGACCTTGGACGGGCCGGCAAAGCGGCGGACGACGGAGAGATTGTTCGCGAGGGCGGCGGTGTGGATGGTGGCGGAGATCGGGCGCGGCATGGGAAATTTACGTAAAGACGCTTGCGAATCATCAGCTTACCGCGCCTTTTGAGCACCGAAGCCGACAATTTGCGGAACGATCGGGGAATCTTGCTAGTCCGAATTGCCGTATTTTCGTGTTATAAAGCCGTGCGCACAACCCATTTCGAACGGAATAAGCCGATCGCATACCAGGCGGCCTACGCGGCCCTGCCGCAGCGACGAAAGCATCGCATCAGATGAAAAAAGGTTTTTACACCATCATGGCCGCGCAGTTTTTCTCGTCGTTGGCCGACAATGCGCTTCTCATCGCCGCCATCGCCCTGCTGAAAGACCTCCACGCCCCCAACTGGATGACACCGCTGCTCAAGCTGTTCTTCGTGTTGTCGTATGTGGTGCTGGCGGCCTATGTCGGTGCGTTCGCCGATTCGCGTCCGAAGGGGCGCGTGATGTTCATCACCAATTCGATCAAGGTGGTCGGCTGCCTGATCATGCTGTTCGGCGCCCATCCGCTGATCGCATACGGCATCGTCGGATTCGGCGCCGCCGCCTACTCGCCCGCGAAGTACGGCATTCTGACCGAGCTGCTGCCGGCCGACCGGCTCGTCGCCGCGAACGGCTGGATCGAAGGCACGACCGTCAGCTCGATCATTCTCGGCACCGTGCTCGGCGGCGCGCTGATCAGCCCGCACATCGCGTCGCACGTGATCGCGCACACGCCTGCCTGGATCGCCACGCCTGCCGAAGCGGCGATGGTGATCATCATGGCGATCTACGTGATCGCCGCCATCTTCAATCTGCGGATCCCCGATACCGGCGCGCGCTACCCGAAGCAGGAGCGCGGCCCGGTCAAGCTCCTCACCGACTTCGCCGACTGCTTCATGGTGCTCTGGCGCGACAAGCTCGGCCAGATCTCGCTCGCGGTCACGACGCTGTTCTGGGGTGCGGGCGCGACGCTGCAGTTCATCGTGCTGAAGTGGGCCGAAGTGTCGCTCAACATGTCGCTGTCCGAAGGCGCGATCCTGCAGGCGGTGGTCGCGGTCGGCGTCGCGGGCGGCGCGATCGCCGCCGCCGCGCGGATCCCGCTGAAGAAGTCGCTCAGCGTGCTGCCGGTCGGCATCATCATGGGCATCGCGGTCATGCTGATGGCGTTCTACACGCGTGACCTGTTCCCGGCGCACTGGGCCGTGCACTTCGGCCACCTGCGCCTGCCCGTGTACCTGATCGTCGCTTACATCTTCCTGATCTGCGTCGGCGCGCTGTCCGGCTACTTCGTGGTTCCGATGAACGCGCTGCTGCAGCATCGCGGCCACGTGCTGCTGTCGGCCGGCCATTCGATCGCGGTGCAGAACTTCAACGAGAACCTGTCGGTGCTCGTGATGCTGTGCCTGTACGCGGTGCTGGTCTGGCTCGACGTGCCGGTCGGCGTCGTGATCGTGCTGTTCGGCACGTTCGTGTGCCTGACGATGTGGCTCGTGATGCGCCGCCACCAGGCAAACCAGCGTCAGTTCGACTCGGTCGCGCTGATCGGCGAATCGCGGCACTGACGCTACACTTCCTGTTTCCGTCCGTCGGCGCCGGTCTTCGAACCGGCGCCTTGCCATCATGACGCACCCGATACCCAACGTCCTGACGATCGCCGGCTCCGACTCGGGCGGCGGCGCGGGCATCCAGGCCGACCTCAAGACCTTCTCCGCGCTCGGCGCGTACGGCGCGAGCGTGATCACCGCGCTGACCGCGCAGAACACGCGCGGCGTGACCGGCGTGCACGCGCCGGACGCCGCGTTCGTGACCGCGCAGCTCGACGCGGTGTTCGACGACATCCGCATCGACGCGGTCAAGATCGGCATGCTCGCGAACGCGGCGATCGTGCACGCGGTCGCCGACGCGCTGCGGCGCTATGCGCCGCGCTTCGTCGTGCTCGATACGGTGATGATTTCGAAGAGTTCGCACGCGCTGCTCGCGCCCGATGCGGTCGACGCGTTGCGCGACGCGCTGCTGCCGCTCGCGACCGTCGTCACGCCGAACCTGCCCGAAGCGGCGGCCCTGCTCGGCGACACGCCCGCGATGACCGAAGACGAGATGGTCCGGCAAGGCCGGGCGCTGCTGCAATCCGGCGCGCGCGCCGTGCTGATGAAGGGCGGCCACCTGCCTGACGCAGCCGCGAGCCCCGACTGGCTCGTCGATGCGGCGCATGCGGTGCGGTTCGACGGCACGCGCGTGCCGGTCAGCAACACGCATGGCACGGGCTGCACGCTGTCGTCGGCGATCGCCGCGCTGCTGCCGCAGCAACCCGATCTCGACAGCGCGGTGCGCGAAGCGAAGGCCTACCTGACCGGCGCGATCGCCGCGAGCGGCCAGCTCGACGTCGGCCACGGCGTCGGCCCCGTCCATCACTTCCATCGCTGGTGGTAAGCGCCGGCTGACGCGGCGTCAGTGGTCCTGGGCAGCGAACGCCTGCGCACGCGCGGGCCAGTCGTCCGGCACGATGAAGCCGCGCGCCGTCTCCCGCCATACGCCGTTGCCGTCCTGTCGATGAACGCCGATCAGCGCGGGCGCCTGGCGCGCCGTCAAGGCGGACGGCAACTCGAGCGAACGCGCCAGCGGTTCGGGCGCGGCGTCGGCCGCCACCCGCCGCGGCGCGAGCCATGCGAGCCGCGGCAGCACGTTCCACGCCGCACCGTCGGGCTGTGCGGAGGCCCAGGCCGGCCACTGCGCGTGCGTGAGCCAGAACCCGCGCGGATGATCGGCCGCGATTTCCGCGGCCACCGGCGGCAGCGGCACGCCGTGCGGATAGAACAGCCAGCCCTTGATGAACATCTGCGCATCGGACGGCGCGCCGTAGCCCAGCAGCGCGAACCCGTGGCGATCGCTCAGCCGCAGCTGATGCTCGAGCAGCCGGCTGCGCTTGCGGTCGAGGCGGTCGACGAGATTCGGCCCGACGAAATCCGCGAGCGATGCATCGCCGTCCACCGGCGCGCATAGATAGCACTTGACCGCGAGTTCCCAGTGCAGGCGCAGCCCGCCCGGCGCATCGACGAGGAAATCGACCTCGCCGAGCGTCTTGCCGTTGCTGCGCAACGGTAGATTCGCAGCGACGAGCCGCAGCGACGGCCCGTGCGTGAGGAAATACTCGAGCAGGCATTCGGCATAGCGGCCGAGTCGCACGGGCCGCAGCCCGTCGAGCGCGCGGTGCAGCGGCTCGGGCGCGGCATCGAGCGCGACGAGCCACGCTTCGACGGCCACGCGTTCGACCGCATCCGACCACGGATGCGCGAGCGGCGCGCCGGGCGCCGCGGTGAGCAGGCTCGGGCTCGCGAGGAGCCAGCCCAGATCGCGGACCGCGGCATCGTGCAGCGTATCGACGAACGCGAACGCCGCGCCGCGCGTCATTGTCCGGCCGGCCCGTGTGCGGCGGCGCCCTCCGCCCGCTGGAACGTATCGCGCGCCAGGCACAGGTCGGCCCATGCCTTCGACTTGTCCTGCAGGCTGCGCAGCAGGTACGCCGGGTGGTAGGTGACGATCACCGGCACGCCTTCGTACGTGTGCACGCGGCCGCGCAGCGATGCGATGCTCGCGTCCGTCTTCAGCAGCGTCTGCGCGGCGAAGCGGCCGAGCGCGACGATCAGCTTCGGCTTCACGAGCGCGACCTGACGCTGCAGGTACGGCTCGCAGCGCGCGACCTCGTCCGGTTCCGGATTGCGGTTGCCGGGCGGGCGGCACTTGATCACGTTGGCGATGTAGACGTTGTCGCCGCGCTTGAGCGCGAGCGACTGCAGCATGTTGTCGAGCAGCTTGCCGGCCTGGCCGACGAACGGCTCGCCCTGCCTGTCCTCGTTCTCGCCGGGCGCTTCGCCGATCAGCATCCAGTCCGCTTCTCGATCGCCGACACCGAACACGGTGTTGGTGCGCTTCTCGCACAGGCGGCAGCTCATGCAATCGGCGACGCGGGCCGCGAGCGCATCCCAGTCGAGCATCGCGACCGGCGTCGCGGCCGGACGCGCTTCGGCCGGCGGCAGCGGATCGCCGGGCGGCGCCGCGTCGAACCACGCGAAATCGTCTTCGGTGAGCGGCGGCATGTCGTCCGCGGCAGCGGCAGCGGCTGTGGACGATGCTGGCCCGGCGGACGCACGATCGTCGTCGATCGCGGCACGCGCGGCACTGCCCGTTTCGGCGGCCGGCGCCGCGGCGCGCGCGGCGCCGCCAACCGGCGGCGTATCAACCGGCGGCGTATCGTCACGCGGGAACACACGTGCAGGCGCCTGCGTGTCACGCGGCTGCTCCGACGTCGGCCGCGGCGCGCGCGCGACGGTTGCGGCCGCAACGGCGGGCGCATCGTCCGCCGCACCCGGCGCCTCAGCCGGCGCTGCACCCGCGCCACCCGCCTCCGCGCCTTCCGCGCGCGACCCGCGCCGCACCCAGATCTGCGCGAGACCCATTTCCTCGAGCGCTGCTTCAGCCCACGCCATGCGCGTCCCCTTCGTCCTTGTTCAGCGTCAGACGCATCACGATCGCGTCCTCCCGGCTGCGATGCCGCGCCGGATAGTAGTTCTTGCGCCGGCCGATCGTCACGAAGCCGAAGCGCTCGTACAGATGGATCGCCCGCGGATTGGACGGCCGCACCTCGAGCAGCATGCCGTCGAGCCGTTCCGCGCGCGAGATGCGCACGGCTTCGCGCAGCAGCGCGAGACCCGCGCCCGACTGCTGGGCGGCCGGCGCGACGCACAGGTTCAGCAGGTGCATCTCGTCGACCACCGGCATCAGCACGCAATAGCCGACGAGCGCGCCCGTCACGTGGCGCAGGCACACGCCGAAATAGCCGTTGCGCAGCGAATCCTCGAAATTGCCGCGGCTCCACGGGAATTCGTACGCGACCTGCTCGATCGCGACGACCTCGTCGAGATCGGTGTCGGTCATCGGCGACAAATAGCGGTCGCTCAACAGGACGCCCGTCATCCTTTCGCTCCGCCCGTCTGCGCGGCGCGCGCGGCCATGCGCTCGGCGGTGGTCTGCGCGACCTTGTCGCGCACGTATTCGGGCGCGGCCTGGTCGGCCGGCACCGTCCGGCCGGCGCGGAACGCCCGCAGCGCGGCATGCGCGACAGCCAGCGCATGCGGCAGCGCATCGCCGTCGATCACGGCCGCGGCCGCCGCGGCCGGCAGTTGCGCGCCGAACGCGGCCGCCGCGTTGCCCGCGAGCGTGAACGGCGCGTCGGGCACGCCGACGGCGCCCGGTGCATCGAGCGACGCCGGATGCAGCGTGCGCCAGTCGCCCGCCTGCGCGTCCCACGCGAAGTCGGCCCAGTACGCTTCGTCCATCCGCGCGTCGAGCGCGGCCAGCACGCGCGTCGTGCCGGGTGCGCGCAGCCGCGCGTGTTCGGCGCACGCGAGCAGCGTGCTGACCGGCACGACCGGCAGCCCGCGCCCGAACGCGAGCCCCTGGGTAATGCCGGTCGCGGTGCGCAGCCCGGTGAACGAGCCGGGGCCCGCGCCGAACGCGATCGCGTCGCAATCGGCGAACGTGAGGCCCGATTCGGCGAAGAGTTCCTGGATGGCCGGCAGCACGCGCGTGCTCGACACGGCGCCCGTCAGCTCGTGGCGGACCCAGGTTTGCGGGGTGGAAACGGCGTCATCGGCGAAAGCCGAGCGCAGCAGCGCGACCGAGCAGTATTCGGTCGACGTATCGATGGCGAGGAGCACTGTTTGCGTCATGGCCGACATTGTAATGCGGCGCCCCGCTCCCACGGGCGATCGGACCCGATCGCGATGCGCGCGCCGCGCGGCCGGCGGTTTGGAAGGATCGCTCGACCCCGCGCGGCGCGGCGCTTGTTAAGATCGCCCGACCTGAAACCCTTACGGAGACACACGATGAGCGAACTCACCGCCCAATTCGACCAGGCCCAGGTCGACGTCAAGCAACTGACCGAGCGCCCGGGCAACCTGACGCTGCTGCGCCTGTACGCGCTCTTCAAGCAGGCGACCGACGGCGACGCGCACGGCGACAAGCCCGGCTTCACCGACATCGTCGGCAAGTACAAGTACGACGCGTGGGAAGCGCTGAAAGGCACGACCCAGGACGCGGCGAAGCAGCAATACATCGAGCTCGTCGAATCGCTGAAGAACGGCACGGCGTCCTGATCTGTCCCGCCTGCCGCAATAGGCAATCAAATCAGTGGCGCAGCGCAGCAAATTTCTCTATAATGCTGGCTGCGTCACCTCCCGCGCTCGGCTCGCAAGCCGTTCCGGCCCGACGCCTCGTAGCGTTAAGCTCCAATCCGGTTTAGAACCTGTCCCCTCCTGCTTCGACCCTCGCGGTCGTCAACTAGGCTGGCGGCCCCGCTCCAGAAGCGCGCCGCACCCAAAACAGCTTCTAATGCCTCATCCGCCGACGGTTCGGCGGATTGCACCCGTTTCCCGATTTGCTCGCTGAATCCGACGACTTGGGTATGCGCGATTGGCGCCGACGTTTCACCCACTGTGTTTCAAGGATTGTTATGACTTCGAGCATCAACTCCAGCCCGCTCAACGCGATCGCCGACCAGGCGCTCGGTCTCGACAACGCTGCCGCACCGGCCGCGGTCGAACCGGCGTCGGACGAGCCGACTTTCGCGTCGCTCGGGTTGTCGCCGGAGATCGTTTCCGCGCTGCAGGCCGCCGGCTACGCCAAGCCGACGCCGGTCCAGCAGCGCGCGATTCCGGCCGGCATCGCCGGTCGGGACCTGCTGGTGTCGAGCCCGACCGGTTCGGGCAAGACGGCCGCATTCATGCTGCCCGCGATCGAACGTTTCGCGCAGCTCCAGAAGGCGCAGGCGCAGCAACCGCGCGCGCCGCGTGAACCGAACCAGGGCGACCGCCGTGTGCGCCGCCCGCAGCCCGTCGCCCGCCCGGGCCTGCTCGTGCTGACGCCGACCCGTGAACTCGCGATGCAGGTCACCACGGCCGCGTCGACCTACGGCAAGCACCTGAAGCGCCTGCGCACGGTCAGCATCCTCGGCGGCGTCGCCTACGGCCAGCAGCTGATGCTGCTCGCGAAGAACCCCGAGATCCTGGTCGCCACGCCGGGCCGTCTGCTCGATCACCTCGAGCGCGGCCGTATCGACCTGTCCGAACTGAAGATGCTCGTGCTCGACGAAGCCGACCGCATGCTGGACATGGGCTTCATCGAAGACATCGAAACGATCGTCGCCGCCACGCCCGAGTCGCGCCAGACGATGCTGTTCTCGGCCACGCTCGACGGCAAGATCGGTTCGCTGACGAGCCGCCTGCTGAAGGATCCGGAACGCATCGAGATCCAGCAGCGCCTCGAATCGCGCGCCAACATCGCGCAGACCGTGCACTACGTCGACGACCGCGACCACAAGGATCGCCTGCTCGATCACCTGCTGCGCGACGACGCGCTCGACCAGGCGATCATCTTCACGGCGACCAAGATCGACGCCGACCAGCTCGCCGGCCGTCTCGCCGACGCCGGCTTCGAATCGGCCGCGCTGCACGGCGACCTGCCGCAGGGCGCGCGCAACCGCACGATCCGTGCGCTGCGCGAGCGCCGCGTGCGCGTGCTGGTGGCCACCGACGTCGCGGCCCGCGGCATCGACATCCCGGGCATCACGCACGTGTTCAACTACGACCTGCCGAAGTTCGCGGAAGACTACGTGCACCGTATCGGCCGTACCGGCCGTGCCGGCCGTTCGGGCACCGCGGTGAGCCTCGTGCACCACGCCGAACAGGGCGCGCTCAAGCGCATCGAGCGCTTCGTACGCTCGCCGCTGCCGGTCAACGTGATCGAAGGCTTCGAGCCCCGCAAGGCACCCCCGCGCAACGATCGCGGCACCGGCGGCCGCGGCCGTCCGGGCGGCGGTAACGGCGGTCGTCGTTTCGGCGGCAAGCCGGGCGGCGGTCATGGCGGCAACGGCGGCAGCCGCAGCTACGGCGGCGGCAACGGCGGCGGCTGGAGCGGCAAGCCGGGCGGCAGCCGTGACGGCGGCCCGCGTCGCGACGGCCAGCGCAGCGGCGGCCCGCGTCGCAGCAATTCGGCGTCGTAAGCACGCCCCGGCGGCCCCGCGGCCGCCCGCCCATCCGGCAAACCGGCGCACCCGCGCCGGTTTTTTTTCGTCCCGCACCAAATTTCACGATGCGGAAAATTTTTTTGCGTCGTAAAAAATCATGCTGCGCGGCACAACCTTACAATTGCGAGATGGGAAAAATCGTTTCTCATTGCGAAATAAAAACAACAAGCGATTGATTAATAACGATTAAAAAGTTCGAAACTTCGCGAGACAGCCCCTGTTTGACTCCGACCGGTTTGCCTAGACTCTTATACAAGACTTCTCGAAGCGGCACGCCCCCGCTTCCGCTTCGAGAACAGCATCAGCACCGTCCGATTCGACCGATCTGGCAACACACCGCATCAAGGAGCTCATCATGTCGCGACAGCAACAGGCACAGGAACTGCAAAAGCAATGGGAAACCGATCCGCGCTGGAAGGGCATCAAGCGCAGCTACACGGCTGACGACGTGGTGCGCCTGCGCGGCTCGATCGCCGTCGAGCACACGCTGGCCAAGCGCGGCGCGGAAAAGCTGTGGCGCCTCATCAACGAAGAGCCGTTCGTCAACGCACTCGGTGCGCTGACCGGCAACCAGGCGATGCAGCAGGTGAAGGCCGGCCTGAAGGCGATCTACCTGTCGGGCTGGCAAGTGGCCGGCGACGCGAACGTCGCGGGCGAAATGTACCCGGACCAGTCGCTGTACCCGGCGAACTCGGTGCCGCTCGTCGTCAAGCGCATCAACAACACGCTGACGCGCGCCGACCAGATCCAGTGGTCGGAAGGCAAGAATCCGAGCGACGAAGGCTACGTCGATTTCTTCGCGCCGATCGTCGCGGACGCGGAAGCCGGCTTCGGCGGCGTGCTGAACGCGTTCGAACTGATGAAGGCGATGATCGAGGCAGGCGCCTCGGGCGTGCACTTCGAGGACCAGCTCGCGTCGGTGAAGAAGTGCGGCCACATGGGCGGCAAGGTGCTGGTGCCGACCCGCGAAGCGGTCGCGAAGCTGTCGGCGGCGCGTCTCGCAGCCGACGTGATGGGCACGCCGACCCTGCTGGTCGCGCGGACCGACGCGGAAGCGGCGGACCTGATCACGTCCGACATCGACGACAACGACAAGCCGTTCCTGACGGGCGAGCGCACGGTCGAAGGCTTCTTCCGCACGAAGCCGGGCATCGGGCAGGCGATCTCGCGCGGCCTCGCGTATGCGCCGTACGCCGATCTCGTCTGGTGCGAGACGGGCAAGCCGGATCTCGAGTACGCGAAGAAGTTCGCGGAAGCGATCCACAAGCAGTTCCCCGGCAAGATGCTGTCGTACAACTGCTCGCCGTCGTTCAACTGGAAGAAGAACCTCGACGACGCGACGATCGCGAAGTTCCAGAAGGAACTCGGCGCGATGGGCTACAAGTTCCAGTTCATCACGCTGGCCGGCTTCCATGCGCTGAACTACTCGATGTTCAACCTCGCGCACGGCTATGCCCGCACGCAGATGAGCGCGTTCGTCGAACTGCAGCAGGCCGAGTTCGCGGCGGCCGACAAGGGCTTCACGGCCGTCAAGCACCAGCGCGAAGTCGGCACCGGCTACTTCGACGCGGTCACGCAGACGGTCGAGCGCGAAGCCTCGACGACCGCGCTGCACGGCTCGACCGAAGACGAACAGTTCTTCGACGGCAAGAAGGTCGCGTAACGCGCGCAAGCGTCACGCCGATGCCGGCCCGTCACGCGACGGCGCGGCATCGGCCGCACGGAACAACGGGAACAACAATCAGGGAGGAGACGGCAGGCGCGCGGTGACCCGCGCGACCCGCCGCGCGGCCTGCGGCCGCCAGCAACGACGCGCGCCGGCTTCGTCCGGCGCGCCTTTTTTCAGCGGCGCCGCCGTGCTGTCACACGCGCGGCCACGAACGACGGGCGCCGCCTCTATCGATAGACGATCACCGGAATTTTCGTATGGGTCAGCACGCGCTGCGTTTCGCTGCCGATCAGCAGGCTGCCGAGCCCGCGACGTCCGTGGGACGCCATGAAGATCACGTCGCAGCCGCCACGTTCGGCCGCCTCGATGATGCCGAGGTACGGCGATGGATGCACGCTCGTCCAGCTGTCGCAGACGACGCCGGCCGCCTTCGCGGCTGCCTGCACATCGTCCAGGTGCGCGCGCGCCTCGCGCTCGCTGCGCGCCCGGAAATCGGCGGGCGGCTCGATGATCACTTCGGAAAACGGCGAGTACGGATACTGCGGCAGGCACGCATAGGCCGTGACCCGCGCGCCGACCGCGCGCGCCAGGTCGATCGCGCCGTCGATCGCCTTCTGCGACAGTTCGGAACCGTCGGTTGGAACGAGGATGTGCCGGAACATCGCGCCCTCCTGCGTCAGACGCATCGCGCGCACCGCGAACCCATGCGGGCCGGCTCCGGCGCGTCGCGCATGCCAGTTTCGATTGTAGTGCGCGAAACCGGGCGACCGGCGCCGGCAGCGGGTTCGCCCTCATATCGGAAACGCGCGGGCGGGTGCGCCCTACTCGCCCCAATACCCGGGCCGTTCGTACGTATGTTTCAGGTAATCGAGAAACAGCCGCACGCGCAGCGGCAGGTGACGGCGCTGCGGAAACACCGCGTGGATGCCGATCGGCGGCGCTGCGAACGCGTCGAGCACGGTGACGAGGCGGCCGGCCGCGATGTCGTCGCCGACCTCCCACCACGATCGCCATGCCAGGCCGTAGCCGGCGAGGCACCACTCGTGCAGCACCGCGCCGTCCGAGCATTCCATCGTGCCGTTCACCCGGATCGACACCACCTTGTCGTCCTCCTGGAACGCCCAGCCGCGCTGCTGGTTCGCATTCGCGGCAAGCGCGAGGCAGTTGTGGCGCGCGAGTTCCGCAAGCGTGGCCGGCGTGCCGCGCCGCGCGAGATACGCGGGGGACGCGACGCACACGCGCCGGTTCTCGCCGAGCTTCAGCGACACCAGCGACGAATCGGGCAGCTCGCCGAGCCGCACCGCGCAATCGAACCCTTCGTTGACGAGGTCGACCATCCGGTCGGACAGGTCGAGCGTGACCGACACGTCCGGATGCGCGCCGCTGAACTCGGGCACGAGCGGCGCGACGTGGCGCCGCCCGAAGCCGGCCGGCGCGGAAATGCGCAGGTGGCCGCTCGCCTTCACGCCGCCGGCGGACACGCTTGCCTCCGCGTTCTGCATGTCGTTGATGATTCGCTGGCAATCCTCGAGGAAGGCCGAACCCTCGAAGGTCAGCGTGAGCTTGCGCGTGGTCCGCACCAGCAGCTTGACGCCGAGCCGCTCCTCGAGCGCGTCGAGGCGGCGGCCGATGATCGCCGGCGCGACGCCTTCCGCATGCGCGGCCGCCGACAGGCTGCCCTTCGCCGCGACCGCGGCGAACGTTTCGATCTGTTTGAACCGGTCCATGACTCGCAAGGGCGGCGTTCCCGCCCTTCAAATAGCTTGAGCGGTCAAGATTAGGTATATGAAAGTAAAAGATCAAGTGATGTTTAGCGTCTTTTTTAGCACTGACGAGCACGAATAAAATCGTTTCCGACCTCTGAAACTGGAGCGCAAGGCTATGTCGGCCACAACGACACTCTCCTCTCCCGACGCAATCCTCTTCGATGCATTCGGCACGTTGTTCGACGTGCATGCGGTCGTGGCCGCGGCAGAGCAGATGTTTCCCGGTCACGGGGACCGGTTGTCGCAGCTGTGGCGACGCAAGCAAATCGAATACTCGCAGTTGCGCACGCTCGCCGATCCGTCCGGCGCCCGCTATCGCCCGTTCCGCGACATCACGCTCGACGCGCTGCGGTTCGCCGCGCGCAGGCTCGGGCTCGCGCTGAACAGCGCGGCCGAAAAGCGGCTGATGGACGAATACGCGTGCCTGTCCACCTATCCCGACACGGTGCCCGCGCTGCGCAAGCTGCGCGCGCTCGACCCGCGCCCGCCGCTCGCGATCCTGTCGAACGGCAACCCGGAGATGCTCGACATCGCGATCAAGAGCGCCGGCATGACCGGCCTGTTCGATCGCGTGCTGTCGGCCGACGCGGTACGCGCGTACAAGCCGAGCCCGGCCGCGTACGCACTCGGCACCGCCGCGTTCGGCGCGAACCCGCGCGACATCGTGTTCGTGTCGTCGAACGCCTGGGACGTCGCGGGGGCCGCCTGGTTCGGCTACACGACGTTCTGGCTCAACCGCACGGGCGCGCCCGCCGAGGAACTCGGCGCGCCGCCCGACGGCACCGGCAGCGGCATGGCCGATCTGCTCGCATTCCTCGCCACCCCGGCTCCGTCCGGCAGACCCGCGAACCGCGCGCGCCCCGGCCCGGGCGCATGACGTTCGCTGCGCTGCCGCCTTCCCCCTTCACCGAAACCGCAACTGACCGACCAAGGAGATGAGACTCATGAGCACCCCGATCACGCTGCCGCAAGGCATGGCGATCACCGGCGAAATCAAGCCGGGTTACGAAGCGATCCTGACGCCTGAAGCACTCGCGCTCGTCGCGGCGCTGCACCGCGCGTTCGAGCCGCGCCGCCAGGCGCTGCTGCAGGCCCGCGTCGAGCGCACCCGGCGCCTCGACGCCGGCGAACGCCCCGATTTCCTGGCCGACACGAAGGCGATCCGCGAGGGCGACTGGAAGGTCGCGCCGCTGCCGGCCGACCTGCAATGCCGCCGCGTCGAGATCACCGGCCCCGTCGAGCGCAAGATGATCATCAACGCGCTGAACTCGGGCGCCGATTCGTACATGACGGACTTCGAGGATTCGAACGCGCCGAGCTGGACGAACCAGATCGACGGCCAGATCAACCTGAAGGACGCGGTGCGCCGTACGATCTCGCTCGAGCAGAACGGCAAGTCGTACCAGCTGAACGACAAGGTCGCGACGTTGATCGTGCGTCCGCGCGGCTGGCACCTCGACGAGAAGCACGTGACGGTCGACGGCCAGCGCGTGTCCGGCGGCATCTTCGATTTCGCGCTGTTCCTGTTCCACAACGCGAAGGAACTGATCGCGCGCGGCTCGGGCCCGTACTTCTACCTGCCGAAGATGGAAAGCCATCTCGAAGCGCGCCTGTGGAACGACATCTTCGTCGCGGCACAGGAGGCAGTCGGCGTGCCGCGCGGCACGATCCGCGCGACGGTGCTGATCGAGACGATCCTCGCCGCGTTCGAAATGGACGAGATCCTGTACGAACTGCGCGAACACAGCTCGGGCCTGAACGCCGGCCGCTGGGACTACATCTTCTCGGCGATCAAGAAGTTCAAGAACGACCGCGACTTCTGCCTGGCCGACCGCTCGAAGATCACGATGACGGTGCCGTTCATGCGCGCCTACGCGCTGCTGCTGCTGAAGACCTGCCACAAGCGCAACGCGCCGGCGATCGGCGGGATGGCTGCGCTGATTCCGATCAAGAACGATCCGGAAGCGAACGACAAGGCGATGGGCGGCGTGCGTTCGGACAAGGCCCGCGACGCGACCGACGGCTACGACGGTGGCTGGGTCGCGCACCCGGGCCTCGTGCCGATCGCGATGGAGGAATTCGTCAAGGTGCTCGGCGACCAGCCGAACCAGATCGCGAAGCAACGCGACGACGTGCAGATCGAAGGCAAGAACCTGCTCGACTTCCAGCCTGAAGCACCGATCACCGAAGCCGGCCTGCGCAACAACATCAACGTCGGCATCCACTATCTCGGCGCCTGGCTCGACGGCAACGGCTGCGTGCCGATCCATAACCTGATGGAAGACGCGGCGACCGCCGAGATCTCCCGCTCGCAGGTGTGGCAGTGGATCCGCTCGCCGAAGGGCGTGCTCGACGACGGTCGCAAGGTCACCGCCGAGCTCGTGCGCGAATTCGCGAAGGCCGAGCTCGACAACGTGAAGCGTTCGGTCGGCGGCAACACGCAGCCGTACGAGCGTGCCGCGGCGATCTTCGAACAGATGTCGACGTCGGAAGGCTTCACCGAATTCCTGACGCTGCCGCTGTACGAGGAAATCTGACGACGCGGGCCGGGTCGCCCGGTCCTGCCCGCCGCCGGTCGCACGACACGGCGGCATGAAAAAAGCGCCCAGCGGGGCGCTTTTCTTTTGCTGCGCAGCGGGTTCTCTATACGGATGCTGCGGCGGCTTCCCGCTCGCGCCGATGCTGGACCCAATCGCCCGACGCGATGCGCGGACGGTCGGCTGCCGCATGCGCGGCGACCGGGTAGTAGACGCACGCGTAGGCACGACCGCCGAGTTCGACGGTCACCGGCTCCTGCCGGAACAGCGTGTCGACGCCCGGATAGACGCGCTCGATCTCGTCGAGTACGGGCACCAGTCGCTCGTCGATCTCGTAGACGTCGCCCCACACGAGCGACCGGCCGGCCGGCCCGGCGACCATGCCCGGATACGTGCCGAAATCGTACAGTTCGCCCGGCAGTGCGGCCGCCCCGAGCAGCGTCGGCGCGGCGATCCCGTGGCGCGCGGCCGCATGGCCGATGTCGTTGGCTTCTCCCGCTCTCAATGTGCCGTAGACGAATACATGGCGCATCGTGGTCCTCCTCTTCGATTCAGGTGTTGCCGTGCCGGGCCGTCGCGGCCGTGCCGCGGGCGCCGGCGTCGTTGGGGCGCTGCTTGTGCGAAAACGCGCCCACATCGATAGACCGCGCCGGCGGCACGATGGTTCTTTTCGGCACGACGCATCACGCTGGCCCGGGCTTGCGCCGGCCGGAACACGTGCTGCCCCATACAAAGTTCATTTGAGCCGTGCATTATCGACCGAAAAACCGCCGCATGCGCCTGCGCGGCGCCTTCTAAAATGACGGCATCGCCGCCGCGCCGACCGAATCGTCCATGAACCCGCCAGCCCAAGCCGACGCATCGAACCCGTACGACGTCATCGACATCCCGCCCGAGTTCGCGCCGACCCGCGTCCACCCGATGCGTGTCCGGGCGCGGCAGGTGGACGCCGGCCGCCGGATCCCGCTGCACACGCACGCGTGGGCGCAACTTGCGTATGCATCGCGCGGCGTGCTGCGCGTCGCGACGACCGGGACGACGTGGATGGTGCCGCCGTCCCGCGCGATCTGGGTGCCGCCGCACGTCACGCACGAGGTCGTGATCGTCGAGGAAGCGTACTTGCGCACGCTGTACATCGACGAGTCTGTCGTGCCGGACGGGCTCGATGCATGCCGGGTGGTCGAGGTGACGGGCTTGCTGCGCGAACTGATCGTCGCGCTCGACGCGCGCGACCTGAGCGGCACCCGCGAACGGCTGCTGTGCGGGCTCGTGCTCGACGAGCTGAGCCGCGCCGAACCGCTGCCGCTCGCGGTGCCGATGCCCGACGAGAAGCGGCTGCGCATGCTGTGCGAGGCGGTGCTCGCGCAACCGGCGCATGCGGAATCGCTCGAACACTGGGCGAGCGAGGTCGGCGCGAGCACGCGCACGATCTCGCGGCTGTTCAGGCAGGAACTGGGCGTGAGTTTTTCGCAGTGGCGGCAGCAGGCGCTGCTCGCGCGCGCGATTCCGCTGTTGAACCAGGGGCGCCCGCTGTCGCATATCGCACGCGAACTCGGCTACCAGAGCCAGAGCGCGTTTTCGGCGATGTTCCGGCGCGCGTTCGGCGAAAGCCCGCGCGCGTTCATGCTGCGCGGCTACGAGCATCGGGGCGCGGAAGACGGCATCGCAACCGACGGCGCGATCGACGCTGCCCGCTGACCGTCGCAGCGTGGTCCCCCGCGTGGGTCCCGTTACGCGCTCAAACCGGACGCACCATGTGGCGAATCGAGCCGAGCTGGGCCAGCCTCGGCCCGGTGACACGGTAGCCCATACGCAGGTAGAGGCGCGCGGCCGGATTGTCGACGAACACACGCAACTGCAGTTCGTGCAACCCGCGGGCGCGCGCCCAGCGATGCGACATGTCGAGCATGTAGGTGCCGGCGCCCTGTCCGCGATGGCCGGCCGCGATCTGCACGTCGCGGATGTGCAGCGAATCGCCCTCCTCGGTCACGCGCAGCACGCCGATACGTTCGCCGTCGGCTTCCAGGATGAAGTTTTCGGATTCGCGCCAGCTCGCATAGAACAGGTCGCTGCGCCAGACGAGCCCATGGCGCTTGTAATAGCCGCCCATGTTGCCGTGCGTCAGCGCCTCGGCAAACGGAAAATCGCCAGGCTCCGCGGGCCGGAGCTGATACAGCAATCGCAGGTCGGTCGGATCGAGCATCGCGCAGGGGTCAAGAACGCATTCCGCCACGATAGCGCAGTCGCGGGCGGATGCAATCGCGAATTTCTCGTAGCGGCGCCGGATCAACGATGCAAATGAAAAAGCCCGCACGAGGCGGGCTTTCTCATTTTCTGGCGGAGCGGACGGGACTCGCCTACATCCTGCAGGCCGCGGCTGCGCGTGCACGCGCAGCCCTTCGAGTCCCGCCGGAAGCCGCGCAGGCGGCTTCCTCCGCTCCGCAGTCACGCGCCCGCAAGCGGGCACGAGCAACGATGCAAATGAAAAAGCCCGCACGAGGCGGGCTTTTTCATTTTCTGGCGGAGCGGACGGGACTCGAACCCGCGACCCCCGGCGTGACAGGCCGGTATTCTAACCGACTGAACTACCGCTCCAGTCTTGCTTCTTGCCTGGCAGGCGTCGGTTACTTCCTGCCGGCGCATCGTTTGTTCGAACGACGCCGAAATCTGGCGTCCCCTAGGGGATTCGAACCCCTGTACTCACCGTGAAAGGGTGATGTCCTAGGCCTCTAGACGAAGGGGACAACGTACTGCTTACATCTTTAATGCAAAAGCCCGTTCAAAACGTTCATTTGAACGGGCCTTGTTCTGGCGGAGCGGACGGGGCTCGAACCCGCGACCCCCGGCGTGACAGGCCGGTATTCTAACCAACTGAACTACCGCTCCAGCTTTCTTCACTCTCACCTGCAGGACCTCGTTCACGTCCTGCAAGCGTTGCGACACTTCTACTACGAAACGCCGCTGAATCCTGGCGTCCCCTAGGGGATTCGAACCCCTGTACTCACCGTGAAAGGGTGATGTCCTAGGCCTCTAGACGAAGGGGACAACGTACTGCTTACATCTTTAATACAAAAGCCCGCTCAAAAACGTCTTGAACGGGCTTCGTTCTGGCGGAGCGGACGGGACTCGAACCCGCGACCCCCGGCGTGACAGGCCGGTATTCTAACCGACTGAACTACCGCTCCAACTTTCTGCACCGTTACCTGCAGAACGTCGGTTACGTTCTGCAAGCCTCGCGACACTTCTACGAAACGCCGCTGAATCCTGGCGTCCCCTAGGGGATTCGAACCCCTGTACTCACCGTGAAAGGGTGATGTCCTAGGCCTCTAGACGAAGGGGACATGATCTTTTCAGATCAGTCTGACTTTCGCTATTCACTCATCATCAACAGCGAAGGCCGAAATTCTAACTGCTTTAAATCATTTTGTGAAGCATTTATTACTACTACCGCTGCTTCGCAAATCAATTCGTTCTGCTCTGATGGTGGAGGTAAGCGGGATCGAACCGCTGACCTCTTGCATGCCATGCAAGCGCTCTCCCAGCTGAGCTATACCCCCTTGCAGAACAGAAATGAGATTATATGGACCGAATTTGAACTTGTAAATACCCTTTTTGCGATTCGAGCGAAATTTTTTGCGAAGCCGCCGTGACACCCTGCGCGAGCGGCTTCGCACCCGCTCCAACCTCAGGCCAGCGCGGCCTCGATACGCGACACCACGACGTCACGACCGAACAGCACGAGCACCGCGTCGATCGACGGCGTATGCGTCGTGCCCGCCACCAGCAGGCGCACCGGCATCGCGAGCTGCGGCATCTTCAGCTTGTGCGCGCCGAGCGTCGCCTTCAGCGCAGCGGACACCGCTTCCTTCGTCCAGTCGGCCGCCTTCAGCGCGGCGACGAGGTCGGCCAGTGCCGGGCGCACCGCATCGGTCACGTGCTGCGCGAGCGCGTCGGCATCCGGCGCCGGCACACGGTAGAACATCGCGGCGCCTTCGGCGATCTCCTTGACCGTCGTCGCGCGGTCCTTCATCAGGCCGACCACCGCGTCGAGCGCGGGGCCCGTCGCGATCGCCGCGTCGTCGATGCCAAGCGCGTCGAGGAACGGCTTCGCCAGCGCGGCGAGGCGCGCGTTGTCCGCTTCCTTGATGTAATGGGCGTTCAGCCAGCTCAGCTTGCTGTGGTCGTACTGCGCGGGCGACTTGCCGAGATGCTCGAGGTCGAACCATTCGACGAACTGCTCGCGCGAGAAGATTTCCGCGTCGCCGTGCGACCAGCCGAGGCGCGCGAGGTAGTTGACGACGGCCTCCGGCAGGAAGCCGTCGTCGCGGTACGCCATCACGCTCATCGCGCCATGCCGCTTGCTCATCTTCTCGCCCTGCTCGTTCAGCACGGTCGGCAAGTGTGCATAGACCGGCGGCTCGCCGCCGAGCGCGCGCAGGATGTTGATCTGGCGCGGCGTGTTGTTCACGTGGTCATCACCGCGAATCACGTGCGTGATGTTCATGTCCATGTCGTCCACGACCACGCAGAAGTTGTAGATCGGCGTGCCGTCCGGACGCGCGATCACGAGGTCGTCGAGCTCCTCGTTCGAGATCTCGACACGCCCCTTCACCGCGTCATCCCACACGACCGTGCCGGTCAGCGGGTTGCGGAACCGCAGCACCGGCTTCACGCCGGCCGGCGGCTCGGGCAGCACCTTGCCCGGCTCCGGACGCCACGTGCCGTCGTAGCGCGGCTTGAGGCCGGCCTCGCGCTGGCGCTCGCGCAGCGCGTCGAGTTCCTCGGCCGACATGTAGCACGGGTACGCGAGGCCCTGCTCGAGCATCTGCGCGAGCACCGCGCGGTAGCGGTCCATCCGCTGCATCTGGTAAATCGGGCCTTCGTCGAAATCCAGGCCGAGCCACTGCATCCCCTCGAGGATCGCGTCGACGGCTTCCTGCGACGAGCGCTCGACGTCGGTATCCTCGATACGCAGCACGAACGTGCCTTTCATCTTGCGGGCGAACGCCCACGGATAGAGCGCGGAGCGGATGTTGCCGAGGTGGATGAAGCCGGTGGGACTCGGCGCGAAGCGGGTACGGACAGGACGGGTCATAAACGGTAACTCGAACGCCTGGGGCGCATGAATGATTCGACGCGGGATCGACGGCGACAGCCCGGACAGCACTGGGGCCGGCCGCGCCCGGAACGGGAAAGAAGCCGGAATTATACTCGCGCCGCCCTTCGCGCCAAGCGCGCCGCTTGCTTTATGATGTGCGCGCCGCGGCCGCCAGCCGGCGCCGCGCCGGCCGCGCGGTTTGTGCCGCGCGGCCGCTCGGAACCTATCGCCGCCGCGGGCCGCACGGCCCGCCGCCAAGCCGCCGGAGAACCATTCGATGTCGTCCCCTCGCCTGTCGCGCCGTCACTTCACGATCGCTTGCGCATCCGCCAGCCTCGCCGCCTGCACGTCGTTCGGCGACAAGTCCCGCCCCGACAACGCCGCGAATCCCGCGCAGTCGCGCGAGAAGCCCGTGAAGATCGGCATCGCGCTCGGCGGCGGCGCCGCCCGCGGCTTCTCGCACATCGGCGTGCTGAAGGCGCTCGAGGCGCGCGGCATCCCGGTCGAGATCGTCGCGGGCACGAGCGCGGGCTCGGTGGTCGGGGCGCTCTATGCCGCCGGGATGAGCGGCCTGCAGATCAACAAGATCGCACTCGACATGGATCAGGCGGCGATCAGCGACTGGGCGCTGCCGTTCCGCTCGCGCGGGCTGCTGCAGGGCGTGGCGCTGCAGAACTTCCTGAACAAGACGCTCAACAACCGGCCGATCGAAAAGATGGCGAAGCCGCTCGGCATCGTCGCGACGGACCTGCAGAACGGCCAGCCGATCCTGTTCCAGCAGGGCAATACGGGGCTCGCGGTGCGCGCGTCGTGCAGCGTGCCGTCGGTGTTCGAGCCCGTGAAGATCGGCAACCGCGAATACGTCGACGGCGGCCTCGTGAGCCCGGTGCCCGCGTCGTTCGCACGCAAGATGGGCGCGAGCTTCGTGATCGCGGTCGACATCTCGTCGCGGCCGGACGGCGCGGCGACCAACAACCCGATCGAGATGCTGCTGCAGACCTTCACGATCATGGGCCAGACGATCAAGACCTACGAGCTCGACAAATACGCGGACGTCGTGATCCGCCCGAACCTCGCGGCGATGGGCGGCAGCGACTTCAACCAGCGCAACGCGGCGATCCTCGCGGGCGAGGAAGCCGTCGCGCGCGTCATGCCCGAGCTGCAGCGCAAGCTCGCGGCGGCCCGCGGCGCCGCGGCGGCATAAGCGGCACATCGCGGGGCGCGGCGCACGACAGCGAGCGCGCCACCGACGATGGCACCCCCGCCAGCCGCTTGCGCACGCCCCAAAACAAAAAACCCTGCCGCCTTCCGGTGACAGGGTTTTTTTGATCCGGCGGTTCGCCGGCGCGCGTCGGTTAGTTGCTGCCGTTCGCCGCGTCGTCGCCGATCGTGGCACGCACGCGCTGGCGCAGGTCGTCGGCCTTCATCGGGACCGCCGACTCGAGCCGGCGCGCACCGGTGAAACGCTTTTCCCAGTAGCCGCTGTCGAGGTCATCGACGCGAACCGTGCTGCCCGTCGACGGCGAATGCACGAACTTGTTGTCGCCGATATAGATGCCGACGTGCGAGAACGTGCGGCGCATCGTGTTGAAGAACACGAGGTCGCCCGGCTTCAGGTTGCTCATGCTGACCTTCTCGCCGACTCGGCTCATCTCTTCGGCACGACGCGGCAGCGACATGCCGAGCGTGTCCTGGAACACATAGCGCACGAAGCCGCTGCAGTCGAGGCCGGAATCCGGCGAATTGCCGCCCCAGCGGTAACGCACGCCGATCATGTTCAGCGCACCGACGACGACGTCGCCTGCCTTGCCCGCCATGCCGGCGAGGAACGACTTCGCGCCGCCGCTCGACGACTGGGCATTGGTCTGCTGGAGGGAGGAGCTCGACCCGATTTGAGTCGAATTCGTGACATTCTGGTTAAAACTGCTGACTTCGTCGGCGAACGCGCCGGGAGCTGCTGCGAACAAGGCGCCGATGAACAGCCCCGCGAGGGTGCGCGCGCATGCCTGGGTCAGGGATCGATGCTGCATTGGTCGATGGAATGTGCTTAAAAATCAGCTGATTGGCGGAAAATTTCGGTCGATACTAGCCAGCGCGTAATCGTTTGTCAAAACAAATTAAAAAATACAATCGAGATAGTCAGACCATTGGACGCCTATCACGCTTTCCAGACCGCTTTCAACAGCTTTTGTGTGTAAGGATGTGACGGTTTCGTGAAGATATCGGCCACGTCGCCGGACTCGACGATCGCCCCGTCCTGCATCACCGCGACGCGGTGCGCCATCGCGCCGATCACCTCCAGGTCGTGGCTGATGAATACATAGCCGAGGTTGTATTTCTGTTGCAAATTCGCGAGCAGCTTCAGCACCTGCTGCTGGATCGACACGTCGAGCGCGGACGTCGGTTCGTCGAGGATCAGGATGCGCGGCTCCAGCACGAGCGCACGCGCGATCGCGATCCGCTGGCGCTGCCCGCCCGAGAATTCGTGCGGATAGCGATGCAGCACCGTGCGGTCGAGGCCGACTTCGCGCAGCACGGCCAGCGACTTCGCGCGCCGAGCGTCCGGCGTGAGTTCCGGGCGATGCAGTTCGAGCCCCTCGCCGACGATCCGCTCGATCGTGTGACGCGGCGACAGTGAACTGAAGGGATCCTGAAAGACGACCTGCATGTTCGAGCGCAGCGCAGTCTGTTCGCGGCCGCGATAGGTCGACAGCGCGCGCCCCTGGAATTCGATCTCGCCGTGGGCCGTCCTTTGCAGCCCGAGCAGCGCCATCGCGAGCGTCGACTTCCCGGAGCCGGATTCGCCGACGATCCCGAGCGTCTCGCCCTGCCGCACCGACACGGACACGTCCGCGACCGCCGTCACGGGCGTCGTGCCGAACCAGCCTGCGAAGCCCGGCCGCTTGCGCGCGAACTGCACGCTGACGTGGCGCGCATCGAGCACGACGGGCGCGATCGGCATCACCGGCGCGACCGCGCGCTGCGGCCGGCTGTTCAGCAGCCGCTGCGTATACGGATGCTCCGGCTCCGCGAAGATCCGCTCGACCGGCCCGCTTTCGACCAGCTTGCCGCGCTCCATCACCGCGACCCGCTCGGCGAAGTGCCGTACGAGGTTCAGGTCGTGCGTGATCAGCAGGATCGCCATCCCGCGCTTTTCCACCTCCTCGCGCTGCAGCTCGAGCAGCAGTTCGACGATCTGCGCGCGGATCGTCACGTCGAGCGCCGTGGTCGGCTCGTCCGCGAGCAGGAGGCGCGGCCGGCAGGCGAGCGCCATCGCGATCATCGCGCGCTGCCGCTGGCCGCCCGACAACTGGTGCGGGTAGCTGTCGACGCGCCGCTCCGGCTCCGCGATGCCGGTGCGCGCAAGCAGCGCGATCGCGCGCTTGCGCGCCTCCACCGCCGTCACGCCGTCATGCAGCATGATCGTCTCGCCGATCTGCGCGCCGATCGTATACAGCGGGTTGAGCGCCGTCATCGGCTCCTGGAAGATCATCGCGATGTCCGAGCCGCGCAGCCCGCGCATCTCGCGTTCGCTCTTGCCGGCGAGGTCGTGCCCGGCGAAGCGGATCGTGCCGCTCACGTCGGCGTCGCGCAGCAGCCGCAGGATCGACAGCGCGGTCACGCTCTTGCCCGATCCCGACTCGCCGACGAGCGCGACGCGCTCGCCGCGGCCGATCGCGAGCGTCACGTCGTCGACGGCCACCGTGTCGCCGAAGCGCACCTGCAGATGCTCGAGCGACAGCAGCGGCTCGCCCGCGTTCGATACGATCGGGGCGTTCATCGCTGGCCTCCTGCCGCGCGCACCGAGTCGGCGATCCGCGTGTCGAGCGCGTTGCGCAGCGCGTCGCCCATGAAGGTCAACAGCAGCAGCGTCGCGACCAGCACGCCGAACGTCGACAGCGAAATCCACCACGCATCGAGGTTGCCCTTGCCCTGCGCGAGCAGCTCGCCGAGGCTCGGCGTCGGCGGCGGCACGCCGAGCCCGAGGAAGTCGAGGCTCGTGAGCGCGAGGATTGCGCCGCTCATCCGGAACGGCAGGAACGTGATCACGGGCGTCATGCTATTCGGCAGCACGTGGCGCCAGATGATCTGCCAGTTCGTGAGCCCCATCGCGCGGGCCGCGCGCACGTAGTCCTGCGTGCGGTTGCGCAGGAACTCGGCGCGCACGTAATCAGCCAGGCCGATCCAGCCGAACAGCGACAGCAGCACGATCAGCAGCAGGAAGCTCGGCTCGAAGATCGACGCGAAGATGATCAGCAGGTACAGCTCGGGCAGCGAACTCCAGATCTCGATCAGCCGCTGCCCGACGATGTCGATGCGCCCGCCGAAGTAGCCCTGCACGGCGCCCGCGGCGATCCCGAGCAGCGTGCCGATCGCGGTCAGGATCAGCCCGAACTCGACCGACACGCGGAACCCGTACACGAGCCGCGCGAGCAGGTCGCGCCCGTGCGCGTCGGTGCCGAGCCAGTTCGCGCGCGACGGCGGCGCCGGGTTCGGCACGGTCGAGAAGTAATTCAGCGTGTCGTAGTAATAGCGGTTCGGCGGATACACGACGAAGTTGCCCGGCGCCTCGAGCCGCTTGCGGACGTACGGATCGAGATAGTCGGCCGGCGTCGGGAAGTCGCCGCCGAAGGTCGTCTCCGGATACGCATGAAACATCGGGAAATAGGTCTGGCCGTCGTAGCGCACGACGAGCGGCTTGTCGTTCGACCACAGCGGCGCCGCGAGGCTCGCGGCGAACGCGACGACGAAGATCACGAAGCTCCAGTAGCCGAGGCGCTGCTGGCGAAAGCGCTGCCAGACGCGGCGCGCGGGCGACGGCGACACGCGCGCACGCGCCGCGTCGATGCGGGACGACACGACGGCCCGGTTCATCGCGCACCTCGCCCGGCGAGCGCGGGCAGGCGGACGGGCGCGCCGGCGAGCAGCGTGCTGGCGGACGGTTTCATGTCAGCGCTCCAGGTTGTCGAATTGAATGCGCGGGTCGACCCACACATAGCAGAGGTCCGAGATCAGTTTGGTCGCGAGCCCGATCAGCGTGAACAGGTAAAGCGTGCCGAGCACGACCGGATAGTCGCGCCGCACGACCGACTCGTACGACAGCAGCCCGAGGCCGTCGAGCGAGAACAGCGTTTCGATCAGCAGGCTGCCCGTGAAGAACGCGCCGATGAACGCGGCCGGAAACCCGACGATCAGCGGCAGCATCGCGTTGCGGAACACGTGCTTCCACAGCACGGTGCGCTCGGCGAGCCCTTTCGCGCGCGCGGTCAGCACGTACTGCTTGCGGATTTCGTCGAGGAACGCGTTCTTCGTGAGCATCGTGATGACCGCGAAGCTGCCGACGACCGACGCCGTGATCGGCAGCGCGATGTGCCACAGATAATCGAGCACCTTGCCGGCGAGCGACAGCTGGGAAAAGTTGTCCGAAGTGAGCCCGCGCAGCGGGAACAGCTGCCAGAACGAGCCGCCGCCGAACAGCACGAGCAGCAGCACGCCGAGCACGAAGCCCGGAATCGCATAGCCGACCAGCACGACGAGGCTCGTCGCGACATCGAACGGCGAGCCGTTGCGCACGGCCTTCGCGATGCCGAGCGGCACGGAGATCAGGTAGGTGACGAAGAACGTCCACAGCCCGATGCTGATCGACACCGGCAGCTTCTGCACGACCAGCGACCACACGCTCTGGTGGCGGAAGTAGCTGTCGCCGAGATCGAAGCGCGCGAAACGCTTCAGCATCAGCCAGTAACGCTCGAGCGGCGGCTTGTCGAAGCCGTACAGCGCCTTGAGCTGCGCGAGCTGCTGCGCGTCGACGCCGGTGTGCGCACGCATCCCGAACGGCGCCGCGCCCTGCTCCGTCGCGCCCTTGCGCAGTTCCTGCACGGCCTGTTCGACCGGGCCGCCCGGCACGAACTGGATCACCGCGAACGTGAGCGTGAGCACGCCGACGAGCGTCGGGATCATCAGCAGCAGGCGTTTGAGGATGTAGCTCCACATAGGGCGTCGACTCGCGATCGATAGGCTGGGTTGAACGAAGGGCCGGCAGGCTTCAGTGATCGGGCTTGGCCCACCAGGTCGATACGACCCAGCCCTCGGCCGAATAGTACAGCGGCAGCGTTTGCGGATAGCCGAGCGTGCGCTTGTATGCGATCCGGTGCGTGGTGCTGTACCACTGCGGAACCGCGTAATAGCCGTGCATCAGCACGCGGTCGAGCGCATGCGTCGCGTCGAGCAGGTCCTCGCGCGTCTGCGCGGCGCCGAGCGCATGCAGCAGCGCGTCGACGGCCGGCGACTTCAGGCCGATGATGTTGTCGGAGCCTGGTTCGTCCGCGAACTTGCTGCCGTAGCGCGAGAACTGCTCGGCGCCCGGCACCTGCACACCCGGCAGGCGAACCGTCGTCATGTCGTAGTCGAACGCGTCGAGCCGCTTCTGCAGCAGCGCGTAATCGGCCGTGCGAAAGCGCGCGTCGATGCCGAGCTTCGCGAGATTGCGCTGGTAGGCGGTCACGACGCCTTCCATCGCCGCGCCGGAATCGTCGAGGATCTCGAACGTGAACGGCTCGCCCTGCGCGTTGCGCAACGCACCGTCGCGGTAGGTCCAGCCGGCCTGCGCGAGCAGCGCGCGCGCCTTCAGCAGGTTCGCGCGCAGCGAGCCCGGCGGGTTCGTGTTCGGCTGCGTGACCATCGGGCCGAACACGGCCGGGTCGAGTTGCGTGCGCAACGGCTCCAGCAGCTTCAGTTCGCCCGGGCCCGGCGTACCGGTCGCCTGCAGGTCGGTATCGGCGAAATAGCTGTCGAGGCGCGTGTACGCGCTATAGAACAACTGGCGGTTCAGCCATTCGAAGTCGAACGCGAGATCGAGCGCCTGGCGCACGCGCACGTCGCGAAACAGCGGCCGGCGCAGGTTCATGAAGAAGCCCTGCATGCCCGCGCCGTTGTGCTGGCGGAACTCGCGCTTGACGAGCTCGCCGCTGTCGAAACGCTTGCCGACGTCGCGCCGGGTCCAGTTGCGCGCGATGTATTCGACCAGCACGTCGTACTCGCCGGCCTTGAACGCTTCGAGCCGCGCGACGCCGTCGCCGTACAGCTTGTAGACGATCCGCTCGAAGTTGTCGGTGCCGATCCGCACCGGCAGGTCGGCGCCCCAGTACGCGGGATTGCGCCGATAGGTAATCGTGCGGCCGTTGTCGTAGCGCTCGATCAGGTACGGGCCGCTGCCGATCGGCTGCTCGAACGCGAGCTGGTCGAACGGAATCCGCGAACCGTCCGCGCGCAGCCCCCACTTGCGCGAGAATACCGGCACGCCGCCGGCGATCAGCGGCAGCTCGCGGTTCGTGCTGCGGAACTCGAAACGCACGGTCGCGGGATCGACCACCACCGCCTTCGCGATCTCGGCGAAATACGCGCCGAACTGCGGTGCGGCCTGCTTGCTCTTCAGCGTGTCGAACGAAAACCTGACGTCGTCGGCCGTGACCGGATCGCCGTTCGAAAAGCGCGCGCGCGGGTTCAGGTGAAACGTGACCGAGCGGCGGTCCGGCGCGATCGCGATGTCGTCGGCGAGCAGCCCGTAGGCGGATGCCGGTTCGTCCATGCTGCCGGTCGCGAGGCTCTCGAACAGCAGGTCGATGCCCGGTGCGGGATTGCCGCGCATCGTGAACGGATTGAACTTGTCGAACGACGTAAGCCGGCTCGGGTTCGCGAGCACGAGCGTGCCGCCCTTCGGCGCGTCGGGGTTCACGTAGTCGAAATGCCTGAAGCCCGGCGGATATTTCGGCTCGCCGTACTGCGCGATGGCATAGGCCGCGTGCGCGGCGGTTGCAGCCAGTACCGCCTGTAGTGCCCATGCTGCCGCCGTGCGGCCGGCGGCCCGTACCGCATGCGCGGCGCCGAAGCGGATGCGGGTGGCGGCGGTCCGGGGCGAACCCTTCGTCATAGAGGCCCTGTCGGTCGATTGAGGGATGGAACGTGGGTCGATTCTACCCATTCAATTCGAGGTCGAGCCAACTTGCGGGTTTTCGTGCACGGCACCGGCGCGTTGCGGCTGCCGCGTCCGACTCGCACAGGCAAAGAAAAACCGCCACGCGGGCGGTTTTCCTTCGAGGCGCGCACGCATCGCGCGTGCGCCGCAGATCGATCAGCGCCAGCCGTTGTGGCGACCGTTGTCCCAGTGGCCGCGATCGCCGTGCCAGCCGCGGCCATGATGGCGATACCAATCGTCGCGGCCCCAGTAGCGGCGGCCGTCCCAGTAGCGATCGCCGTGCCAGCCGATCACGATCGCCGGGGCCGGCGCGTAGACGGGCGCCGGCGCATACACGGGCGCCGGCTGGTAGACGACCGGCGGAGGCGGCGGCGCATACACGGGCGCGGGCGCGACGTAGACCGGAGCCGGCACGCCGACGTTGATCCCGACATTGACTCCCGCCATTGCTGCGCCCGACACGAGCAAGGCCGTCATACCGGTCAAGAGCGAGGCAATACGCAAAGTCTTCATGGATTCCTCTTCGAGTTGTTTCATGTGTGATTCGACTATAACGACAAGCACAGTCTCCGCATATTTCAAGTTTGTAAGAACTGATGCGCTGCATCGCAACCGGAGGCGCCCGCTAACGTCTTGTAACATTTGACGCCCGGCGGCCTGCCCGCCTGCCCGGCCCGCCTTGCTGCGCGGGCCTTCGGCCCGCTCCGTCCTGCCGCCCCTACCTAAAACATCTTTCATCCTGGCCCGCGCCCGGCGTTAAGCGGCGCCACGCACACTGCGCGGGCCGATGCAGGCTCGCGCCGCGCTTCGGCACCTCGCTGACAGGCCGGCGCCCCGCGCCGGCGGAGACCTCGCCGATGCTGAAACTCGTCCGACTCGCGCTCGCGCGCCCCTATACGTTCATCGTCCTTGCCCTGCTGATCCTGATCGCGGGGCCGCTCGCGGCACTGCGCACGCCGACCGACATTTTTCCGGACATCCGGATTCCGGTCATCAGCGTCGTGTGGAACTATGCGGGCCTGCAGCCGGACGACGTGGCCGGGCGCATCGTCACGTACTACGAGCGCACGCTCGGCACGACGGTCAACGACGTCGCGCACATCGAGTCGCAGTCGTTCCGCAGCTTCGGGATCGTCAAGATCTTCTTCCAGCCGAGCGTCGACATCCGCACCGCGACCGCGCAGGTCACGTCGATCTCGCAGACCGTGCTCAAGCAGATGCCGCCCGGCACCACGCCGCCGCAGATCCTCAACTACAACGCGTCGACCGTCAGTACTCGCATGCCTGTCCTCGCAATGGCTGTCACGGCGCGCGCATCCGATGCGCGCGCAACTATCGTAGCCGCCTCGATCGCCGTCCGGCGTTAAATGAAAATAGCTTCATCCGGCATCGGGCGAACGCGGGTGAAACATGTTTCATCCGTGCGTCGCCCGCCTGGCGCTGCGCGCCGCCTACGCTGACGTCATGCGGCATCGGGCCGCGAATTCAGGAGCCACCGGATGAAACTGTCGACTACCGTCGCCTGCATGCTGCTCGCATGCGCCAGCACCGCCGCGTTCGCGGCGCCCCACCTGACACCGCAGGAATGCAACGCCTACCCGTTCGTTCACACGCGGCACGACGTCACGCGTGCGGATCTCGTGCGCGAGCTGGCCGAACTCGAACAGGTCGGCTACGAGCCCGCGCACAGCAGTCCGTACTATCCCGACGATCTCGACGCCGCGAAGCAGCGGCTCGCCGCCGAGTACCGCGCGGACTGCACGCATGCGCTGACGGCCGACGCGGGCACCGGCACGCACTGACGACCGGCGCGCACGGCGCGGCCGAAACGAGAAAAGGCGGCACTCGCGTGCCGCCTTTTTTGCGTGAATGCGCATGGAGATCGTCCGCTGCGCCCGACGCCGTTCAGCGCGACATCATGTTCATGCTGACGTTGTGCATCACCCACAGCGTGCCGACGATCAGGATCGCCGCCGTCAGCACGGTGTAGCTGAACGCCATCACGTTCCAGCGTTGGCCGGACGAACCGTTCATGTGCAGGAAGTACACGAGGTGCACGACGATCTGCACGAATGCGAGCGCGGCCAGCGCGATCAGCGATGCGTGCGGCGACAGCACGCCGCCCATCACGAGGCCGAACGACGCGGCCGTGAGCAGCGCCGACAGGATGAAACCGGCGACATAGCCGCCGACGCTGCCGTGCCCTTCTTCGAGTTGCGACGAATGCGAATGGGCCATTTAGATCACGCTCGCGAGATAAACAAAGGAAAACACGCAGATCCACACGATGTCGAGGAAGTGCCAGAAAAGGCTCAGGCACGTCAGGCGCCGCAGGTCGCGGTCGGTCAGGTCGCCGCCGCGCAACAGGATCTGCCCGGCGAGCACGATCATCCACAAGAGGCCTGCCGTCACGTGCAGCCCGTGCGTGCCGACCAGCGTGAAGAACGCCGACAGGAACGCGCTGCGCTGCGGGCCCGCGCCTTCCGCGATCAGGTGCGAGAACTCGCGCAGCTCCATCGCGAGGAACGCCGCGCCGAGCACGAACGTCACCGCAAGCCACGCGAGCAGCGCGCCGCGCCGCTGCTTGTACGCGGCCAGCATCGCGAAGCCGTAGGTGATGCTCGACAGCAGCAGCGCGGCGGTTTCCACCGCGACGCCCGGAATGTCGAACAGGTCCTTCGCGGTCGGACCGCCCGCGTACTGGTTGCCGAGCACCGCGAACGTCGCGAACAGCGCCGCGAAGATCACGCAGTCGGTCATCAGGTACAGCCAGAAGCCGAATACCGAGTGCGACGGCGGATGGTCGTCGTGCTCGAGCAGGGTTGCGCTCAAGGTTTTCTGCAGCATCAGTTGGCCTCCAGTTCCACGTCGTCGACACGCGTGGCCACGCGCACCGCCGGTTGCTTCTCTTCGATCCTGCGCACCTTCGACGCCGGGATGTAGTAGCCGTCGTTGTCACGCGAGCTGTAGACCACGAGCGTCGCGACGATACCGACCAGGCCGCCGATCGCCATCCACCAGATGTGCCACACCAGCGCGAAGCCCAGCACCAGGCTGAAGATCGCGACCACGAGGCCCGCACACGTATTCGACGGCATGTGGATGTCGCGGATCGCCGCCGGGTTCGGCCGGCCGTCGCCGCGTGCCTTCATGTCGGCGTACGCGTCGAGCGTGCGCACTTGCGGAATCACCGCGAAGTTGTACTCGGCCGGCGGCGACGAGGTCGCCCATTCCAGCGTGCGGCCGCCCCACGGGTCGCCCGTGGTGTCGCGGTATTCCGGCAGGTTGCGATTGCGGATGCTGACGACCAGTTGCAGCAGCTGGCATGCGATGCCGATCGCGATCAGCACGGCGCCGAACGCGGCGACCAGCAGCCACGGATGCCACGCCGGGGTGTCGTAGTGGTTCAGGCGCCGCGTCATGCCCATGAAGCCGAGCACGTAGAGCGGCACGAACGCGACGTAGAAGCCGACCTGCCAGAACCAGAACGCGGCCTTGCCGAGCTTCTCGTTCAGCTTGAAGCCGAACGCCTTCGGGAACCAGTAGTTGAAGCCCGCGAGATAGCCGAACAGCACGCCGCCGATGATCACGTTGTGGAAGTGCGCGATCAGGAACAGGCTGTTGTGCAGCACGAAGTCCGCGCCCGGGATCGCCATCATCACGCCGGTCATGCCGCCGAGCGTGAACGTGACCATGAAGCCGATCGTCCACAGCACCGGCGTCGTGAATTCGATCCGGCCGCGGTACATCGTAAACAGCCAGTTGAACACCTTCACGCCGGTCGGGATCGCGATGATCATCGTCATGATGCCGAAGAACGCGTTCACGTTCGCACCGGAGCCCATCGTGAAGAAGTGATGCAGCCACACGAGGAACGACAGCACCATGATCGCGCAGGTCGCGTACACCATCGTCTTGTAGCCGAACAGCGGCTTCTTCGAGAACGTCGCGATGACTTCCGAGAAGATGCCGAACGCCGGCAGGATCAGGATGTACACCTCCGGATGGCCCCACGCCCAGATCAGGTTCAGGTACAGCATCGCGTTGCCGCCGGCTTCGTTCGTGAAGAAGTGCATGCCGAGGTAACGGTCGAGGCCGAGCAGCGCGAGCGTCGCGGTCAGGATCGGGAACGACGCCATGATCAGCACGTTCGTGCAGAGGGCCGTCCACGTGAACACCGGCATCTTCATCAGCGTCATGCCGGGCGCGCGCATCTTGATGATCGTCACGAAGAAGTTCACGCCGGTCAGCAGCGTGCCGACACCCGAGATCTGCAGCGCCCACAGGTAATAGTCGACCCCTACGCCCGGGCTGAACTGCAGCTCCGACAGCGGCGGATACGCGAGCCAGCCGGTCTGCGCGAACTCGCCGATCACGAGCGACACGTTGATCAGGATCGCGCTGACGGCCGTCATCCAGAACGACAGCGAGTTGATGAACGGGAACGCGACGTCGCGCGCGCCGATCTGCAGCGGCACGACGAGGTTCATCAGGCCGACCATGAACACCATCGCCATGAAGAAGATCATGATCACGCCGTGTGCCGTGAAGATCTGGTCATAGTGGTGCGGCGGCAGGTAGCCGGGCGCGTTGTACGCGAGCGCGAGCTGCATGCGCATCATGATCGCGTCGGCGAAGCCGCGCAGCAGCATGATCAGCGCGACGATGATGTACATCACGCCGAGTTTCTTGTGGTCGACCGTCGTCAGCCATTCCGTCCACAGCCACTTCCAGCGGCCGGTGATCGTCAGCGCGGCGAGGATGCCCAGCACGGCCAGCGCCATGAAGGCGCCGGCCACCATGATGATGGGCTGATCGAACGGGATCGCCGATAGTGTGAGTTTGCCGAACATGCGTTACCCCTTCGTGCCGCAGGCGGCGTCCTTCAGATCGAGGACGTGGCCATCGTTGTATTTCGCGATGATGTTGTGGAACAGCCGCGGATCGACCGACGAGAAGTAGCGCACGGGCGCCTTCTCGCTCGGCTGCGCGACGGTGCCGTACACCGTCGCGTCGAGCCGGTCGGGCGAGGCCTTCACCTTCTGCACCCACGCGTCGAACTGTTCGCGCGGCTCGGCGAGCGTGCGGAACTTCATGTCGGAGAAGCCGCGGCCGCTGAAGTTGGCGGACGTGCCCGCGTAGTCGCCGGCTTCGTCGGCGATCAGGTGCAGGCGCGTCTGCATGCCGGCCATCGCGTAGACCTGGCCGCCGAGCTGCGGAATGAAGAACGAGTTCATCACCGAATCCGACGTGATGTGGAAGTTCACCGGCGTGCCGACCGGAATCGCGAGCTGGTTCACCGACGCGATACCGAGGTCCGGATAGATGAACAGCCACTTCCAGTCGAGCGCGACGACCTCGACGTCGATCGGCTTCACCGACGACTCGAGCGGCTTGTACGGATCGAGCTCGTGCGTGGTTTTCCACGTCAGCACGCCGAGGAACAGGATGATCAGCGTCGGCACCGTCCAGATCACGACCTCGATCGCGGTCGAGTGCGACCAGTTCGGCGCATAGGCGGCGTTGCGGTTCGATGCGCGGTAACGCCACGCGAACCACAGCGTGAGCAGGATCACCGGCACGACGACGATCAGCATCGCCCATGTCGACGTCGCGATCAGCGCCTTTTCGGCGGCCCCGACACTTCCTTTCGGATTTAGTACATCTAAATTACAGCCTGACAGGCTCAGCGCCGCGCCGATCGATATCAGCGCCGTCCAGCCTTTTGAAGCTCTTCTTTTCATCACACAGCCCGAGGGTCATTGAATCCGTTGCGTATGCCCGATGCGCATTCGATCCACGAAAGTGGCCGAATCATACGTCGCGCGAGCGCGGCGAAAAACCGGTGGGTGCGACAAATCATCATTGCAAAATCCGCAGTGAGACAGATTGTCGCGGGGCAATTTCACGCAGCCGGGAGGCGGCCGCGAGCCGGCCTTGAGCCTTGAGCCTTGAGCCTTGGGCCTTGGGCCTTGGGCCTTGGGCCTTGGGCCTTGGGCCTTGGGCCTTGGGCCTTGGGCCTTGAGCCTTGAGCCTTGAGCCTTGAGCCTTGAGCCTTGAGCCTTGAGCCTTGAGCCTTGGGCCTTGGGCCTTGGGCCTTGGGCCTTGAGCCTTGAGCCTTGAGCCGGCCGAAATCGGTGCAAACCGCGGGCTCGTGTCCGCCCTGCCCCGATGAATGCGCGCGCAACGATGTCCGCATCGGCACGCGATGCGGACATCGTGCGCGGCGTCACGCGCTCAGCCGTGCACCGCCGCCATGTACGCCGGCTGCGCCGGTGCGCCGCCGTCCCCGGCCGGCAGCTTCGAACGGCTCGCTTCCTCGATCAGCCGTGCGACGGTCGGATCGATCGCGTCGGTGAACGGCTTCGGATCGACGCCCACCATCAGCACGATCAGCGCGAGCGATGCGAACATCACGATCTCGCGGCGGCTCAGGTCGGCGAGCTTCGCGATGCGCGGACCCGCGATCTTGCCGAACACGACGCGCTTGACCATCCACAGCGTGTACGACGCGCTGAGGATCAGCGTGAGCGCCGCGATCGCGCCGATCCAGAAGTTGACGCGGATCGCACCCATGATGACCATGAACTCGCCGACGAAGCCCGACGTGCCCGGCAAGCCGACGTTGGCCATCGCGAACAGCAGCGCGAACGTCGCGAAGCGCGGCATCACGCCCGCCACGCCGCCGTACGCGGCGATCTCGCGCTGCTTCGTGCGATCGACCAGCACGCTCACGCACAGCAGCATCGCGCCCGCGACGAAGCCGTACGACACGAGCTGCACGATCGCGCCTTCGACGCCGATCTGGTTGAACAGGAACAGCCCGAGCGTGACGATCCCCATGTGCGCGACCGTCGAATACGCGAGCAGCTTGCCGAGATCGGTCTGCGCGAGCGCGATCAGGCTCGCGTAGACGATCGCGAACAGCGACAACGCGATCACGGCCGGCGCGAAGAAGTGGCTCGCGTCCGGCGTGATCGGCAGCGCGAAGCGCAGGAAGCCGTAGCCGCCGAGCTTGAGCATCGCGAGCATCAGCGCGGCACCCGTCGGGCCGTCGGTGTAGACGTCGCGCAGCCACGTATGAACCGGCCACATCGGCACCTTGACTGCGAACGCGGCGAAGAAACCGAGGAACACCAGCAGCTGCGGCGCGAAGCCGAGCTGCAGCGTGCGCCATGCGTTCATGTCGAACGTATGCGACTTCGCATACAGGTACAGCATCGCCATCAACAGCAGCAGCGAACCCGCGAACGAGATGAAGAAGAACTTCACGGCCGCGTAGACGCGATGCTCCCTGCCCCACGTGCCGATCAGCAGGTACAGCGGAATCAGCGTCGCCTCGAAGAAGATGAAGAACAGCAGCCCGTCCTGCGCGACGAACACGCCGACCATCAGCCCCGACAGGATCAGGAACGACGCGTAGTACTGCGCGACGCGCACCGTCACCGCTTCCCACGATGCGATCACGACGACGAGCGTCGTGAAGGCGGTCAGCACGACGAGCCACAGCGACGCGCCGTCGATCCCGACGCGCCAGCCGGCGTTGAAGGCCGCCAGCCAGTTGCGGGTTTCGGCGAACTGCATCGCGGCCGAGTGTGAATCGAAACCGCTGACGAGCGGCACGACGGCGGCCAGCCCCGCGAGTGCGCCGACGAGTGCGATCAGTCTCGTGCGATGCGGATGACGGTCGGAACCGGCGCGCAGCAGGCACGCGCCGAACAGGATCGGAACCCAGATCGCCAGGCTCAGGAAGGGGAAATCATGCATGTCAACAGGCCTTGAGAGGGTCGCGCGCTGCATCGGGAACAGGCGTGACGAAGGAAACGAAATCAAATCGACAGATAGATTTCGTGGATCGACAATGTTGGCAAAATGTAAAGCGGAATCAGCGCGAAGGTTGACGCCGCTCAAGCGCTATCGGGTTAACCAGCATAAGGTGATTGATTATTTTTTGCATCGCAGCAGAACTGCTTTTCACGACGCACGAATAGATCGCTGATTTTTATGGGTAATTTTTCGTATTGCGATGCGGTGCCGATCGCGCAAATCGGTGCGATGCCGCATTTTTGGTCTGAAGACGGATTCTTCGGGGCGCAAGAGCGGAATGCGGGGAAGGATGAACGAGCGCGATTCGATCCTTACACAGTTACTTTCATTTTTATTTCAACGATCGCCGATCGCCGCGATCCGGAACACCGGAAATCGCGGCGCATTCCGTCAGCGTTGATGGCTCAGCCTGTCCCATACGCGCATCGTCACCGCGCGATAGTGGTTGTGTTGCGCGGGGAAATGGACGAAGCGGCTGTCGCGCGTCGCATAGACCGGCGATGACGCGAGCGACATCGCATCGACGATATAGCGCGCGTCGATCATGCCCGCCTCCAGCAGTTCGACATAGATCGCCTGCTGGTCGCCGCCGCTCGCATAGACCGACGACCGATCGCCGATGCGCTCGATGCGCGCGCATATGCGTTCGACCAGTTCGCGCATCGGCGCGACGTTGCGCACGCCGATCATGCACGAGTTGATCGCCCAGGCCGTATGATCGGTGCCGATCACGAAATCGCGGCCGTCGATCACGCCGTCGACCGTCTGGCGCTGGTCGATCGCGAGGATGTCGGCGTCGACCCAGAACACGAACGCGTGATCCGGCAGATGTTCGCGAATCAGGTGCAGCTTCGCCCAGTTCGCATCGACGCCGGCCGGCAGGAACGCCGGCGGTTCGCGATACGCGTGGTACGCATAGCCGTGTCGCGTGCAGTAGCGAACGAAGTTCTCTTCGTGAAGATCGCCGTAACCGGCGATGTGCGACGTGTGCAGGCTCACGAACGCAATGCTTGCGTCCGGGTTCAGGTGCCGCGCCGGCTCGCGCGGCCGTTGCTGCGCGGTGCGCCAGTCGTCCATCGCGCGCGGCTGCTCGCCCCGCTGGACACGCGCCGCGTCGTCGACGAGCGCGAGCACGTAGCGAAAGTCGTAGTCGGGCGTCGGCGCCCATACGCCATCGATCTGCTGCCATTCGGGCGCCTGGTGCGCCACGAGCGGATGCGCGCCGACGACCGCGTCGATCGCAAGCCCGTCGCGCCATACCGTCTGGGCCGACGCGAAATAGCCGGTCGCGAGCGGCTGATCGAACGGCAGCGGCGGGAAGTGCTCGGCAAGCAGCGTCGCCTCGCATGCGTGTTGCCGCTCGGGCAGGCGCATCGCCCACTTGCCCAGCTCGACCACCAGCTTGCGCAAGCGCTCGCGCACGTCGGGCACGTTGCGAAAGATCATGCCGCTCGCGGCGGGCAGCGGCGACTTCGAGGTCTGCGTCGTGACGATCGCGTCATAACCGTCCGCGACAGCCGGCAACGCATGCTGGCCGAACACGACCGAGAACGGATCGAGCACGAGCAGCAACGCGCCCTGCTCCATCGCGACGAGCTCCGCGATGATCGCGTGGTACTTGTGCAGCACCTGCTGGCGCTCGCCATACACGTGCGTGCCGTCGACGATCGCGTGCCGGTAGCCGTGGGCCCGCGCGTAACGTTCGTGATTGTCGACGAGCCCGTCGACGGGACGGTGCGAAAGGATGGTCAGTACGGAATGCATGCGTGCCGGAACTCCAGATTGAGCCGCGCGAGGCGATACGCCTATTTAGCGCATGAGCGCCGCTCGAGTCGAGCATTGATTGGCTGTCCGGACGAAGCGTGGCGCCGAGCGGCGCGTCCGGAAACGACGCTGGAAAAGAAAAAGCCCCGCAAGTCCGAGAACTTGCGGGGCTTTGTCACCGCTTTTGGCGGAGACGGAGGGATTCGAACCCTCGATCCAGGTTTTGGCCCAGATGCTCCCTTAGCAGGGGAGTGCCTTCGACCTCTCGGCCACGTCTCCCAAACTTTCGCTCGCACCAGGGAGGCAGTGCGACGAGAACGAAATAATATAGGGTTTCGAACCGTGCGTCAATTTCCGTGATGCATTTTCTTCAATGCATCACGAAAAAATTCACGCGGGCTGGTCGAGTTCGAATGCCTTGTGCAGCGCGCGGACGGCCAGCTCCATGTATTTCTCGTCGATCAGCACCGAAATCTTGATTTCGGACGTCGAGATCATCTGGATGTTGATGCCCTCTTCCGACAGCGTGCGGAACATCTTGCTCGCGACGCCCACGTGCGAACGCATGCCGACGCCGACGACCGACACCTTCGACACCTTCGGGTCGCCTTGCACGCGCTCGGCGCTCACATGGCCCTGCACCTGGTTGGTGAGGATGTCCATCGCCTTCTGGTAGTCGCCGCGGCCGACCGTGAACGTGAAGTCCGTCTTCCCTTCGACGCTCTGGTTCTGGATGATCATGTCGACGTCGACGTTCGCGTCGGCGACCGGGCCGAGGATCTGATACGCGATGCCCGGCTTGTCGGGCACGCCCATCACCGCAATGCGTGCTTCGTCGCGCTGGAACGCGATGCCGGAAATGACTGCCTTTTCCATGGTCTCGTCTTCTTCAAAAGTAATCAGGGTGCCCGAGCGCATTTCTTCGTCGAGCGCAATCAGCGGATCGGTCAGGCTCGACAGCACGCGCGTCTTCACCTGGTATTTGCCGGCGAATTCGACCGAGCGGATCTGCAGGACCTTCGAGCCGAGGCTGGCCATTTCCAGCATTTCCTCGAACGTCACGCGATCGAGGCGTCGCGCCTCTTCGACCACGCGCGGGTCGGTCGTGTAGACGCCGTCGACGTCCGTATAGATCAGGCACTCTTCGGCATCCAGCGCGGCCGCGACCGCCACCGCCGACGTGTCCGAGCCGCCGCGGCCCAGCGTCGTGATGTGGCCGTCCGGATCGACGCCCTGGAAGCCCGTGATGATCACGACCTTGCCGGCGTTCAGATCGGCCTTCACGCGCTCGTCGTCGATCGAGTGGATACGCGCCTTCGTGAACGCGCTGTCCGTCTTGATCGGCACTTGCCAGCCGGCATAGCTCACGGCCTCGACGCCGATTTCCTGCAGCGCGATCGACAGCAGGCCGACGCTGACCTGCTCGCCGGTCGACGCGATCATGTCGAGCTCACGCGGGCTCGGCTGGCTCGAAATCTCTTTCGCGAGACCGAGCAGACGGTTGGTTTCGCCGGACATCGCGGACGGCACGACCACCAGCTGGTGCCCGGCCTGATGCCATTTTGCGACGCGTTTCGCGACGTTCTTGATGCGCTCGACCGAGCCCATCGAAGTGCCGCCGTATTTGTGTACGATGAGTGCCATTGTCGTTCTGAACTGAAGGAGAAGCCGCACGGGCGCGCTGGGCAGGCCGCGTTGCCGTTCGGTCACGCGGCTTGTGGCTGTGGACGGACGACGAGGGGGACGGCTGGGACGCAACACGCAAGCGTGACGGATTTTGCCCGGAAGGCCGATCAGGCCGCGCAAACCGGGTACGTCACGCGGAAAACCTGCACAAATCGCTCAAAAATCGAGCCGAGCAAACGTCCGAGCGTACCCGATAGAGGCCCGCTTGACAAGCCGCTCGCCGGTTCGGCAAGTGTTCCGGCGCTGTTTACCAAATGGTGAAAACCGGCGCGCGATCGCGCGGCCGGCAGCGTGTCGCCGCTATGCGATCAGCAGGTCGGGACGCCATTCGATCCGGCGCCACGCGCCGGCATCAGCCAGTCCATCGCCGTGATTCACGCCGAGCCGCGGCACGTAGACGAGCCGGTCGCCCGCAAACAACAGCGGCACGTCGCGCTGCCAGGCCGGCACGCCGCGCTCCTGGAACAGGTTCTTCAGCGTGCGGCCCGGGCCGCCGGGCGACGTACGCAGCCGCTCGCCGCCCGCGCGGGCGCGCGCGGCGAGCGTCGCGCTGCGCAGCAGCGCCTCCGGCACCGCGCCGTCGCTGCCGGCCTCGGCCGGCGCGAACACGAACGTGCCGCGCCATGCCGGCACGCGCCAGACTTCCTGGCCGTCCCACGCGAGCGCGGATTCGGGATGCGGCGTTCCGGTGCCGTCGTCGGCCGGCTCGGCGCTGTCGCCCGCCTCCCAGTACACGGTGTCGCGATAGAGCCGCAGGCACTGCCCCGCGTGATCGACCCGCAGCGCATGCGCGTCGTGCGCCGCGCGCAGCTGCCGCATCATGTTCGCCAGCCGCCCCGCCGACGCACCGGGCAGCCCGAGCCGGCGCATCCAGAAACGCAGCAGGTTCGCGCCGCGCGTATCGTCGAACGCGACCAGCGCATCGCGCGACAGCGCGCGGCCGTCGTCGCGCGCGGCGCCGGCGAAATCCAGTTCGGCGAGCTCGTCGAGCAGCCGCTGCGCGGCGGCCGCATGCTGGGCCGCGCGGCCCAGCGCATCGCGAAAACCCGGGAAATGCACGGCGAGCGCCGGCAGCACGTCGATGCGCAACGCATTGCGCGCGTAGCGCGTGTCGCCGTTCGATTCGTCGTCGATCCACGTCAGCGCGCGCTGCGCCGCATAGCGCTCCAGTTGCGCGCGCAACAATCGCAACAGCGGGCGCACACGCTCGACGCTCGCGCCGTCAGGCCGATAACGCGGCGCCATCGCGGCCAGGCCCGCGATCCCCGCGCCGCGCAACAGCTGGAGCAGCACGGTCTCCGCCTGGTCGTCCGCATGCTGCGCGACCCAGAGCGCGGCCACGCCGTGGCGCTCGCACATCGCGTCGAGCGCCGCATAGCGGCGCTCGCGCGCGGTCGCCTCGATGCCGAGGCCGCTGTCGCGCGGCACATCGACACGCTCCGACTCGAACGCGACGCCGAGTTGCCCGGCCGTCGCCTGCGCATGCGCGACCCATGCGTCGGCGTTCGCGCTCAGGCCGTGGTGCACGTGCAGCGCGACGCAACGCGCGGCGCCCGCCACGCGCACGGCCGCGTCGAGCAGCACCGTCGAGTCGAGGCCGCCGCTGTACGCGATCGCGATGCGTGCATCGGCCGGCAGATCGGCAAGCGCAACGCCGACCGCGTCGAGGACGACGCGGTCGGCGGAGAATTCGGTCGGGGGGATCACGAGCGAGACGCGCGCCGGACGGCGCGCGATGCGAACACGCCGGTCATGCGCCGGGCGTGGTTTCCTTGAACTTGCCGTAGGCCATCAGGCGCTCGAAGCGGCGCTCGCGCAGCGCATCGATGCTCATGCCCTGGAACTGGCGCAGCGAATCGGCGAGCGCACGGCGCAGCAACGCGGCCATGCCCTTCGGATCGCGGTGCGCGCCGCCGAGCGGCTCGTTGATGATCTTGTCGATCAGGCCGAGCGCCTTCAGGCGATGCGCGGTCAGGCCCAGCGCTTCCGCGGCCTCGGGCGCCTTCGCGGCGCTCTTCCACAGAATCGACGCGCAGCCTTCCGGCGAAATCACCGAGTAGGTCGAGAACTGCAGCATCATCACGGTGTCGGCCACGGCGATCGCGAGCGCACCGCCCGAACCGCCCTCGCCGATCACGGTCGTGATGATCGGCGTCTTCAGTTCGGCCATCACGTACAGGTTGCGGCCGATCGCCTCCGACTGGCCGCGCTCTTCCGCGCCGATGCCCGGGTACGCGCCCGGCGTGTCGACGAACGTGAAAATCGGCAGCCCGAATTTCTCGGCGAGACGCATCAGCCGTTCGGCCTTGCGATAGCCTTCCGGACGCGGCATCCCGAAGTTGCGCGCGGCGCGCTCCTTCGTGTCGCGGCCCTTCTGGTGGCCGATCACCATGCACGGATGGCCGCCGAAGCGCGCGAGGCCGCCGACGATCGAAAGATCGTCCGCGAACGCGCGGTCGCCATGCAGTTCGTGAAAATCGGTAAACAGTTCCGCAACGTAATCGAGCGTGTACGGACGCTGCGGATGCCGCGCGATCTGCGAGACCTGCCACGGCGACAGGTTCGCGTAGAGGTCCTTCGTCAGTTGCTGGCTTTTCTTCGACAGCCGCTCGATTTCTTCCGAAATATCGACAGCCGAGTCGTCCTGCACGAATCGCAGCTCTTCGATCTTGGCCTCGAGTTCGGCGATCGGCTGTTCGAAATCCAGAAACGTGGTCTTCATGTGTTCGAATCCTTGGGTCTTGCGGCAGCGCGTATTCTACCCGCGCGGGGGACGTGCAAAACCGGCTCTCAACTATTGATGTTTAAAACCCGATAGCCGTCAATCGGCGTCGGCGTCCGGCGCGTCGAGGCTGCGCCACATGTACCAGGTCGCGACGGTACGCCACGGCTCCCAGTTGGCGGCCACTTCACGCGCCTCGCTGCGCGTGACAGGCTCCCCGCTGAAGTAATTGACGCTGATCGCGCGGATCAGGCCCGGATCGTCGAGCGGCAGCACGTCCGGCCGCGACAGGTTGAAGATCAGGAACATCTCGGCCGTCCAGCGACTGATGCCGCGGATCTGCGTGAGTTCCGCGATCACGTCCTCGTCGTCCATCGACGTCCATTTGTCGACGTGCAGCGCGCCGGACACGAAGTGTTGCGCGAGATCGAGAATATATTCCGTCTTGCGCTTCGACAGCCCGCACGCGATCAGCTTGTCCGCGCCGAGCCGGATGACCGGCTGCGGTGCGAGTTTCGGACACGCATCCTCGATGCGCGCCCACAGCGCCTGCGCGGACGGCACCGAGATCTGCTGGCCGACGACCGAACGCGCGAGCGTGACGAACGGGTCGCCGCGCTTCACGAGATGCGCGGGGCCGAACTTCGGGATCAGCTTCTTCAGGATGCGGTCGCGCTTGACGAGATCGGCGCACGCTTTATCCCAGTAGGCGGGACGCACGACGCCATCGGCGCCGTCGACTGCCGCATCGGCTGCCCGCACCTTGCGGGCCGCATCGGCGGCCGCCATCGCGACCTCCGGCTGCGCCGCGTCCACGCCCTTCGCGCGCGCGGGCTTTGCATGACCGTTGAGCGCGCCGTTCGGCACGGCGCGCGTCGCGTCCGCCTTCGCCGCTGGCGCGCGCTTGGCTGCCGGACGCGCGGCGAGCGGAGTCGCACGCCTGACCGGCGCTTTTCTGGCCGTTGCCATCCTGCCTCCTACCTGACGGATCGGTCAGTGGAACGCACCGCGCTCATACGCGACGCCATTCGGTCGATCCGCCCGGTTTGTCTTCAAGTGCGATGCCGGCGTCGAGCAGTTCCGCCCGAATCCGGTCCGCTTCGGCATAGTCCTTCGCTTGTTTCGCCGCGACCCGCGCGGCGATCTTCGCTTCGATTTCGTCGGCTGCGAGCCCGCCCGCCTGCGCGGCACCGGTGCCCTGCTGCAGGAACGCGCGCGGTTCGCGGTCGAGCAGGCCCAGGAGGCCCGCCAGTTGTTTCAGTTGCCGCGCGAGCGACGCATCGCGCGTGCGATTGACTTCACCCGCCAGTTCGAACAGCGTCGCCACCGCGACCGGCGTGTTGATGTCGTCGTTCATCGCGGCCGCGAAACGCTGCGCGTGCGGCTCGTTCCAGTCGAGCGCGAGCGTGTCGGGCTCGACATCCTTAAGCGCCGTGTACAGACGCGTGAGCGACGCGCGCGCGTCGTCGAGATGCACGTCGCTGTAGTTGAGCGGCGACCGGTAGTGCGTGCGCACGATGAAAAAGCGCATGACCTCGGCGTCGTACCGCTCGAGCACTTCGCGGATCGTGAAGAAGTTGCCGAGCGATTTCGACATCTTCTCGTTGTCGACCTGCACGAAGCCGTTGTGCATCCAGTAATTGACGAACGCCTGGCCGGTCGCGCCTTCGCTCTGCGCGATCTCGTTCTCGTGGTGCGGGAATTGCAGATCCTGCCCGCCGCCGTGGATGTCGAAATGCTCGCCGAGCAGCGTGCAGCCCATCGCCGAGCACTCGATGTGCCAGCCCGGCCGGCCCATCCCGTACTTCGATGCCCACGACGCACCGTCGGGCTCGTCCTCCTTCGCGCGCTTCCACAGCACGAAGTCGAGCGGATCCTGCTTCGCATCGTTTGCGGCAACGCGTTCGCCCGCGCGGAGGTCGTCGAGCGACCTGCCCGACAGCTTCCCGTAGTTCGCGAACTTGCGCACCGAATAGTTGACGTCGCCGTCGCTCGCCTGGTACGCGTAGCCGTTCGCCTCTAGCTTCTCGATCATCCCGAGCATCTGCGGAATGAACTGCGTCGCGCGCGGCTCGATGTCCGGCCGCTGGATGCCGAGCGCCGCCTCATCCTCGTGCATCGCACCGATGAACCGGTCGGTCAGCGACTTGATCGTCTCGCCGTTCTCGACCGCGCGGCGGATGATCTTGTCCTCGATGTCGGTGATGTTGCGCACATACGTGACCCGATAGCCGATCGCACGCAGCCAGCGCTGGACGAGGTCGAACACGACCAGCATGCGCGCGTGGCCCACGTGACAATAGTCGTAGACGGTGATCCCGCATACGTACATCCGCACTTCGCCGGACTGGCGCGGCACGAAAACTTGCTTGTCACGCGCGAGCGTGTTGTAGATGCGCAGTGATTCCATAGAGATGAACCGTGAGCCGAAGGAAACCGCCCTGGCGAAGCTCGCCCAGCATGCGAAACGGACGGACCACCTGCTGCGGCACGACGCCGCGCGTCCTCGATATCACATGGGGCGGTCAGGCTGCAAGCACAGCGGTGACGGCCACGAGAGGCAAAGAAAGACTGTCTGCGGCTCGCCGGAACGCGCAGACGTTTTGTTAGAATGGCTCGGAGTATAACATTCCGATTTACGCCTATGAAACCTCATCGCGGCCGCGCGCCGAGCGCTGCGACCCTCGTTGCGACCGCCGTCATGGGCGTCGCACTGACGCTTTTCGCGGCCCCCGCGGCGCATGCGCAGAAGGCCCCGGCCACCGCCGACGGCACGCCCGAAATCGACGCGTCGATCTCCGGCAAGCAATGGAAACAGGCGCTCGCGCAACTCGATGCGCGCATCGCCGCGAATCCGCACGACGTGCAGGCGCAGTTCAAGCGCGGCACCGTGCTCGCCCGCCTGAACCGCGACGACGACGCGATCCAGCAGTTCGTCGCGATCACGCAGGCCTACCCCGAACTGCCCGAACCGTACAACAACCTCGCGGCGCTCTACGCGAAGCACGGCCGCTACGACGAAGCGCGCAGCGCGCTCGTCACCGCGACGCAATCGAACCCGAGCTACTCGCTCGCGTACGAGAACCTCGGCGACCTCTATCTGCGCCTCGCGGCCGAATCGTACAAGCGCGCGCAATCGCTCGGCCGCACGAGCGGCGCGACCGCGCAGCGCCTCGCCGACCTGCAGAAGATCGTGTCGCCACCGAAGCCGGCAGCCAACGCGCGCGCCGTCACGCCGGCCACGCGCACGTACACCGATCGCGCCGCCGCAAACGTGAGCACCACCACGCTGCCGATGTCGCCGACGTTCCAGTTCAACGGTCCGTCCGGTGCGCTGGCAGCGCCGTACGTCGCGCCGTCGCAGTAAGCGGCGCAACCTTCCCTCCCTCCCAACCTGAGGATCGCAATGAAACGTCTGTTGCTGGCGCTTGGCGGCGCCGCCCTTCTCGCGACCGCGCCCGCGTTCGCGCAATCGGCCACCGCGCACCCCGTCGTGCAGCTGAAGACCTCGCAGGGCGACATCCGTGTCGAGCTCTACCCGGAGAAGGCGCCGAAGACGGTCGCCAACTTCCTCGACTACGTGAAGGCCGGCCAGTACAGCGGCACGATCTTCCATCGCGTGATCAAGGGCTTCATGATCCAGGGCGGCGGCTACAAGACCAACTTCGAGGAGAAGCCGACCCGCGCGCCGATCCCGCTGGAAAGCCGCAATGGTCTGAAGAACCTGACGGGCACGATCGCGATGGCGCGTACCAGCGATCCGAACTCGGCCACCGCGCAGTTCTTCATCAACACGGTCGACAACAGCGGCCTCGACTACCCGAACCCGGACGGCAACGGCTATGCGGTGTTCGGCAAGGTCGTGTCGGGCCTCGACGTCGTGAAGAAGATCGAAGGCGTGGCGACGACCTCGCGCGGCCCGATGCAGGACGTGCCGGCCCAGCCGGTCCTGATCGAATCGGCCAGCATCGTCTCGAAATAAGCACCTGCCGGCACGTCCGGCGCCACACGCGGCCGCGTCGCACGACCGGCCGCGTGCCATTTAAACCGCCTCACCGAAGGAATTCATCATGGTTGAACTGCACACGAACCACGGCGTGATCAAGCTCGAGCTGGACGCTGCGAAGGCACCGAAGACGGTCGAAAACTTCCTCAACTACGTGAAGAAGGGCCACTATGACGGCACGGTGTTCCACCGCGTGATCAACGGCTTCATGATTCAAGGCGGCGGCTTCGAGCCGGGCCTGAAGCAGAAGCCGACCGACGCGCCGATCGACAACGAAGCGAACAACGGCCTGAAGAACGACAACTACACGATCGCGATGGCGCGCACGAACGATCCGCACTCGGCGACCGCGCAGTTCTTCATCAACGTGAACGACAACGACTTCCTGAACCACTCGTCGCCGACGCCGCAGGGCTGGGGTTACGCTGTGTTCGGCAAGGTCGTCGAAGGCCAGGACGTGGTCGACAAGATCAAGGGCGTCAAGACGGGCAACGCGGGCTTCCACCAGGACGTCCCGGCCGACGACGTCGTGATCGAAAAGGCCGTGGTGGTCTGACCCACAGCCGTTACGGAGGCACTTCGATGTTGCAGGAGAGTCCGCCGCGAAGCGTCTCCGCGGGCGTGCCGGGCGAGCGCGAATACGCGCAAGCCGCACGCCCGTTCCTGTTTCTCTCCGATCTGCACCTGAGCGAGGCGATTCCGAAGACGGTCGCCGCGTTCGAGCATTTCGTGAAATACACGGCCGACAGCGCCGACTCGGTGTTCATCCTCGGCGACCTGTTCGAATACTGGATCGGCGACGACGTGCTCGACCACGATCCGTTCGCGGCCCGCATGGCCGCGCTGATGCATACGTTCTCGGAGCGCGGGATCGCGCTCTACGTGATGCACGGCAACCGCGATTTCCTGCTCGGCCGGCGCTTCATGAAGGCGGCCGGCGCGATGCTGCTGCGCGACCCGGCGCTGATCACGTCGTTCGGCCAGCGCATCGTGCTCACCCACGGCGACGCGCAATGCACGGCCGATCGCGGCTATCAGATATTTCGGCGGTTTGCCCGCAATGGCGTCGCGCAGGCGCTGTTTCTCGCGTGGCCGTTCCGCTGGCGCCGCGCGCTCGCGCAACGGATGCGCTCGAACAGCGAAGCGGGCCGGATGCGCCCCGCTTCGGCGATCTACGATGTCACGCGTGAAGGCATCGCCGCGCTGTTCCGGAAGAGCCGTGCGAGCGTGATCATTCACGGCCACACGCATCGCCCCGCGCGCCACGTCGAACCGGGCGGGATTCGCTGGGTACTGCCCGACTGGGATCTCGACCACGGCATGCCGCGCGGCGGCTATCTGCGCGTCGACGCCGAAGGCATCCACGCGATGCCGCTCGACTGACGCGAGCGACACGACCGCAGCTGCCGGCGGCCGCCGGCATGCGCCGCGTTACGCCTGGCGCTCGACCGCCTTGCCCTCCAGCACCGCCGACAGCCTGCGCAGATCGAGACGCGCCGCGTCCGCGCCCTGCAGCGTTTCCAGATGCGTGCCGAGCTGCTCGAGCGCCGCGACGATCTCGTCGACGCGCCGGCTTTCCTTCGCCGCGTGGTCGATCAGGCCGTGAATCGCGAGCGACATCGGGTCGTCCGCGTTCGGCGTGATCCCGTACGCGCAGAACGCGGCGCGCTCGGGCTGCGGCTTCGGTTGCGCCGGCATCACGATGCGCGCCGGATTGCCGACCGCGGTGCCGCCTGCCGGCACCGGCTTCACGACGACCGCGTTCGAACCGATCTTCGCGCCCGCGCCGACCGTGAAACCGCCGAGCACCTTCGCGCCCGCGCCGACGATCACGCCGGCCTCGAGCGTCGGATGGCGCTTCGCGCCGCGCGTGAGCGACGTGCCGCCGAGCGTCACGCCCTGATAGATCGTGCAGTCGTCGCCGACGATCGCGGTTTCGCCGATCACGACACCCATCCCGTGATCGATGAACACGCGCCGGCCGATCGTCGCGCCCGGGTGGATCTCGATACCCGTCAGGAAGCGCCCGGCCTGCGACGCGAAGCGTGCGAGCCAGTAGCGCTTCGCGCGCCAGCACGCATGCGCGAAGCGATGCAGCACGAGCGCGTGCAGCCCCGGATAACAGGTCAGCACTTCCCAGGCACTGCGAGCGGCGGGATCCCGCTCGCGAATCGTCGCAACGTCTTCGCGCAGTCTAGTGAACATGATCGGGTCTGGGCTGGGGAAAAGGCCGGCACGCCCGCCGGCAACGGCCGGTCGTTATCGCACCGGGTAATTTGCTTATGATGTCCGGCGATTGTAGGGCCACTCGCGCGCGGCCGCACAGCGTCGCGCGTTCACCCCGTCGGCGGCACGGGTATTCGCGCGGGGCGCCCGTCGTGGCCGGGTAGCGCGGTCATCCGGTGGCCGGGCACGGAGACCGGGCACCACCGTCGCGGCGGCCGACGCGACACGCCGGCTGCAGGCCGGAACGCATCCGTCAAACGCATGAGCGCCCGGCCGCGGCGCACCTCGGCCGCTTACGCGTCGCCTTCGGACGTGCCGGACTTCAGCAGGATGTGCTTCGCGATGCCGCGCAGGATGTTGACCTCCTCGCGTTCGAGGCCGGTGCGCGCGAACAGGCGCCGCAGCCGCGGCATCAGCTTCTTCGGGTTGCGCGGGTCGAGAAAATCGAGCGCGATCAGCGCGTTCTCGAGGTGCGCGTACATCCGCTCGATCTCGTCGCTCTGCGCGAGCGTGCCGACCTCGGCCTGCGCGGCGCGCGACGACTCGCTCCCCTGCTCCAGGAACGCGACACGCAGTTCATACGCGAGCACCTGCACGGCCTGCGCGAGGTTCAGCGAACTGTAGGCCGGATTCGCCGGGATATGCGCGAGCGCGCTGCACTGCTCGACGTGCTCGTTCGCGAGGCCCGTGCGCTCGTTGCCGAACACGAGCGCGATGTCGCCGGTGCCGACCTGCGTGTGTGCCTGTTCGGCGGCCGCGCGCGGCGCAAGGCGCGGCGGCCCGTATTCGCGCGTGCGCGCGGTCAGCGCGATCGACCAGTGGACGCCGGACAGCGCGTCGCCGAGCGTGGGCACGACGTGCGCGGACGCGAGGACGTCGTCCGCGCCGCTCGCCATCGCGATCGCCTCGGGGTCGCTCTGCACGTGCGGCACGCGCGGCGCGACCAGGACGAGCCTGGAGAAACCCATCGTCTTCAGCGCGCGGGCGGCCGCCCCGACATTGCCGGGATGGCTCGGCTCGACGAGCACGAAACGGGTGGAAGTGAAGCCGCCGGACGGCGGCGGGGACGAAGCCGCGCCCGATTCGGACGGCACGGCGGGGTTCTGCGGGGTTTCCACTACATACGACTCGGTTCGTCAGAATGGCAGTATGGTATCGCCATCGCCCCGGCAAACCCACTCGTCCGGACGGCCAGTGGGGTTTCCCCGCATCCCGGTCACCTGAAACTCCCGAAAATCGGGTAAAATCATGCGTTTACGCGTCGCATCCCGTGCGACGCGGGTCGTACCCTGCTCTTTGTCAATTCGCGTCTCATCTCGCCCGGCACGTTTTGCGCCGTTCCGGGCGGTGTGTTCCACTTCGTGGCGGCCCGTGCCGCCGGCTACAGGATCCAGGCTCATGCATCCCATGCTCAACATTGCTGTCAAGGCTGCGCGCCGCGCCGGACAGATCATCAACCGTGCCTCCCTCGATCTCGACCTGATCGAGATCCGCAAGAAGCAGCAGAACGACTTCGTCACCGAAGTGGACAAGGCCGCCGAAGAGGCGATCATCGAGACGCTGAAGACCGCCTACCCCGACCACGCGATCCTCGCGGAAGAATCGGGCGAATCGGAGAACGAATCCGAATTCAAGTGGATCATCGATCCGCTCGACGGCACGACCAACTTCATCCACGGCTTCCCGTACTACTGCGTGTCGATCGCGCTCGAGCACAAGGGCGTCGTCACGCAGGCCGTCGTCTACGATCCGAACAAGAACGACCTGTTCACGGCCACCCGCGGCCGCGGCGCGTACCTGAACGACCGCCGCATCCGCGTCGGCCGCCGCGACCGCCTGGCAGACGCGCTGGTCGGCACGGGCTTCCCGTTCCGCGAGAAGGACGGCCTCGACGCCTATGCGCGCCTGTTCACCGAAATGACGCAGGCCTGCACGGGCCTGCGCCGTCCGGGCGCGGCCGCACTCGACCTCGCGAACGTCGCGGCCGGCCGTCTCGACGCGTTCTTCGAGCAAGGCATCAACGTGTGGGACATGGCGGCGGGCAGCCTGCTGATCACCGAAGCCGGCGGCCTCGTCGGCAACTACACGGGCGACGCCGATTTCCTGCATCGTCATGAAATCGTCGCGGCGAATCCGAAGATCTACGCGCAGATGATCCCGATCCTGAACCGCTACAGCTACATGCATCCGGCGGCGGAGTAAATCCGCGCCGCGCCCGCGCCCGTCTCAACACCGCCACGACTTCGTGGCGACCGTATCCGAATATTCATGTTACGGCTAAGCGAACTTAAACTCCCGCTCGACCACCCCGAGAGCGCCCTCGAAGCCGCGATTCACGCGCGCCTCGCGGAGCTTGGCGTGGCGGCGGACGGGCTCCTCCGTTACACGGTGTACCGCCGTGCGCACGATGCGCGCAGGCGCGCCGACATCAAGCTCACGTATATCGTCGATGTCGAGGTCAAGGACGAAGCGGCCGTGCTGCCGCGACTCGCCGTCACGCCGCATTGCGGCGTGACGCCCGACATGGCGTACCACTTCGTCGCGAAGGCGCCCGAGCACGGCAACTTCCTGCGCCCGGTCGTCATCGGCATGGGGCCGTGCGGCCTGTTTGCAGGGCTGATCCTCGCGCAGATGGGTTTCCGCCCCATCATCCTCGAACGCGGCAAGGCCGTGCGCGAGCGCACCAAGGACACCTTCGGCCTGTGGCGCAAGAGCGTCCTCAATCCCGAGTCCAACGTGCAGTTCGGCGAAGGCGGGGCCGGGACGTTTTCCGACGGCAAGCTGTACAGCCAGATCAAGGATCCCCATCACTACGGCCGCAAGGTGCTCGACGAATTCGTCAAGGCCGGTGCGCCGGAGGACATCCTGTACCTGAGCCGGCCGCACATCGGCACGTTCCGCCTCGTCAGCATGGTGGAAAAGATGCGCGCGACCATCCACGAACTGGGCGGTGAAGTGCGCTTCGAAACCCGGGTCGAGGACATCGAGATCGATCAGGGCAAGGTGCGCTCGCTGACGCTGTCGAACGGCGAAACGCTCCGGTGCGATCACGTGGTGCTGGCCGTGGGCCACAGCGCACGCGACACGTTCCAGATGCTGCACGATCGCGGTGTGTATGTCGAAGCGAAGCCGTTCTCGCTGGGTTTCCGGATCGAACATCCGCAGGGGCTGATCGATCGCAGCCGCTTCGGCAAGTTCGCGGGCCACAAGCAACTCGGCGCGGCCGACTACAAGGTGGTTCATCACTGCAGCAACGGACGCGCGGTCTACAGCTTCTGCATGTGCCCCGGCGGCACGGTGGTCGCGGCGACCTCCGAGCCGGGCCGCGTGGTCACCAACGGCATGAGCCAGTATTCGCGCGCCGAGCGCAACGCGAACGCGGGCATCGTCGTCGGCATCACGCCGGAGGACTATCCGGGCGGGCCGCTCGCGGGCATCGCGTTCCAGCGCAAGTGGGAAGAACGCGCGTTCGAACTCGGCGGCGGCGATTACAGCGCGCCGGGCCAGCTGGTCGGCGATTTCATCGCGGGCCGGCCGTCGACGTCGCTCGGTTCCGTGGTGCCGTCGTACAAGCCGGGCGTGCGCCCGACCGACCTCAGCACCGCGCTGCCCGACTACGTGATCGAAGCCATTCGTGAAGCGCTGCCGCAGATCGACAAGAAGATCGCCGGCTTCGCGATGCACGACGCGGTGCTCACCGGCGTGGAAACGCGCACGTCGTCCCCGATCCGGATCCGGCGCAAGGACGATTACCAGAGCGTGAACGTCGAAGGGTTGTATCCGGCCGGCGAAGGCGCCGGGTATGCCGGCGGCATCTATTCGGCAGCCATCGACGGTATCGAGGTCGCGCAGGCGGTGGCGCTCGATCTGATGTCGGCGCACACGTCCTGATATTGCCCGTCAGGCCCGGCGCACGAAGGTCCGTGCGCCGGGTGATCCAGCAATACCCGCGCCTTGTCTGACAAGGTTCGCCGCACGAAGCTCCCCCCTCTTTGCGATGCGCCGCGGCCATTAGCGGTCAATTTGGCGAACACGACCGACGCCAGGCCGAATTTCGCCTTGGTATACACTGCGGCCAGATTCTCCACGTTCCCACGAATCCATGGCAGCAGCACAGTCGGGCAACGCGTCATCTGATTTCATGCCGGCCGACCTCAGGCAAAGCCTGGTCACGCAGACGCTGCCGCACGCCCAGGTCGGCATCAGCCGACTGAAGACATCTCGTAGAAATATTGGTCGAACTGCGCCATACGAACTTGAAGACGCCGATCTCATCGTGTTGCAATTGCGCGCGTTCGGCGAACAGGAATTGTGGCTTGACGGACGTGTTGCGCGTTTCGTCCCCTATGACGCAGGGACCGTCACGATTCACGACCTCGACCGCAGTTGGGTTTCCGACCTGAAGGGGGCGTTCGACTGCATCCATTTTCACCTCCCGCGCCGAACGCTGGAGGAGACAGTCGATGAAATCGGGGGCAGGCAGCGGCCCCAGCTTTACTTGCCACCGCATTTGAGCGCGACGGATCCGATCATCCATCGCCTGGGCCAAGCCCTGCTCCCCGCCTTGGCGCGGCCCGAGCACGCATCCCAGCTCTTTATCGACCACGTCGCGCTCGCCTTCCAGACGCATGTCGCGCGTCTGTACGGCGGCATCGGCGAGCGGCGGGAGAAGTCGACCGGCACACTCACGGCGTGGCAGGAGCGCGTGGCGAAAGGCTTTCTGCTCGAACACCTTACCGGGAACATCTCGATTGCCGACGTGGCGAAAGCTTGCGGCCTGTCTCGTGGCCATTTCGTCAAGGCCTTTCATCAGACCACCGGGTTACCGCCCCATCGCTGGCTGATCAATCAGCGCATCGAGCGCGCAATGATGTACATGCGCACATCGTCCATGCCGCTGCAAATGGTCTCGGATGCATGCGGCTTCGCCGACCAGAGCCACTTCACGAGAACATTCACGCGACTCACCGGCGTTACCCCGCGTCGCTGGCGCATGGACAACGTTTGAGGACCGTGGCCGACGCGAGCTTTGCGCGTCACATGAACGCCCAACCCACCACCGCACCTGCAGACGTCACGCCGATGAGGCAACGGTACCTGCGCGTCATCCCACCAAGCATCGACCAGGCGATCAGGCCCGAGCCTACGCCATGAAACGCCTGCGCCGGCCGCTCCCGCACCGCGAAGCGGCCGGTCGCGTCTGGCGCAAACGAACATCCGACATTGGTCAGAACAGGCGCGAAATTCCTCCCGTTGCGTATGCTCGAGGCGGGAGATTACCCATCGGGGGCGGTCTGGCACGCATGCCATAATTTCGGCAACGCGCCTGCTGGTGCATGATTCCGCCAAGGTCATGTCAGCTCTGCTTCGCAGGAAGATCGGCAGCATTCTGGGATTGCTTGCGATCCTGCTGACGACGCTTGCGCCGACGGTGTCGCAGAGCCTGTCGTCCGAGCGAGCGTTCGAGGCGGTATCCGGGGCGTTCTGCACAGTACGGAACGAGGACGGTCCGGATGTCGCCGCCCCCGACCATTCATCGTTGCCCGGGAAGGCAGTCCACTGGCAGGCGTGCGCGTATTGCGGGCTGCTTGCGGACATGCCGGTACTACTGGGCGGAACCTCGGGATTCGTGCCGACTGACCAGGCCGCTCATCCGGCGTTGACGCCCCTGTTTCAGGCACCCCGCAGCGTTTTCCGATTTACCGCGGCACAGCCGCGCGCCCCTCCGCTTTCATCCTGAATGATCCAGCCAGCGGCGATGCTTGTGACATTGCATCGCCTATGCTCGCGCGTCTTTTGTCTTTTGACAGACCCGCGAGCATATCGACGCGATCTTCAGAAAGGGGGGACCATGTACACCCAACCTGCACGCAATACCATGCCGGCGCTTGTAGCGTCCGTCATTCCAGCCGCATTTGCCGTCCTGCTTCTTTTCCCGTCCGTTGCAACGGCTCACGCGATCGCCGGCAACCGCGCCTTTCCGGCGACCATGGCGGTCGATGATCCCGGCGTCGGGGACGAACTCAACCTCGAGTTCGGCCACCTCCAGTCCGACACGGATGACGGCGACAAGCAGAACAGCAATACGACGACACTCGAATGGGACAAGCTGATCACGTCCCGTTTCCAGCTATCCGTGACCGGCACGTACATCAACCTCAATGCGCCCAACGACAGCTCGGCGCGCGGTTTCGACAACTGGCAGGTCGGTGCCAAATACCGCTTCTACGGCAACGAAAGGCATGAGCTCATGGCCTCCGTCGGCGCGACCGCGGAGCTGGGCGGAACGGGGGCGAAGTCGATCGCTGATCCACACTCGGCGATCACGCCGACGCTTTACTTCGGCAAGGGCTTCGGCGACCTGCCCGACAGCCTGAAGTACCTGAAGCCGCTGGCGATCACGGGCACCGTCGGCCCCCGCTTGGCATTGAACCGTGCCGATCCGAATTCGTTGAACTGGGGCGTCACCGTGCAATACAGCCTGCCCTATCTGCAGCACTTCGTGCGCGACGTGGGTCTCAAGGCGCCGTTCGACAGCCTGATCCCGGTCGTCGAGTTGCCGATGAGCACCTGCACCGCCAGCCCGTGTTCGGGCCATACGACCGGAACGATCAACCCCGGCGCGTTGTGGCTGAATCGCTGGGGCCAGCTCGGCATCGAGGCGCAGATTCCGGTCAATCACGCGAGCGGAACGGGCGTGGGCATCCTGTTGCAAGTGCATCTTTATCTCGATGACATCCTGCCCCGCTCCATCGGCAAGCCGCTGTTCGGCAACGGAGAATAATGATGCGCCCATTCGACCGATTTCATCCCGGCTCGCGCGCAGCGGCCGTCGCGACGAGCATCCTGACCGCGTCGACGGCATTCGCCCATGTGTTTCCGCAGAAACAATCGCCGTCCGCGGGCGCGGAAGTGGCGGCGCCGGCAGGCGTGACGATCATCTTCGACGGACCGCTCGAACCCGCCTTCAGTTCGCTCAGCGTCAGCAATTCGGCGGGCAAACAGGTGAACACGGAAAAGGCGGAAGTCGACCCGAATGACACGAAGTCGATCCATGTGGCATTGCCGCCATCGCCGCCCGGCACGTACACGGTGCACTGGGTGGCGGTCGCGTCGGACGGGCATCGCACGCACGGCGATTATTCGTTCAAGATCAGGTAGCGGATCCGGCGACGTCCAGCCGATTTCGGGCGCGTCGGACGTCCGACCGTTCAAGCCGGCAGCGGCCTGTCGCGGCCGCCGGCAACTGGCCGAACGGCGAGCGTCGCGCTGGCGCGTCGTGACCACTGGCAAACTCGGGCCACTCAGTCACAATCCAGCCTGTCGGCCGCAACTGGCGTGTCGGGGTTGGCACTACGTTGCGAGTTGTGCCAGCACCGCTACGCCCATGAGCCAGGGTAGGCCCCCGGCCGCTGCCGATCGCCATCACCCGCACCCGGCCAAACGGCGAACTTCGCGCGTGCACATGGAAGCGACTGGTAAACTCGGGCAACCAAAGCAACAACTTCCTGCCTGACCTATGACCACGCTGTCGCCCGAAGCCTTCGCCGGCCATACTCGGATGATGCAGCAGTACCTGCGCATCAAGGCCGATCACCCCGACACGCTCGTCTTCTACCGGATGGGCGACTTCTACGAGCTGTTCTTCGAGGATGCGGAAAAGGCCGCACGCCTGCTCGACCTGACCCTCACGCAACGCGGCGCCTCGGCCGGCACGCCGATCAAGATGGCCGGCGTCCCGCATCATGCGGTCGAACAGTATCTGGCGAAGCTCGTGAAGATGGGCGAATCGGTCGCGATCTGCGAGCAGATCGGCGACCCTGCCACGTCGAAGGGCCCGGTCGAGCGCAAGGTCGTGCGCGTCGTCACGCCCGGCACGCTGACCGACGCGGCGCTGCTGTCCGACAAGAACGACGTCTACCTGCTCGCGATGTGCACGGGCCACAACAAGCGCGGCGTCGCGGTCAATATCGGCCTCGCATGGCTGAACCTCGCGAGCGGCGCGCTGCGGCTCGCCGAGATCGAACCCGACCAGCTCGGCGCCGCGCTCGAACGCATCCGGCCGGCCGAAATCCTGACGGCGGACGGCGCGACCGACGCCGTGCCCGCGGGCGCCGGCGCGATCAAGCGCGTGCCGGCATGGCACTTCGATATCGCATCGGGCACGCAGCGCCTGTGCGACCAGCTCGACGTCGCGGGCCTCGACGGCTTCGGCGCGCATTCGCTGACGAGCGCATGTGGAGCCGCCGGCGCACTGCTGCTTTACGCGGCCGCCACACAGGGTCAGCAATTGCGTCACGTGCGCAGCCTGAAGGTCGAGAACGAAACCGAATACATCGGACTCGATCCGGCTACGCGCCGCAACCTCGAGCTGACCGAAACACTGCGCGGCACCGAATCGCCGACGCTGTACTCGCTGCTCGACACCTGCTGCACGACGATGGGCAGCCGCCTGCTGCGTCACTGGCTGCATCATCCGCCGCGCGCGTCGGTCGCCGCGCAGTCGCGCCAGCAAGCGATCGGCGCACTGCTCGAGGCGCCCGCGAACGCGAGCCTCGACGCACTGCGCAGCGCGCTGCGCCAGATCGCCGACGTCGAACGGATCACCGGGCGCCTCGCACTGCTGTCCGCGCGGCCGCGCGACCTGTCGAGCCTGCGCGACACGTTCGCCGCGCTGCCCGCGCTGCGCGAGCGCATCAGCGCGATCGTCGCGAACGCGGATGCGCTTACGCGCGTCGACTCCGCGCTCGCGCCGCCCGCCGAATGCCTCGACCTGCTGACGAGCGCGATCGCCCCCGAGCCGGCCGCGATGGTGCGCGACGGCGGCGTGATCGCGCGCGGCTACGACGCGGAGCTCGACGAACTGCGCGACATCTCCGAGAACTGCGGGCAGTTCCTGATCGATCTCGAGGCGCGCGAGCGCACCCGCACGGGCATCGCGAACCTTCGCGTCGAATACAACAAGGTGCACGGCTTCTACATCGAGGTCACGCGCGGCCAGACCGACAAGGTGCCAGACGACTATCGCCGCCGCCAGACGCTGAAGAACGCCGAGCGCTACATCACACCCGAACTGAAGACCTTCGAGGACAAGGCGCTGTCCGCGCAGGAACGCGCGCTGGCCCGCGAGCGCGCGCTGTACGACGGCGTGCTGCAGGCGCTGCTGCCGTTCATTCCGGAGTGCCAGCGCGTCGCGTCGGCGCTCGCGGAACTCGACGTGCTCGCCGCGTTCGCCGAGCGCGCCCGCACGCTCGACTGGGTCGCGCCCGCCTTCACCGACGAAATCGGCATCGAGATCGAACAGGGTCGCCACCCGGTCGTCGAAGCGCAGGTCGAGCAGTTCATCGCGAACGACTGCCGGTTCGGCGCCGAGCGCAAACTGCTGCTGATCACCGGCCCGAACATGGGCGGTAAGTCGACCTTCATGCGGCAGACGGCGCTGATCGCGCTGATGGCGTACGTCGGCAGCTACGTGCCCGCGAAATCGGCCTGCTTCGGCCCGATCGACCGGATCTTCACGCGGATCGGCGCGGCCGACGATCTCGCCGGCGGACGCTCCACCTTCATGGTCGAGATGACCGAAGCCGCTGCGATCCTGAACGACGCGACACCGCAGAGCCTCGTGCTGATGGACGAAATCGGCCGCGGCACGTCGACGTTCGACGGCCTCGCGCTCGCATGGGCCATCGCGCGTCACCTGCTCGCGCAAAACGGCTGCTACACGCTGTTCGCGACGCACTACTTCGAGCTGACGCAGCTGCCGGCCGAATTCCCGCAAGCGGCCAACGTCCATCTGTCGGCCGTCGAGCACGGCCACGGCATCGTGTTCCTGCACGCGGTCAACGAAGGCCCGGCGAACCAGAGCTACGGGCTGCAGGTCGCGCAACTCGCGGGCGTGCCGGCGCCGGTGATCCGCGCCGCGCGCAAGCATCTCGCGTATCTCGAACAGCAGTCGGCCGCACAGCACACGCCGCAGCTCGACCTGTTCAGCGCGCCGCCCGCCGCGGCCGACGAACTCGCGTGCGCGGATGCGCCGGCGCCGGCCGACGTCCCGCATCCGGCACTCGAAAAGCTGCGCGACATCGATCCCGACGACCTCAAGCCGCGCGAGGCGCTCGACCTGCTGTACGAACTGCGCACGCTCGTCCGCTCGCACGATGCCGACGGGCACGCGTAAACGCCTCCCGTCGGGCCGGCCGGCCCGCGCCGCCGCAGCCGCACTGGTCACGGCGGTGCTCGCGCTCGCCCAGGCGAGCGCGCTCGCGGCGCCGCCCAAGCGTGCCGCCGCCCCCTACTCGTTTGCGATCGTGTCGGGCGTCATCAACGCGCCGGCCGACGAGCCGGCCGCGCAGCGGCTGTTCGAATCGATCGCGCGCGAGCGCAATCTGGCCTTCGTCGTCTATGCGGGCGACCTCAAGGGTGCGAAGGAAGCGTGCCGCGACGCGCTGTACGCGCAGCGCGGCGCGATCCTGGACGCATCGCGCGTGCCGCTCGTGTTCATTCCCGGCCACGACGACTGGGTAACGTGCAACACGGCGGCCGGCGGCGGCTACGACCCGGTCGAACGTCTGGACTTCCTGCGCCAGACGCTGCTGGCGGACGCCGCGCTGCCCGACGCCGGCGCGCTGCAGATCACCCGCGAAAGTGAAGTCGCGCGGTTCCGGCCGTATCGCGAAAACGCGCGCTGGATGCATGACGACGTCGTCTACGTCGCGCTGAACGCACCGGCGCCGAACAACCACTATCTGACGGCCGGCGGCCGCAACGGCGAATTCGAGGACCGCATCATCGCGAACGGCTTCTGGATCGACCACGCGGCCGAATACGCGAAGCGGCGCGACGCGCGCGCCATGGTGGTGATGTTCGAAGGCGATCCGCAGTTCGATCGCTACGAGCGAGCCGAACGCTTTGCGTGGTTGCGTTTCAACCGGCCGCGCGTCCGCGACGGCTTCCGTGAACTGAAACGAACGCTGGTGAAGGCGGCGGCGACATTCCGCGGCCCGATCCTGGTGATGCACGCGAGCAGCGAGCCGCTTGCGAACGGCTTCCTGATCGATCGCCCGCTGCATGCGGACGACGGTGTGCTGGTGGGAAATGTGACGCGTGTCGCGATCGGACCGCGTCATCCGGCGAATCAGTGGGTGAAGGTCAGCGTGTCGCCGGCACGGCAGACGATCTTCAACGTGAGCCTGCAGGACGTGCCGAAGAATCTGCCGACCCCGCCCGCGCTGCCGGTCGCGCCGCGCGACGAGGTCCCGCTGCCGCAGATGCCGGAGATCCCGGCCTTGCCGGCCCTGCCCGACTCGTCGTCGGTCGCGCCGCCGCTGCAGGGCGACGGCACGACGCCGGGCGGCGCCTCGTGGCCCGCGCCGCCCCCTGCCTCAGGGCCGGCGCCCGGCCTGCCCGCCAGTTCAGTGCAGGGTACGCCCTGACGGTGCGTCGCCGTCCTCGTCTTCGTCCTCGTCGACGATTTCGAGGCCTTCCGCGCCGTGTGCGTGCTCGTGCTCAATCTCGTCCTCGGTCGCTTCGCGAACGTCCTTGACCGTGAGCGCGAAACGCAGCGCCATGCCCGCGAGCGGGTGGTTGCCGTCGAGCACGACCTTGTCTTCGGCGATGTCGGTGACCGTGTAGATCAGCGAATCCACTTCCTCGTCGCCGTCTTCCGGCGTGCCTTCGAACTGCATGCCCACTTCGATCGGCTCGGGAAAACGATCGCGCGGCTCGATCTTCACGAGTTCGGGATCGTAGTCGCCGAACGCGTCCTGCGGCTCGAGCTGAACCTGCGCCTGGTAACCGGGCTCCTGGCCGTCGAGCTGTTCCTCGATCTTGGGGAACGTGCCATCATAGCCGCCGTGCAGATAAACCATCGGCTCGTCGCTTTCCTCGATCAGATTGCCTTGCGCATCCGACAGCTTGTAAGTGACCGACACGACGGTGTTTTTTGCGATTTTCATCCAATTCTCCCAAATACAAGTCTCATTATACGATGCGCAACCGGTCTCAAGCCGAACCGCGGGATGCCGCTGCCGCCCCGCTCGGCGCGCCGCCTTCCGATTTTCCCACGCCGCTGCTCGGCGGCCTCTCGCCGGCGCAATTCATGCGCCGCTACTGGCAGAAAAAACCGCTGCTGATCCGCCAGGCGATCCCCGGCGTGAAGCCGCCGGTCACGCGCGACGCATTGTTCGAGCTGGCAGCTGACTATGACGCCGAATCGCGCCTGATCACCCATTTTCGTAACAAGTGGCAACTTGCGCACGGCCCGTTCGAACCGGACGCGCTGCCGGCTATCTCGCGCAAGTCCTGGTCCCTGCTCGTGCAGGGGCTCGACCTGCACGTCGACGCGGCGCGCGCGCTGCTCGACCGCTTCCGCTTCATCCCGGACGCGCGCCTCGACGACCTGATGATTTCGTACGCGACGGACGGCGGCGGCGTCGGCCCGCACTTCGACTCGTACGACGTATTCCTGCTGCAGGTCGAAGGCCGGCGCCGCTGGCGCATCGGTGCGCAGAAGGACCTGTCGCTGCAGCCGGACGTGCCGCTGAAGATCCTCGAGCATTTCGAGCCGAGCGACGAATGGGTGCTGGAGCCGGGCGACATGCTGTACCTGCCGCCGCACATCGCGCACGACGGCGTGGCCGAAGGCGAATGCATGACCTGCTCGATCGGCTTTCGGGCGCCCTCCGCCGGGGAGCTGGGCGCGCAATTCCTGTACTACCTCGCGGAACGCGGCGGCCTGCGCGACGAGCGCGGCGACGCGCTCTACCGCGACCCCAAGCAGCCGGCGGTCGACACCCCCGCGCAACTGCCGCCGGCGATGGTCGAGCGCGTCGCCGAGATCGTCGAAGCGATCCGCTGGCGCAAGCGCGACGTCGCCGAATTCCTCGGCTGCTACCTGAGCGAGCCCAAATCGAACGTCGTTTTCGAGCCGCCGGCGCGCCCGCTGTCCGAGGCCGCGTTCGTCGCGCAGGCGTCGCGCCGGGGTGTGCATCTCGACAGACGCGCCGCATTGATGTATAACGCGCGATCGTACTTCATTAATGGCGAGGAACAACCGCTCGAGCAAGCCGGCGAATGGCTGCCCGAACTGGCCAATCTCCGCCACATGGAGGCGAAACGGTTTGTAACACTATCCCGGGCTCCCTCGATGACAGCCTTGCTGCACGAATGGTATTGTGCGGGCTGGCTGCGGGTCGGATACCGGATTTAGTGGGCCGCCCCGTATGCCCGTGCAGATCAAATTCTGTATGGGAAAGACAACGTATTGACCCCGCATTTGTCGACGGTCGATAGGAAAGTGCATATAATTTCCGCCCAAGCCGTAGGGAAGATTCACGCTCTAGAAGTGCGTCTCCACCAGCGGCCCAGGTCGGTGTTGGAGCACATTACCGGTATTGTTTCGCGCTGTTGCTTACCTTTAACCATAAAAGGACGTGATCATGAAGAAATCCCTCCTCGTAGCTTCCCTGTTGGCTGCTGTTGCACTGGCTGCTTGCAACAAGAGCGCTGATCAAGCTGCTTCGTCGGCTGCTAGCGACGCATCGGCTGCTGCTTCGTCGGCTGCTTCGGCAGTTGCTGGTGCTGCGAGCGACGCTTCGGCTGCTGCTTCGTCGGCGACGGCTGCTGCGAGCGACGCAGCTGCTGCTGTGGCGTCGGCTGCTTCGGCAGCGACGGCTGCTCCGGCTTCGGGCGCAAGCCAGTAAGCCTCAGCATCAGCTGAAAAAAAACCGGCCCTTCGGGCCGGTTTTTTTACGTCTGTCGGTTCCGCGCATTGCGCCCGGCAGGCAAGCAGGCCAAGACGCCACCCGCCCCTTCCCGCGCCGCTCTGCGCCCGCTCAACCGAGCGTCAGCCAGTCGAAGCCCGCGTCCTGCTTGGCCACGACCACGTCCTCCCCGTCCGTTCCCAGCACGCCGGCCAACGCCTGACGGGCCAGCTCGGGCCGGTTGTTCTGCTGGCTCAGGTGCGCCGCGACCAGGTGCTGGAGGCGGCTGCGTTCGAGCGATGCGAGGATGCCGGCGGCGGCATCGTTGCTCAGGTGGCCATGATTGCCGCCGATCCGCGCCTTCAGCGACTGCGGATAGCGGCTCCCGGCGAGCATCGCGGTGTCGTGGTTGGATTCGAGCACCAGCGCGTCACAGCCGCTCAGGACGGTCGTGATGTGCGGCGTGGCCATTCCGACGTCGGTCAGCACGCCGAGCCGGCGGCAGCCGTCCATGAAGACGAACTGGAGCGGCTCCCGCGCGTCGTGGGGCACCGTATAGGGCATCACGGCCAGATCGCGTATCGCGGCCGTCTCGTCGCCCCACAACACGTGAAGATCGACATCGGCCTCGTCCGCGCCCACCGCGCGCGCCGTGCCCCAGCTCATGTAGAGCGGCAGCGACCCGCGCCGCGCGAGCGTCAACGCGCTGCCGACGTGGTCGCTGTGTTCGTGGGTGATGAGGATCGCATCGAGATCGTCGATGCCGAGATTCAGGCGGCCGAGGCGGCGCTCGACCTCCTTCGCAGAAAAACCGCAGTCGAGCAGCACGCGGGTGGTCGTCGTGCCACTCGAGACCTCGACGACCAGCGCGTTGCCTTCGCTGCCGCTACCAAGGCTGGCGAAGCGCACGCGGTCAGTTCAGCTGGGCCTGCAGCAGCGAAATGAGCCGCTGCGCGTCCGACGAGTTGTCGACCTTGCCGTTCGCGTCGACCACCGCGACCTGCGTGCCGCCATTGCCCTGCGCGCGCACGTTGACCAGGTATTCCTTGCCCGGCTTGGCCGCCGACGGGCCGCCGTAGAACAGCTTGCCGAACAGCCCGTCGCGCTTGAGCTCTTCCATCGTGTTCGCGTAGCGGACGGTGTACAGGCCCTTCTCGCGGTCGCGATTGTCGACCGCGAAGTTGGTACGGTCGAGCGCGAGACCGACGCGCAGCCACGCGCGGTCGAACGATTCGGCCAGCTGCAGCGTCGCGGCGCCGCCGCTCGTGTCAGCGACCTTCGCCGGCGCCGTCGCGGGACGCGCATCGGTCAGCAGCTGCTTCGCCTGCGCGTCGCTCAGGCCGAACTTCTGCATCAGCTTCGACAGGAACACGGCCTCGAGCACCGGGTTGCGCGGACGCTCTTCCCAGCGCGACGACGTGCCGCCCTGCGGACCGACCATCATTTCCTCCATCGCGCTGTGCGTGATCGAGATGTCGGTGTTGCCGTCCGGCGTGCGGTTCACGAGCGTGCGGAAACGGTCGCGCGTGCCCGACGAGTACGCGAAGTCGATGACCTTGCCGATCGTGCGGCGGAACCAGTCGTCCGGAATGTTCGCGCGGTTCTCGGCCCAGTCGGTGGCCATGATGCCGGTCGACGGTGCATCGGTCTTCAGCGAGAAGCCGTTTTCCTGCCAGAACTCCTTCAGGATCGGCCACAGCTGCTCGGGCGTGCGCCCGTCCACGACGAGCCAGCGGCGATCGCCGTCGCGCTCGATATGCATGCCGAGCGGATCCTGCGCGCTCGGGACGCCATCGGTCGCGTTGCCGGAGGCCGTCGTCGCCCGCGGCGGCAGCGTGCCGAGACCGGCGTTGCTCGGCGGCGCGACGAACTGCTGGGTCGTCGGCACCGGCTTCAGGTCGCTCGGCACCGCGAGCGGCGGCGCCGAACCCGTGTTCTTGTAGTTGACCCGATCAGGAGCCAGATAATCGTTCAGCGTATCGCAGCCGGCGAGCGCGCCCAGCGCCAGCGCCACCACCGAAACCTGGATGGCGCGAGAGGAAAAGGCGAAACGTTTCATGAAATCCTTCGTCTTGCTAGAACGCTCGTCAGGAGCGGCGCCGGACGGAGCCGGCCGGTGCGGGTTGATGAGGGGTCGAGCCGGCGGCCGCAGGACGCGGCCGCCTGTGCCTCAGGCGAGGACGCCGGCCTCGACGAGGGCCGAACGTACGACATCGTGGCAGCGCTCGTCGAGCGGCGTAAGCGGCAGGCGGATGCCGCCCTGCATCTTGCCCATCGCCTGCAGCGCCCACTTCACCGGAATCGGGTTTGCCTCGATGAACAGGTTCTTGTGCAGCGACAGCAGCTTCATGTGCAGCTCGCGCGCCGTTGCGACGTCACCGGCCAGCGCCGCACGGCACAGGTCGCTCATCGCGCGCGGCGCGACGTTCGCCGTCACCGAGATGTTGCCGTGGCCGCCGAGCAGCATCAGCGCGATCGCGGTCGGATCGTCGCCGCTGTAGATCGCGAAATGCTTCGGTGCGGCCTTGATCAGGTGCGCGGCGCGATCGATGTTGCCGGTCGCTTCCTTCACGCCGATGATGCCCGGCACCTGCGCGAGGCGCAGCGTCGTCTCGTGCGCCATGTCCGCGACGGTGCGGCCCGGCACGTTGTACAGGATCACCGGCAGGTCGACCGCTTCGGCGATCGCCTTGAAGTGCCGGTACATCCCTTCCTGCGTGGGCTTGTTGTAGTACGGCACGACCTGCAGCGTCGCGTCGGCGCCGACGGCCTTCGCGTGCTTGGTCAGCTCGATCGCCTCGGCGGTCGAATTGCCGCCTGCGCCCGCGATGATCGGGATGCGCTTCGCCGCATGCTCGACCGCCGTGCGGATCATCAGGATGTGCTCTTCGACGTTGAGCGTTGCCGACTCGCCGCTCGTGCCGACCACGACGAGTGCGTCGGTGCCTTCAGCAATGTGCCAGTCGATCAGTTTGCGAAACGCCGGCAGGTCGAGACTGCCGTCTTCGAGCATCGGGGTGACGATCGCGGGGATGCTGCCGCGGATTTGAATGCCGTCTTGGGTGCCGTTAGCCATGAAACGCGATTGATTGATGTACCGGTAAACGTTGAGATTGTAGCGGATTAGCCGGGCAGTTCGTAACGTGGAATTCCCGCCCCCGCCGTCGGGGTCGCGCCCTCGCGTACCGCGCAGATGCGCTGCACGAACGCCTCGCGCGGCGCGGCGACGAATCCGTCCTCGTACGCGACCACCCGCAGGCGGCCGCGCACCGCGTCCAGCAGCTCGCCCGGGGCGAGCAGGAACGCGGGGTTGGACGGTTTGCCGACCGTTTCGTTTCCTTGCGCGAAGGTTTCGTAGATCAGCACGCCGCCCGGCGCCACCGCATCGAGCAGATGGGGCCAGAGCGGACGATGCAAATAATGGGTGACGATCACCGCCGCGAACGACGCGCCGGCCGGCAGCGGCCAGGGCGCGCCTTCGAGATCGGCGTCGCACGCGTCGACGCCGGGAATCGCGCGCAATGCGGCCAGCGCGGCCGGATCGCGGTCGAGCGCGACGACCGGATGCCCGTGCGACGCAAACCAGCGCGCATGGCGGCCGCCGCCCGCGGCGACGTCGAGCACCGCGCCGCCCGCCGGGACGAGCCGCGACCACCGGGCGACCCAGCGCGACGGCTCGGTCTGGGCGACGTGGCCGCCCGCGGCGGCAATGAAGGGTTCGCGCATGCCGTCAGGTCAGGTGTACGACAGGCCCATCGCGTCGCGCACGTCGCGCATCGTCTCGACCGCGTGCTTGCGCGCCTTGTCGCAGCCGTCCGCGACGATCGCACGCAGCAGCGACGGATCGTCCATGTACTTCTGTGCGCGCTCGAGCATCGGCTGCTGTTCGCGCAGAATCCCTTCGACGACCGGCTGCTTGCAGTCGAGGCAACCGATGCCCGCCGAGCGGCAGCCGCTCTGCACCCACTGGTGCGTCGCTTCGTCCGTATAGACCTGATGCAGCTGCCACACCGGGCACTTGTCGGGATCGCCCGGATCGGTGCGGCGCACGCGCGCCGGATCGGTCGGCATCGTGCGGACCTTCTTCGTGATCGTCTCCGCGTCCTCGCGCAGGCCGATCGTGTTGCCGTACGACTTCGACATCTTCTGGCCGTCGAGGCCCGGCATGCGCGACGCTTCGGTCAAAAGCGCCTGCGGCTCGACCAGGATGATCTTGCGCGCGCCTTCGAGATAGCCGAACAGGCGCTCGCGGTCGCTCATCGACAGGCTCTGCGATTCCTGCAGCATCGCGCGCGCCTGTTCGAGCGCCTCGTCGTCGCCCTCCTGCTGGTACGCATTGCGCAGTTCGTGATAGAGCTTCGCGCGCTTGCCGCCGAGCTTCTTCGCGGCCTCGAGCGCCTTCTCCTCGAAGCCCGGCTCGCGGCCGTACAGGTAGTTGAAGCGGCGCGCGATCTCGCGCGTCATCTCGACGTGCGGCACCTGGTCTTCACCGACCGGCACGAGCGAGCCGCGATACAGCAGGATGTCGGCCGCCATCAGCACCGGGTAGCCGAGGAAGCCGTAGGTCGACAGGTCCTTGTCCTTCAGCTTCTCCATCTGCTCCTTGTAGGTCGGCACGCGTTCGAGCCAGCCGAGCGGCGTGCTCATGCCGAGCAGCAGCGCAAGCTCCGCATGCTCGGGCACCTTGCTCTGGATGAACAGCGTCGCCTGCGCCGGATCGATGCCGGACGCGAGCCAGTCGATCAGCACGTCCCACACGTTCTTCTCGATGACCTCGGGCGTTTCGTAGTGCGTCGTCAGCGCATGCCAGTCGACCACGCAGAAGAAGCACGGGTACTCGGACTGCAGCTTCACCCAGTTTTTCAGCACGCCGTGGTAGTGGCCGAGGTGCAGCGACCCGGTGGGTCGCATGCCGGAGAAAATACGATCTGGGAACATGATTGTCGTTAGAAAAGCGAGGCGAAGGGAGACAGGATGGCGCTCAGCACGCCGGCCGCGGCGTTCACGAGCGGACGCAGCCAGAAATTCGTCAGCACGCCCGTCGTGACCAGCACGAGGACGATGATGAAACCGTACGGCTCGATGCGCGACAGCGCGATCGATTGCTTCGGCGGCAGCAGTGCCGCCAGGATGCGGCCGCCGTCGAGCGGCGGCAGCGGAAACAGGTTCAGCACGCCGAGCACCAGGTTCGCGCTCACGCCCGCATAGGCCATCCGCGTGAAGAACGGCTCGTCGATGCCGGCCGCAGGCAGCACGATGGTCAGCACGCCCCAGACCAGTGCCTGCACGAAGTTGCAGGCCGGGCCCGCGAGCGCCACCCACAGGCTGCCCCAGCGCGGATCGCGCAGGTTGCCGAACGATACCGGCACCGGCTTCGCATAGCCGAACAGGAACGCGCCGCCGGTCAGGAAATACATCACAAGCGGAATCGCGATCGTGCCGATCGGATCGATGTGGCGCATCGGGTTGAACGACACGCGCCCCATCATGTAGGCGGTGTTGTCGCCGAGCAGGCGCGCGGCATAGCCGTGCGCAGCCTCGTGCAGCGTGATCGCGAAGATCACGGGCAGCGCGTAGACGGCGATGGTCTGAATCAGGGAAGCGTCCATATCGCGTTATTGTAACAAGCGCACTCGCGCAAAAATGAATGGCGCTTACGCGGCCGACAGCCCGAACGGTTCGAGCGCACCGCGCCCCGCGCGCACGAGCTGCGGCGCGTCGCCCGTCAGGTCGATCACCGTCGACGGCTCGCGCGGACACGCACCGCCGTCGATCACGAGATCGACCTGCTTCTCGAGCCGCGCGCGGATGTCGTCGGGATCGTTCAGCGGCTCGTCGTCCAGCGGCAGGATCAGCGTCGTGCCGAGCAGCGGCTGGCCCAGCGATTCGAGCAGCGCGAGCGTGATCGCGTGATCGGGCACGCGCAGCCCGATCGTCTTGCGCGACGGATGCGACAGCCGGCGCGGCACTTCCTTGGTTGCCTGCAGGATGAACACGTACGGGCCCGGCGTCACCGACTTGATCTGCCGGTACTGACGGTTGTCCACCATCGCGAAGTTGGCCAGTTCCGACAGGTCGCGCACGAGCAGCGACAGGTGCTGCTTCTCGTCGAGGCCGCGGATGCGGCGCACGCGCTCGACCGCGTCCTTGTCATCGAGGTGGCACGCGAGCGCGTAGCTCGAATCGGTCGGCATCGCGATCACGCCGCCCTTGCTGACGATGTCTGCGGCCTGCTTGATCAGGCGCGGCTGCGGATTATCCGGATGAATCCTGAAGAACTGGGACATGGGGACACGTAAAGAGGGAAAAGTCGGATGCGCGCCTCGCCGGCAGCGCGAACGGCGAACGGCACGCGGCCGCGACGCGTCAGAGCCAGCGCTCCCAGACCGGTTTCAGGTCGGGCGGCAACGGCGGCAGGCTGCCGAGTTCGACGCGGCCCTCGCCCGGCGCATGGAAATCCGAACCGCGCGACACCTCGAAGCCGAAGCGGCGCGCGACGTCCGCGTATTCGCGGTACTGGTCGGGCGTGTGGCTGCCCGTGATGACCTCGATCGCCCGGCCGCCGAGATCGATGAATTCGCCGAAGAATGCGTCGAATTCGACCGGCGTATAGCGGTAGCGGCCCGGGTGTGCGACCACGGCCTCGCCGCCCGCCGCGCGAATCCATGCGACGGCGTCGGACAGCGTCGCCCAGCGGTGCGGAACGAACCCCGGCTTGCCGTCGCCGAGCAGGCGGTCGAACACGTCGGACGTGGATACGGCATGGCCGTTCTCGACCAGGAAACGCGCGAAGTGGGTGCGCGAGATCAGGTCGGGATTCGATACGTACTTCAGCGCGCCTTCGTACGCGCCGCGGATGCCGAGCGTCTCGAGCTGCGCGGCGATCGCCTTCGCACGGGCCGCACGGCCGTGGCGCGTGCGGTACAGGCCGTCGACGAGCGTCGGGTTCGACGGATCGATGTGCAGCCCGACGATGTGCACGGTGCGCGACGCCCACGTGACCGAAATCTCGACGCCGCTCAGGTAGCGCATGCCGAGCGCTTCCGCCTCGCTGCGCGCCGCCGCCTGGCCGCCGATCTCGTCGTGGTCGGTCAGCGCCCACAGGGTCACGCCGCCGGCATGGGCGCGGCGCGCGACGTCGGCAGGCGACAGCAACCCGTCGGAAACATTGGAATGGCAGTGGAGATCAGCGTTCATTGTCGGTATGGCAGGTGAAGCCTCATTCTACTGCAACGCGGCAATTGCGCCGCCCGCCTGCCCCGCCGCTGCCGCCGCCGCTGCCGGCCTATGCGCAGAACGCCTCGATCAGCGCCGCGACCTGCTCCGGCTGGTCGTGATGGACCATGTGGCCGGCATCTTCGACGAGCTTTTCGCGCCAGTCGGGGAATGCGCCGAAGCGCGCCTTGAACTCCGGCAGCGGGATGTCGCTCGCGATGTAGGCGAGCGTCGGCGAATTGACGGCCTCGACGTGCAGCACCTTCGCGCGCACCTGCTTCCAGACAGCCATCACCTCGTCGAGCCGGTACAGCTGCGGGCCCGCCATCTTGTGCGCGGGGTCCGCCAGCAGGTGATACAGGCCGTCATCGCCGCGCTTCGACCAGTGCGCGGCGAGGAACGCCGCGCGGCGCGGATCGAGCCGCGGATTGGTCTTGGTCAGCCGGGCCGCCACGTCGTCGAGCGACGCGTACGGGCGCAACACCGGCGGCTCGCGCAGCTCGTCGAGCCAGCCGCGCAGCCGGCGCGGCGCCTGCTCGGCCCGCGCGGGGGCGAGCCCGAACCCTTCCAGGTCGACCACGCGCCGCACGCGCTCCGGCCGCGCGCCCGCGTACAGACATACGACGTTCGCGCCCATGCTGTGCCCGACCAGATTGACTTCGCCGGTCGGCGCATAGTGGTCGACGAGCGCGTCGAGATCGCCCAGGTACTCGTGGAACCAGTAATGACCGCCGCCCTGCCGCGCGACCGGCCAGTCGGACAGGCCGAAGCCGCGCGCATCCGGCGCGATCACCTGCCAGTCGCCCGCGAGCGCGTCGACGACGAACTGGAACGATGCCGCGACGTCCATCCAGCCATGCAGCATGAACAGCGTCGGCGCATCGGGCCGGCCCCAGCGCCGGACATGCAGCTGTACGCCGCGCACCGTGACGAAATCGGAAACAGAACTCGAGGCATTCATTGCAGCCGCCAAAAAAGAATGGTCGTTCGATTATAGCGATGGCACTTCCGTTCCGGCGGCCGGCAGTCGAGGCAGCGCTCTAGCGACGGGGAACCGACGGTACGTGGATCCGGCGGCATCGGCTGCCGCGGAAATGCGGCCGAGCGGCCCGTGTGGCCAGCCGGCGGCAGCTTTCGCCCGCCCGTCGGGAGCCGGCGGTGCCCGGTCGCCCTAACCCGCCGCCGTGCCGTCCGCCGTGTCCTGCGCGGCGAGTTCGTCCAGCTCCGCCTGCTCGAATCCCGCGGTGCGGCGCGCGTCGAAATTGAACGGACCGCGCAGCCGCGGCGCATGGTACTGCTCGGCAAGCTCGCGGTAGGTGGGAACCGGATCGCGGCCGGCGGCGTCGCACAAGTGCCGGAACCAGCGGTTCCCGATCGCGACATGGCCGATCTCGTCGCGCAGGATCACGTCGAGGATCGCCGCGGACGCGTCGTCGCCCGCCTGCACGAGCCGCGCACGGATCGGCGGCGACGCGTCGAGCCCGCGCGCCTCGAGGGTGCGCGGCACGAGCGCCATCCGCGCGAGCACATCGGCCTTGGTCCGCTCGCACATCTCCCACAGCCCGTTGTGCGCGGGGAAATCGCCGTACCCATGCCCGAACCCGGCCAGCCGGTCGGACAGCAGCATGAAGTGATAGGCCTCCTCGGCCGCGACCTTCAGCCAGTCCGCGTAGAACGCGTCGGGCATGCCGGCGAAGCGCCATACGGCGTCGAGTGCGAGGTTGATTGCATTGAATTCGATATGCGCGAGCGCGTGCAGCAGCACAGCGCGCCCCGCGGGTGAACGCATGCTGCGGCGCTCGAGCCGACGCGGCTCGACGAGCGGCGGGCGCGCGGGACGGCCGGGCAGGTCGGCCGGTTCGTCCAGCGCGCGCGCCGGCGCGATCGCGGCCTGTCCGGCCAGCAGTGCGTCGTACAGCGCGCGGACCCGCACGGCCTTCGCGGCCGGCTCGGACATCCGCAGCGCGTCGAGCGCGGCGCCGCGCACGCAGATCGGCGCGGCAGTGAAAGAAGAAGGCTCCATGCTCATCGAACGGGGACACCGCGCGGGCGCATCGCGGGAGCGCATGCACGCGACGGTTTACAATATGCGTTTGTGCCGCGACATCATGCGTCCGACACGCCAGACGCGCCATTCTACCGGCGCCCATCACCGAAGAGACCAGGAGACTCCGTGACGATCTACAAACTGGGCGAGACGGCCCCGACGATCCACGAAAGCGTATTCGTCGCCGATACGGCGGCCATCATCGGCAAGGTCGTGCTGGAGGAAAACGCGAGCGTCTGGTTCGGCGCGACGATTCGCGGCGACAACGAGACGATCACGGTCGGCACCGGCAGCAATGTCCAGGAAGGCGCGGTCCTGCATACGGACCCAGGCTTTCCTCTGACGATTGCCGAAAACGTGACGATCGGGCACCAGGCGATGCTGCACGGGTGCACGATCGGCGAGGGTTCGCTGATCGGGATTCAGGCGGTGGTCTTGAATGGAGCGGTGATCGGCCGCAACTGTCTAGTCGGTGCCGGCGCGGTCGTGACGGAAGGCAAGACGTTCCCGGACAATTCGCTGATTCTCGGCGCCCCGGCGAAAGTCGTGCGCGAGCTGTCGGCAGACGACATCGCGCGGCTGCGCGCCAATGCGAAGACGTACGTCGAGCGGCGTGCGCATTTCAAGGAGCAACTCGTGCGGATCGGCTGATTCGCGCGGATTTCAAGGAAGAAGAGTGAGCGACCAGTTACAGAAATTCATGTTCAATTCGGCACCCGTGCGCGGCGAGATCGTGTCGCTGCGCAACACGTGGCAAGAGGTGCTTTCCCGCCGTGACTACCCTGCCCCGGTGCGCACGGTGCTCGGCGAGATGATGGCCGCGTGTGCGCTGCTGTCCGCGAACCTGAAATTTCACGGCACCCTGATCATGCAGATCTTCGGCGACGGGCCGGTCCAGATGCTGGTCGTCCAGTGCGGCTCGGACCTGTCGATGCGCGCCACGGCCAAGTTCGCCGGCGACGCGGCACAGACGATCGGCGACGACATGCACTTCGCCTCGCTCGTCAACGCGAGCGGCCACGGCCGCTGCGTGATCACGCTCGACCCGGCCGAGAAGCTGCCGGGCCAGCAGCCGTACCAGGGCATCGTGCCGCTGAACGGCGTCGACGGCCCGCTCGAATCGGTGTCGCAGGTGCTCGAGCACTACATGCACCACTCGGAGCAGCTCGACACGCGGCTGTGGCTCGCGGCCGATCGCGACCGCGCGGTCGGCATGCTGCTGCAGAAGCTGCCTGGCGACGGCGGCATCGTGCCGCGCAACGCCGAAACCGACACCGACACCTGGGAGCGCGTCTGCACGCTCGGCGGCACGCTGTCCGCAAAGGAACTGCTCGAGGTCGAACCGGAAGTCGTGTTCCGCCGGCTGTTCTGGCAGGAAAACGTGCAGCACTTCGACCCGGCCGGGACGCGTTTCCAGTGCTCGTGCTCGCGCGAGAAGGTCGGCGCGATGCTGCGCATGCTCGGCCGCGACGAAGTCGACAGCGTGATCGTCGAGCGCGGTCACGTCGAGATCCACTGCGAGTTCTGCAACCAGCGCTACGAATTCGATCCCGTCGATGTCGCGCAGTTGTTCGCCGCGCCGGAACTCGCGACCGGCATCACGCCCGCGACCGACCAGCGTCACTGAGCGAGCCGCGCGTCCGTGCCCGCGATGCGGGCGCGGGCGCATAATGACGCACGAGCGTCGCCCGTACGGCTCACGCGCCGCAGGTCCCGCCTTCGGCGCAAACCGCTTTCCGCTGCGGCGCGCTGCTGGAGAAACACATGAATCGCCCGTTCCGCACCCTCGTCCTGGCCAGTGTCGCAGCCAGCACGCTGGCCCTCGCCGGCTGCGCGGTGCAGCCGCCTTCGTCGACGATCCTAAGTCGCCTGCCCGAGCCGGGCGCGTCGGGCGGCCGGCCGCCCGCCCTGTCGAGTGCGGAGCGCAAACGCTACGACGAGATCGACCGGCAGGTGCTGCGCGAGCAGAACGACGCGATGGCGGCCGAGGCCGCCGCGCGCGCGTGGTCGTATTACTCGCCGCCGCCCGTGACCGTCTACGGCGGCTATTACGGCGGCGGTTGGGGCAACCGGTGGGGCACCGGCATCGGTTATGGCTACGGTTACCCGGGCTGGTGGTGGTGACGCGACATCGCGTCGACCGCTCCGATTGACGACTGACAGGAAATAAAAAAGCGCGGCATTTCCCGCGCTTTTTCAATGGTTCGGACTCCCGCGCTCAGTGATGCGCGGCCTTGCCCTTCTCGCCGCCGTGATGCCGCGACGGTTTCGCGATCGACTGCGGGTTCGGCACCACACGCACGGGCGCCGCGGACACGGTACCGCGTGTCGACGTGCTCGAAGGTGTGTTGTTCAGCGGGCCGGCCGGCGCGTTCGGCGATACGAACTGCACGAATACTTCGCCGTCCTTCACCATGCCCATCTCGTAGCGCGCGCGCTCCTCGATGGCCGCGGTACCGCCCTGCAGATCCTGCACTTCGCCCGCGATCCGTTCATTGCGCAGCTTCTCGTCCGCATTCTTCTGCAGCTGATCGCCGAGCTGCTGGCGCAATTCGTGCACCCGCAACCAGCCGCCGTGTCCCCACCATAGGGGGTACTGAATGAGCGCCAGCAAGGCAATCAGGACGACAGTGACAAGCCGCATGTAAGAGACGCAGATATAAGAAGCGCCGCTCCGCGCGACATGCACAGAGCGGCGTCGAGATGACGAACCCGATAGTAGCGCGTTAGCGCAGGTTATAGAAAGCCGATTTGCCCGGGTAGCTCGCGATGTCGCCGAGATCTTCCTCGATGCGCAGCAGCTGGTTGTACTTCGAAATGCGGTCGCTGCGCGACAGCGAACCCGTCTTGATCTGACCGGCGTTCAGGCCGACCGCGATGTCCGCGATCGTCGAATCTTCCGTTTCGCCCGAGCGGTGCGAGATCACGGCCGTGTAGCCCGCGCGCTTCGCCATTTCGATTGCCGCGAACGTTTCGGTCAGCGTACCGATCTGGTTGATCTTGATGAGGATCGAGTTCGCGATGCCCTTCTCGATGCCTTCCTTCAGGATGCGCGTGTTCGTGACGAACAGGTCGTCGCCGACGAGCTGCACCTTCTTGCCGAGGCGATCCGTCAGCAGCTTCCAGCCGTCCCAGTCGCTTTCGTGCATGCCGTCCTCGATCGACACGATCGGGAACTTGTCGGCGAGCGTCGCGAGGTAGTCGGTGAATTCGGCCGACGACAGTTGCAGGCCTTCGCCCGCGAGCTGGTACTTGCCGTCGTGGTAGAACTCGGAGGCCGCGCAGTCGAGCGCGAGCAGCACGTCTTCGCCCGCACGGTAGCCGGCCTTCTCGATCGCCTGCAGGATCGTCGACAGGCACTCGTCGTTGCTGCCGAAGTTCGGCGCGAAGCCGCCTTCGTCGCCGACTGCCGTGCTCATGCCGCGGTCGCTCAGGATCTTCTTCAGTGCGTGGAACACTTCCGCGCCGCAACGCAGGGCTTCACGGAACGTCGGCTGGCTCACCGGGACGATCATGAATTCCTGGATGTCGAGGCTGTTGTTCGCGTGCGCGCCGCCGTTGACGATGTTCATCATCGGGACCGGCAGCTGCATCGCGCCCGAGCCACCGAAGTAGCGGTACAGCGGCAGGCCGGCTTCTTCAGCCGCTGCCTTCGCGACGGCCATCGACACGGCCAGCATCGCGTTCGCGCCGAGGCGCGACTTGTTGTCGGTGCCGTCCAGCTCGAGCAGCGTCTTGTCGAGGAACGCCTGTTCCGACGCGTCGAGGCCCATGATGGCTTCGGAGATTTCGGTATTGATGTGCTCGACCGCTTTCAGCACGCCCTTGCCGTTGTAGCGGCCGGCTTCGCCGTCGCGCAGTTCGATCGCTTCACGCGAGCCGGTGGACGCGCCCGACGGCACCGCCGCGCGGCCCATCGTGCCCGATTCGAGCAGCACGTCGCATTCGACGGTGGGGTTGCCGCGCGAATCCAGAATCTCGCGGCCGATGATATCTACGATTGCACTCATGGGTTTCCTCTGAGAATGACGATGGATTCTTCAAACTGCGACGGCATGCGCGCCGACACTGCTTACGCTACTGACGCGCGAAGCCGTCGCATGGTTCATTCGATCTTTAGTTGAAATCGTTTTCCAGGAACGGATTGCGCTTCACCGCCTGGTCGAGCGTGACGAGGGTCTCCAGCAGCGCGCCCATCCGGTTCAGCGGCACCGCATTCGGGCCGTCCGACTTCGCTTCGGCCGGATTCGGGTGCGTTTCCATGAACAGGCCCGCAACACCCGTCGCGACGGCAGCACGCGCGAGCACCGGCACGAATTCGCGCTGGCCGCCCGAGCTCGTGCCCTGCCCGCCCGGCAGCTGCACCGAGTGGGTCGCATCGAACACGACCGGCGCGTTCGTCTCGCGCATGATCGCGAGCGAGCGCATGTCGGACACGAGGTTGTTGTAGCCGAACGAGACGCCGCGCTCGCACGCCATGAAGCGGTCTTCCGACAACCCGGCTTCACGCGCCGCGTCGCGCGCCTTGTCGATCACGTTCTTCATGTCGTGCGGCGCGAGGAACTGGCCCTTCTTGATATTGACGGGCTTGCCCGAGCGCGCGCACGCGTGGATGAAGTCGGTCTGGCGGCACAGGAACGCGGGCGTCTGCAGCACGTCGACGACCGACGCGACCTGCTCGATCTCCTCGATCGAATGCACGTCGGTCAGCACCGGCAGGCCGAGCTGGCGCTTCACCTCGCCGAGGATCCGCAGGCCCTCGTCCATTCCGAGGCCGCGAAACGACTTGCCCGAGCTGCGATTCGCCTTGTCGTAGGACGACTTGTAGATGAACGGGACGTTCAGCTTTTCGCAGATCTCCTTCAGGCGGCCCGCCGTGTCGATCGTCATTTGCTCCGATTCGACGACGCAGGTACCCGCGATCAGGAAGAAAGGCTGGTCGAGACCGACCTCGAAATCGCACAGCTTCATGCTTGCACTCCGCGCGCTTGCTTGTTGGCAAGCGAGGCTTCGACGAACGATTTGAACAGCGGATGACCGTCACGCGGCGTGGACGTGAATTCCGGGTGGAACTGGACGCCGACGAACCACGGGTGCATCGAACGCGGCAGCTCCATCATTTCCGGCAGATCCTCGCTCGGGGTACGGGCGCTGATGATAAGGCCGCCGGCTTCGAGCTGGGGCACGAAGCGGTTATTGACTTCATAACGGTGGCGATGGCGTTCGTTCACGTCCTTGCCATAGATCTCTTCGGCCATCGTGCCGGGCTTGATCGGGCAGCGTTGCGAGCCGAGGCGCATCGTGCCGCCGAGATCGGATTCCTCGGTGCGCGTCTCGACCTTGCCTTCGCGGTCGTGCCACTCGGTGATCAGCGCGACCACGCGTTCCGGCGTTTCCGAATCGAATTCCGTGCTGTTCGCCTGCTTCAGGCCGACGACGTCGCGCGCGAATTCGATCACCGCGAGCTGCATGCCGAGGCAGATGCCGAGGTACGGCACCTTCGCCTCGCGCGCATAGCGGATCGCCGCGATCTTGCCTTCCGTGCCGCGACGGCCGAAACCGCCCGGCACCAGCACGGCGTCGAGATGCTTCAGGCTGTCGACACCGTTCGTCTCGATCTCTTCCGAGTCGATGTACTCGATGTTGACCTTGGTCGACGTGTGCAGCGATGCGTGGCGCAGCGCCTCGATCAGCGACTTGTACGACTCGGTCAGATCGACGTACTTGCCGACCATGCCGATCGTCACTTCGTGCTTCGGATGTTCCAGCTTCTCGACGAGCTCCGACCACATGCTCAGGTCGGCGTCCTTCGGCGACAGCTTCAGCTCTTCGCAGATGATCCGGTCGAGGCCCTGGTCGTGCAGCATCTGCGGAATCTTGTAGATGCTGTCGGCGTCCCACACCGAGATCACGGCGTCTTCCGGCACGTTCGAGAACATCGAGATCTTCTTCGATTCGTCGTCCGGGATGCGGCGATCCGCACGGCACAGCAGCACGTGCGGCAGGATGCCGATCTCGCGCAGCTTCTGCACGCTGTGCTGGGTCGGCTTCGTCTTCAGTTCGCCCGCCGTCGCGACGTACGGCACGAGCGTCAGGTGCACGAAGCACGCGCTGTTGCGGCCGAGGCGCAGGCTCATCTGGCGCGCGGCCTCGAGGAACGGCAGCGACTCGATGTCGCCGACCGTGCCGCCGATCTCGACGATCGCGACGTCCGGTTCGCCGCAGGTGGCCGATGCCGCCCCGCGCTCGATGAACGCCTGGATTTCGTTCGTGATGTGCGGAATCACCTGCACGGTCTTGCCGAGATAGTCGCCGCGGCGTTCCTTGCGGATCACCGATTCGTAGATCTGGCCGGTCGTGAAGTTGTTGGCCTTGCGCATCTTCGTGCTGATGAAGCGCTCATAGTGGCCGAGGTCGAGGTCGGTCTCCGCTCCGTCTTCCGTCACGAACACTTCGCCGTGCTGGAACGGGCTCATCGTGCCGGGGTCGACGTTGATGTAGGGATCGAGTTTGAGGAGGGTGACTTTCAGACCGCGCGATTCGAGGATCGCGGCGAGGGAGGCGGCGGCAATACCCTTGCCGAGGGAAGAAACTACGCCGCCGGTGACGAAAACATATTTGGTCATCGCTGGATGCTCGCGGGAAAAACGGATTATACCGTAAAGCCCGCCCTTCTCTCAGCAATTGGCGCGATGATCCAGCCCTTTCGCGCTGTGCCGCGCCAGCCGTGCGCGCCGGGGCGAACCGGCCGGACGGACGGTGCAACCGCGCACGCCGGACGCCGGGCACCTGACCGATGCGTCAGGCGCTGTTCGCGAGCGCAGCGCTGTCGCGCGGCACGCCGCCCTCCGCCGTTTTCAGCGAATTCAGCATCCGCTGCAATGCGCGGGCCGTCTCGATCGGCCGCTCCATCGGGAACAGGTGGCTGCCCTCGAGCCATTCGATGCGCCCGCGCGCGGCGCGGCGCGTCGCCTCGAGCCCGACCTGCCGCACCTCGCGCGAGCGCGTGCCGGCGAGAAAGCCGAGCGGCACCGGCGCGCCGTGCGCGAGCCGCGGGCCGAGCGTGTGCGGCAGCGTCCGGTAGATCAGGTATTCGACCTGCCGGTCGAATGCGAGCGCGCGTTCGCCGTCGCCGCCCGCCTGCGGGATGCCGTAGTCGATGTAGTCCGACAGCATCCGCTCGTCCCAGCGCGCGAACGCGGGTTTCTCGTGAAAGTGCCGCCAGACCTCGTCGCGGCTCGCCCAGCGCGTGCGCCGGTTGCGCGTCGCGGCCGCCGGCGACAGCCGCTCGTCGAGCCCGGCCCACTGGCTCGCGCGCAGCGCGCCGGCGCGCCATCCCGCGATGATCGGTGAATCGATCATCACCACGCCGCGCACCCAGTGCGGTTTTTTCAGCGCGGCCATCAGCGACAGGTAGCCGCCGAGCGAATGGCCGACGAGCCAGACCGGGCGCTCGTAGCGGCTGCCGATGTCGTCGAGCAGTTGCTCGACGAGATGCGGCCAGTCGCGCGTCACCGGGTAGCGGCGGTCGTGACCGATGCGCTCGATGTAACGCAGGTCATAGTCGTCTGCCAGCTCGGCGAAGATCGTCCGGTACGTCGAGGCCGGAAAACCGTTCGCATGCGAGAAGTGGAGGATGTCCTTCAAACGCCAATGTCTCCTTTGTCGACGGGAGTTGGCGCTTTAGCGCCTACTCCCGTCCCATGCTTCGCGGTCGACCGGAGTTGGTGCTTTAGCGCCTACTCCCGTCCCATGCTTCGCGGTCGACCGGAGTTGGTGCTTTAGCGCCTACTCCGGTCCCATGCTTCGCGGTCGGCGGGAGTTGGTGCTTCAGCACTTACTCCTGTCCCATGCTGCGCGGTCGATCGAAGTTGGTACTTCAGCACCTACCCCCGTCCCATGCTTCGCGGTCGGCGGGCTCCAGTGCTTCAGCACGTGATCCGGTCTCTTCGTTCCTGCCGCGAGCCATCGCGCTACTCACCGGTCCATCCAGTACCGTCGCTGCGCATCGCGATAACGCTCGAACGCAAAACCGCCGCCCGCCGGCGCGACGTCGAACCGCACGGCCCCGTCGCGATCGGTGCGCGGCAGCGGAATCCCGCGCGCCTCGTAGCGCGCGAGGACCGTCCGGTGCGGATGCCCGAAGCGATTGCGATAGCCTACAGGAAATACCGCGACGCGCGGCCCGACCGAATCGAGGAAAGGCTCGACCGACGACGTGCGGCTGCCATGGTGCGGCACGACGAGGATCTGCGCGGCCAGCGCGTCGCGCGCGTCGGCCACCAGGCGGCGCTCGGCGCCTGCCTCGATGTCGCCCGTCAACAATGCCGACGTGTCGCCCGCGTCGATGCGCAGCACGCACGATTGCTCGTTCGACGAGCCTGCAACCGCCACGCGCGGCGGCCACAGCATCGTGAAGACGACGCCGTCCCAGCTCCACCGCTGCCCGGCCGCACAAGGCAACCGATCGGTCACGCCGGCCGCCTGCGCGTCGCGCCATAGCCGGTGCCGCGGCGCGATGCCGGCGACCAGCTGGCGGACCTCGGCGGCCGCATAGACGGCCGCCGCGCCGCCCGCGTGATCGGCGTCCGCATGACTGAGCACGAGCGCATCGACGGTCCGGATTCCACGCGACCGCAACGACGGCGCAACGATCCGCTGACCGGCATGAGTCGACTCCGCCCCCGGCCCCGCATCGAACAGCAAGGTCCGGCGCGCGGTCTCGACCAGCACCGACGCGCCCTGCCCGACGTCGAGCACGGTCAGCCGGAAGCCGCCCGGCGGCGGTTTATCGGGCGCCGGCGCAAGCAGCGGCAGCCACGTGATCGGCGCCGCCCAGCGCAGCGGCCAGCCACGCGGCATCAGAACCCACGCGACGCCCGCGCACGCGAGCGCCAGCACCGGCCCGTCCGGCATGCGCAGCCAGAACACGCCGCCCGGCCAGTCGGCGAGATGCCGGAGCAGCGTCATCATCGGTTCGAGCGCAGCATGCGCGAGCCGGAACGCATGCGCGTCCAGCGGGGCGGGCAACCCGATACCGGCGAGCACGACCGGCGTCACGACGGCGCTGACCCACGGAATCGCGAACGCATTGCCGAACGGGCCGGACACCGAGATCTGCGCGAACCACGCGGCCGTCAGCGGCGCGAGACCGATCGTCACCGCGTACTGCACGCGCGTCGCCTCCGCGATTCGGCGCCCGGCACGCGCGCACCCTGCTCGCAGCCACCGCCAGCGGTCGACCGCGGCGGTGCCATCCCCCGCACCGTCGCCGCTGTCGTGCCTGTCGCCCCCGTCGAATTCGCGCACCGCGCGCCAGCCTGCGACCGCCATCAGGATCACCGCGACCGCGCCGAACGACAGCCAGAAACCAGCGGACAACACGGCCCACGGATCGGCGAGCAGCACGCCGCCGAGCGCCGCGCACAGCACCGCGGACGTCGGCACGCTGCGTCCGGCCAGATAGGCGGCCGCACCGGCCGCGATCATCCACCATGCGCGCTGCGCCGGCACGTTGAAGCCGGCGAGCGCCGCGTAGCCGGCGGCGGCCGTCAGCGCGGCAACGGAAGCCACGTAAGGCGCGGGTATCATCAGCGCCGCCGCACGTCCCCGCCAGCGCAGACGCCGCCAGACGATCGATGCGATCCCGCCGGCGATCGCGCCGACCAGCCCGACGTGCAGCCCCGAGATCGCGACCAGATGACTCGTGCCCGTATTGCGCAGCACGCGCCACGCGTCGTCGCCGATGCCGGATTGATCGCCGACCGCGAGCGCGGTCACGATGCCGCGATGGCGCGCGCCGCCGCCGAGCGCATCGCTGATACCGGCACGCAGCGCGTCGCGCAGCCGATCGATCGACGCGCGCCAACCCGACGCACGCGCGTCGAGCAGTTCCGCCCGCTCGGGCGCGACCACATAGCCGATCGCGCGTATGCCCGCGGCGAGCCATGCCGCCTCGCTGTCGCGCACGCCGGGATTCGCCTCGGCATGCGGACGCTTCAGGCGCACGACGAGGCGCCAGCGCTGCGCGGCGCGCAAATCGGGCATCGCGTCGCGTGCCGCGGGCGCGCCGTACGTGCGCCACGACAACCGGATCAGGGGAGGAAACCGGGCCAGCGCCGCATCGTTCGATTCGACGGCAAACAGCAGTCGCGCACCGGTGTCGTCGATCACCGGCAACCCGCGGATCACCCCCGTGACGACGATGTTGCGCCCTTCCCGCTCGACGGGCAGGCTGTCACGCAGCCGCCATTCGGCGCGCGCGGCCGCATAGCCGAATCCGATCGCACCGGCGGCGCATGCGCACAGCACCCACCGGAGCGCGACGATCGCGCGGGTTCGACGGCGCCGCGCACACCATGCGAGCAGCGCGCCGCAACCGGCCAGCACGGCCGCCCCGCCCGCCCAGACGCCCGCGCCCGGCAACGCCGCCTGCCGCTGCAGCACGACGACGCCGAGCGCGAACGCGATCCACCACACGCGCATCGCGCCTCCTCGTCGACCTGGCGCCGCCGCTGTCGATACGGCGCCTTCCGGCAACGATTATGCGGACGAAAGGGCGAGGCGCGGCAGCGCGGCGAGCGCGTTAGCCGTTGTGGATAGGGACAGCGCGTGCGCGTCGATCCCGCGCAGCTCGGCGAGCACGGCACCGATGCGCGGCACCTGGTCGGGCGCGTTGCGGGACTTGTACGCCCATTCGGGCGCGATGTCGGGCGCGTCGGTCTCGACGACGATCGCGTCGAGCGGCAACTGCGCGGCGAGCCGGCGGATCTGCAACGCGCGTCCGAACGTCACGTTGCCGCCGAAACCGAGATGCAGCCCCTGTGCGAGATACGCGTCGGCCTGCTGGAAACTGCCGTTGAACGCATGCGCGATGCCGCGCCGCACGCCGAAGCGGCGCAGCCCGGCGAGCACGCGGTCCTGCGACTTGCGCACGTGGCACAGCACCGGCAGCTCGAATTCGCGCGCGAGCTTGAGCTGCCCCTGATAGAAGAATTGCTGCCGCGCTTCGTCGAGCCCCGGCACGAAGTAGTCGAGCCCGATCTCGCCGATCGCGACGAAGCGCGGATCGTCGAGGCTCGCCTCGATCTCCATGCGCAGCCGGTCGAGATCCTCGTCGCGTGCGTGCGGCGTATACATCGGGTGGATGCCGAGCGCATAGACCGCGCCCGGGGTGCGCTGCGCCAGTTCGCGCACGGTCGAGAAATTGTCGCGCCCGACACTCGGGATCACGATGCGCGACACGCCGGCCGCACGCGCCGCCTGCGTGACCGCGTCGCGGTCGGCGTCGAATTCGGCGGCATCGAGATGGCAATGCGTATCGATCCACATGGCGGCTTTCCTGCGCCCCGCCGCAACGCCGGGACTCGCCCGGCGGCACGGCGGAGGCGTTCGTTCACACCGGCAGCGCCGGCTCCTCGTGCAGCACGCCGTCGCGCAGGCGCATGATGCGGTCGCAGCGCGCGGCGAGCTCGGGATCGTGCGTGACGATCACGAAGCTCGTTTCGAGCGTCTCGGACAATTCGAGCATCAGGTTGAACACGGTATCGGCCGTCGTGCCGTCGAGGTTGCCGGTCGGCTCGTCGGCGAGCACGCAGGCCGGCTTCGTCACCAGCGCGCGCGCGATCGCGACGCGCTGCCGCTCGCCGCCCGACAGCTCGCCCGGCCGGTGCTTCGCACGCGGACCGAGACCGACACGTTCGAGCATCGCCTGTGCCTGTGCGCGCGCGTCCTCGGTCGTCATCCGGCGGATGCGCAGCGGCATCGCGACGTTGTCGAGCGCGGTGAATTCCGGCAGCAGGTGATGGAACTGATAGACGAAGCCGAGCGCGCGGTTGCGCAGCTCGTTGCGCTCGCGCTCGGCGAGCTGCGTAAACGGCTTGCCGAGCAGCGACACTTCGCCCGCGCTCGGTTCGTCGAGGCCGCCCAGCACGTGCAGCAGCGTGCTCTTGCCGGAGCCCGACGCGCCGACGACCGCCAGCTTCTCGCCGCGCCGCACCGTCAGCTCGGTGTTGTTGAGCACCTGCACGTTGAAGCCGCCCTGCACGAACGCCTTCGTGATCCCGCGCGCCTGAAGCACGTATTCCTGCATACCTGCCGAATCCTGTCTGATGGGTTGTCGTGAATCCGCGAATGCGGTCGCGCGATCATTCATAGCGCAGCGCCTCCGCCGGCTTCACCTTCGCGCCGCGCCAGCTCGGATAGAGCGTCGCGACAGCCGACAGCACGAACGCGATCAGGCCGATCTTGATGACGTCGCCCGCGACGAGCTCGGACGGCAGCTCGCTGATGAAGTACACCGATGGCGGCAGGAACTGCACGCCGAACAGGTGCTCGATCATCGGGATCAGCCACGGAATGCTCCACGCGATCAGGCAGCCGAGCGCGACGCCCGACGCGGTGCCGACGAAGCCGATCGTCACGCCCTGCACGACGAAGATCTTCATGATCGAGCCCGGCTGCGCGCCGAGCGTGCGCAGGATCGCGATGTCGGCCTGCTTGTTGGTCACCGTCATCACGAGCGACGACACGAGGTTGAACGCGGCCACCGCGATGATCAGCGTGAGGATGATGAACATCATCCGCTTCTCGATCTGCACGGCCGAGAACCAGGTCTTGTTCTGCTGGGTCCAGTCGCGGATGTACAGGCTGCCCGACAGCGTATGCGACAGCTCGACCGCGACCTGCGGCGCCTTCTGCATGTCGGTGAGCCGCAGCCGCACGCCGGTCGGCGCGGCCATCCGGAACAGCGCCTCCGCGTCGCGGATGTTGATCATCGCGAGCGTGCTGTCGTATTCGTAGTGGCCCGACTCGAACACGCCGACGACCGTGAACTGCTTGAGCCGCGGCATCATCCCGGCCGGCGTGATCGTGCCTTCGGGTGCGACGAGCGTGACCTTGTCGCCGACCGTCACGCCGAGATTGCCGGCGAGCGCGTCGCCGAGCACGATGCCGAACTGGCCGGGCACGAGCGCGGCGAGCTGGCCCGCCTTCATGTCCTTGCCGATGTCCGACACCTGCGGCTCGAGCGACGGCTCGACGCCGCGCAGCATCACGCCGCTCACCGCGTCCTGGCGCGTGAGCAGCGCCTGCGCGTCGACGTACGGCGCCGCGCCCGTCACCGACGGATTGCGGCGCGCTTCCTGCGCGGTCAGTTGCCAGTCGGGCATCGAGCCGGTCGGCGAGAACACCTCGACGTGCGCGAGCACCGACAGCATGCGGTCGCGCACTTCCTTCTGGAAGCCGTTCATCACGGACAGCACGACGATCAGCGCCGCGACGCCGAGCGCGATCCCGAGCATCGACACGAGCGCGATGAAGGAAATGAAGCCGTTGCCGGTCGTGCGTTTGCCGGCGCGCGTGTAGCGCCAGCCGATCTGCCATTCGTACGGAAGTTTCAAGCGAATCCTTTCTGCTGGTTACGGCGGGGATGGCGGCCCGAGGCCGGAGCGCCGCCCGGGGCGCGGTCGAAAAAAGCGGTCGCCGGACGCAATCGGGCCCAATCGGACCGTCAGCCGGCCCGATCACGCGCGCAGTTTGCCATACAATGCGCACCATCATGCATGACCGACGCCTCCATTTTCTCGTTCCGTTCGCGCTGCCGTCGGCGGCCGATGCGGCCTCGTCCCTGCACACGCTGGACAGCCCCGCGCTCGAAAAGTTGCTCGCCCGCGCGAGCCTCGTCGAACGCGTGGCCGGCGAGGACTTCCAGCGCACGCTGCCGCACGAGCGCTGGCTGGCCCGCCGGTTCGGCGCGACCCAGGGCAACGCCGCCGACGAGGCGCCGCTCGCGCCCTACATGCTGCTGGCGGACGGCGGCGCCCCGGGCACCCAGGCCTGGGCGTGCGTCGAGCCCGTCCATGTCGAAATCGCGCACGATCACCTCGTGCTCGTCGACCCGGCGAGCCTCGCGCTCGACGATGGCGACGCCGCCGCGTTGCTGGCGGTCGCGCGCCCGCTGATCGAGGAACTCGGCGTGCAACTGGAAGCGCCGCATCCGGCGCGCTGGTACCTGTCCAGCGAGCAGCTCGCCCGCCTCGCCGGCGCCGCGCCGCTGCGCGCCAGCGGCCGCAATATCGAAATCTGGCTGCCGCACGAGGCGCACACCGGCGAACGCTCGCGGATGTGGATGAAGCTGCAGAACGAAGTGCAGATGGCGTGGTTCCAGCATCCGGTCAACGAAGCGCGCGAAGCGCGCGGGTTGCCCGCCGTCAATTCGATCTGGTTCCACGCGCAGGGCACGCTGAAGCCGGTCGGCAAGCCGTTCGCGCGCGTGCTGTCCGTGTCGCCCGCCGCGCTCGGCCTCGCGCGCGCGGCGCAGGCCGAGGCCGGCGCCGTGCCGGCCGCATTCGGCACATTGCACGCCGCCGCCGGCGCGACGCTCGTCGAGCTGCCCACGCTGTCCGCCCCGTTCATCGAACAGGACTGGGCACGCTGGCACGACGCGCTCGCCGCGCTCGAGCGCGACTGGTTCGCGCCCGCCCTCGCCGCGTTGCAAGACGGTGAGCTGGCCGGCGTCGACTTCACGCTGTGCGGCGACACCAGCTCCGTGACGCTGCACGCGACGCGCGGCGACCTGCGCAAGTTCTGGCGCCGCCGCGCGCTGGCATCCCTGTTCGAATAACCCGACCTGTATGACCCGGATCGTTACCCGCCCCGTCGCGCCCGCCGACGCCGAAGCGCTCGCGCGCCACGGCCTGCACCCCGTCCTCGCACGCCTGTATGCGTCGCGAGGCGTGCAGTCCCCGACCGACATCGAGACGGCGCTCGCGCGCCTCGTGCCACCCACCGAACTGAAAGGCTGCGCGGACGCCGCGGCGCTGCTCGCCGACGCGATCGCCGACCAGCGGCGCCTGCTGGTCGTCGCCGACTACGACTGCGACGGCGCGACCGCCTGCGCGGTCGCGGTGCGCGGCCTGCGGATGTTCGGCGCGCAAATCGACTACCTGGTGCCGAACCGCTTCGAATACGGCTACGGGCTCACGCCCGAGATCGTCGAACTCGCGGCCGCGCGCAAGCCCGACCTGCTGATCACCGTCGACAACGGGATCGCGAGCGTCGCGGGCGTCGAGGCCGCGAACGCACGCGGCATCGACGTGCTCGTGACCGATCACCACCTGCCCGGCGATGCGCTGCCCGCCGCGCGCGCGATCGTCAACCCGAACCAGCCCGGCTGCGCGTTCCCGAGCAAGCACATCGCCGGCGTCGGCGTGATGTTCTACGTGCTGCTCGCGCTGCGCGCCGAGCTGCGCCGCCGCGGCGCGTTCGCGAGCAAGGAAGCCGAGCCGCGTCTCGACGGGCTGCTCGACCTCGTCGCGCTCGGCACCGTCGCCGACGTGGTGCGGCTCGACGGCAACAACCGCGTGCTCGTCGCGCAGGGGCTGCAGCGCATCCGCAACGGCCGCATGCAGCCCGGCATCGCCGCACTGTTCCGCGCCGCCGCGCGTGAAGCGCGCACCGCGTCGGGCTTCGACCTCGGCTTCGGCCTCGGCCCGCGCCTGAACGCCGCGGGGCGGCTGTCCGACATGTCGCTCGGCATCGAGTGCCTGATCACCGACGACATCGGCCGCGCCTGGGACCTCGCGCAGCAGCTCGACGTGATGAACCGCGAGCGCCGCGAGATCGAGGCCGGCATGCAGCAGCAGGCGCTCGCCGATCTCGCCGACGTCGATCCGGCCGACGCGTGCACGATCACGCTGTTCAATCCCGAATGGCACCAGGGCGTGATCGGCATCGTCGCCGGACGGCTCAAGGAGAAATTCCACCGCCCGTCGTTCACGTTCGCGCATGCGGACGAGGCCGGCACGCGGGTCAAGGGTTCGGGCCGCTCGATTCCCGGCTTCCACCTGCGCGATGCGCTCGACCTCGTGTCGAAGCGCGAACCCGACCTGATCGTCGCGTTCGGCGGCCACGCGATGGCGGCCGGCCTCACGCTCGACACCGACAACGTGCCGCGCTTCGCGGCCGCGTTCGAGGCCGTCGCGCGCGAGTGGCTGTCCGACGACGCGCTCGCGCGCGTGATCGAGACCGACGGCGAACTGGAGGAAGCGTATTTCACGCCGCAGTTCGTCGGGCTGCTCGACGAAGCCGTCTGGGGCCAGGGCTTTCCGGCCCCGCTTTTCTCCGGCGAATTCGACGTCGTGTCGCAGTCGCTCGTGAAGGAAAAGCACCTGAAGCTGCAACTGGCGCGCGGCCGCCAGCGCTTCAACGCGATCTGGTTCAACCACACCGAGCCGCTGCCGGCGAGCGCGCTGATCGCGTACCGCCTCGTGGCCGACACGTGGAATGGCGTGACGCGCGTCCAGCTGATCGTCGAACACGCGGCCGGCTGAGCGCCGACCGCCCTGCCACCCGGCCCGCGGCGCCCGCGGGCCATATGCGGCGCACATGCGGACCACATGCGCGCCGCGCCGGACGGGGCCGCGGCGCGCGCGCAAGCACACTCCGCGTCACCGGGAAACCCTGCCGATCGGCTATAATTCCGCTTTTTTACGAAGCAAGAACAGCGAACGATCATGGAAGCGGAACGTCTCAACGCGATCGAAAGCTCCCTGCTCGACCTGCGCAACCGCGCGGGCGAGCTTCGGGGGTATCTTTGACTACGACGCCAAAGCTGCGCGTCTGACCGAAGTCAACAAGGAACTCGAGGACCCGAACGTCTGGAACGATTCGAAGAACGCCCAGGCGCTCGGTCGCGAGAAGAAGCTGCTCGATGGCGTCGTCACGACGCTCACCGTGCTCGATAGCGACCTGCGCGATGCGCTCGACCTGTTCGAGCTCGCACGCGAGGAAGGCGACGAAGACACCCTAGTCGCGTCGGAAGACGACGCGAAGAAGCTCGAAGCGCGCGTCGGCGACATCGAGTTCCGCCGGATGTTCTCGAACCCGGCCGACCCGAACAACTGCTTCATCGACATCCAGGCCGGCGCCGGCGGCACCGAGGCGTGCGACTGGGCATCGATGCTGCTGCGCCAGTACCTGCGCTATTGCGAACGCAAGGGCTTCAAGGCCGAGGTGCTCGAAGAGTCCGACGGCGACGTCGCCGGCATCAAGAACGCGACGGTCAAGGTCACGGGCGAATACGCATACGGCTTCCTGCGCACCGAAACGGGCATCCACCGCCTCGTGCGCAAGTCGCCGTTCGACTCGTCGGGCGGCCGTCACACGTCGTTCTCGTCGGTGTTCGTCTATCCGGAAATCGACGATTCGATCGAAGTCGAGATCAACCCGGCCGACCTGCGCATCGACACGTACCGCGCATCGGGCGCGGGCGGCCAGCACATCAACAAGACCGACTCCGCGGTGCGGATCACGCACATGCCGACCGGGATCGTCGTGCAGTGCCAGAACGACCGCTCGCAGCACCGCAACCGCGCCGAAGCAATGGCGATGCTGAAATCGCGCCTGTACGAAGTCGAAATGCGCAAGCGCCAGGCCGAACAGGACAAGCTCGAATCGAGCAAGACCGATGTGGGCTGGGGCCACCAGATCCGTTCGTACGTGCTCGACCAGAGCCGCGTGAAGGACCTGCGCACGAACGTCGAAATGAGCAACACGAGAGCCGTTCTCGACGGCGATCTCGACGACTTCATCAGCGCGAGCCTCAAACAGGGCGTGTAAGCGCCGCGGCGCGGCCCCTCCGGTCGCGCCGCCCTTCCCGTTGCGTTGCCGCACCCACTCCGAATTCCGACCATCATGACCGAACCGACCCAAACGCAGCCCGCCGTCGCGGCGGACGAAAACCAGATCATCGCCGAGCGCCGCGAGAAGCTGCGCGCCTTGCGCGAGCAAGGCGTCGCCTATCCGAACGATTTCCGGCCGACGCATCACGCCGCCGATCTCCAGGTGAAATTCGCCGACTCGGACAAGGCCGCGCTCGAAGCGAACCCGGTCGAGGTGTCGGTCGCCGGCCGCATGATGCTCAAGCGCGTGATGGGCAAGGCGAGCTTCGCGACGGTGCAGGACGGTTCGGGCCAGATCCAGTTCTTCGTGACGCCGAACGACGTCGGCGCGGAAACCTACGACGCATTCAAGAAGTGGGACCTGGGCGACATCGTCGCCGCACGCGGCGTGCTGTTCCGCACCAACAAGGGCGAGCTGTCCGTCCAGTGCAAGGAACTGCGCCTGCTGTCGAAGGCGCTGCGTCCGCTGCCGGACAAGTTCCACGGCCTCGCCGACCAGGAAATGCGCTATCGCCAGCGCTATGTCGACCTGATCGTCACGCCGGAAACGCGCGACACGTTCCGCGCGCGCACCAAGACCATCGCGTCGATCCGCAAGTTCATGGACAACGCCGAGTTCATGGAAGTCGAGACGCCGATGCTGCACCCGATCCCGGGCGGCGCCGCGGCCAAGCCGTTCGTCACGCACCACAATGCGCTCGACATGCAGATGTTCCTGCGCATCGCGCCGGAGCTGTACCTGAAGCGCCTGATCGTCGGCGGTTTCGAACGCGTGTTCGAGATCAACCGCAACTTCCGGAATGAAGGCGTGTCGCCGCGCCACAATCCGGAATTCACGATGATGGAGTTCTACGCCGCGTACACCGACTACCGCTGGCTGATGGACTTCACCGAGCAGCTGATCCGCCAGGCGGCGATCGATGCGCTCGGCACCGCGACGATCCAGTACCAGGGCCGCGAGCTCGATCTCGCGAAGCCGTTCCACCGCCTGACGATCACGCAGGCGATCCAGAAGTTCGCGCCGCAGTACACCGACGGCCAGCTGTCGGACGACGCGTTCCTGCGTTCCGAACTGAAGCGCCTCGGCGTCGACGTGTCGCAGCCGGCCTTCCTGAACGCCGGCATCGGCGCGCTGCAGCTCGCGCTGTTCGAGGAAACCGCCGAATCGCAGCTGTGGGAGCCGACCTACATCATCGACTACCCGGTCGAAGTGTCGCCGCTCGCACGCGCATCGGATACGATGCCGGGCATCACCGAGCGTTTCGAGCTGTTCATGACCGGCCGCGAGATCGCGAACGGCTTCTCGGAGCTGAACGATCCGGAAGACCAGGCCGCGCGCTTCAAGAAGCAGGTCGAGCAGAAGGATGCGGGCGACGAGGAAGCGATGTTCTTCGACGCCGACTACATCCGCGCGCTCGAACACGGGATGCCGCCGACGGGCGGTTGCGGGATCGGCATCGACCGTCTCGTGATGCTGCTGACCGACAGCCCGACGATCCGCGACGTGCTGCTGTTCCCGCACCTGCGCCGCGAAGACTGACGGCCGTGCCCGCGTGTGCGCCGCGCCCTCGGCGCGCACGCGTCAGCTTTGTAACCACGCGTAAATCCCGCCTGCCGGCGTTCGCCGGTTTTCGATCCTCCCCCGTTTTATCTCCTCGTCGCAACGGCCTTCTCCGGGTTTTCCCGGTAACGCCTGCGGGCCCTCTGCTGCAATTCGTTACACCTTGATACGGTGCGCCGCTCGCTCGTGGACGACACTCCTGTTGCGTCACCACGCATGACCACGGGACCAGAACGAGGCGCCGGAACGCCAAGTCTGCTCGCTCCCGAGCGTGGGATCCGGCCAGCGCCAACGTGCGAAACCGGGTCGACACCGGAGAAGAAAATGGACAACCAGAATCAAACCACGCCGCAAAAGCAACGCCTGCACCCGCTCATCGCGACCGCCGCAGGCGCCGTCATCGTCGCCAGCCTCGCCGCCACCGCCGCGATCACGGGCATCTTCCCGAAGGCCAGCAGCAACAACGCGCAGAACGGCCAGACCCAGGCCGCGCTGATCGCGTCGCAGCCGGCCGTCGATACGGCCGCGGCAGCCAGCGCCGCGCTCGCCGCGCAAGCGCAGCAGCAGGCAGCCGAACAGGCCACGCAGAAGGCGGCGGCCGAGAAGGCCGCTGCGGAGAAAGCGGCTGCGGCACAAGCCGAGCCGAGGCCCGCGCCGCGCCCGGCAGCCACGCACCACCGCCATACGCCGGCGCCGCAACCGCCGCAATACGCGCAACAGTCGTCCGCACCCGCGCAGCCGGCCTATTGCCAGACCTGCGGCACGGTCGTCGCGATCACGCAGACGCGTACGCCGGGCCAGAGCTCGGGGATCGGCGCGGTCGGCGGCGCAGCGGCCGGCGGCCTGCTCGGCAACCAGTTCGGCCACGGCAACGGCCGCACCGCGATGACGATCATCGGCGCGCTCGGCGGCGGTCTCGCCGGCAACCAGGTCGAGAAGCAGGTGCGCGCGGAAACCGACTACCAGGTGCAGGTCCAGATGGAAAGCGGCGCGACGCGTACGTTCACGTACCACAACCCGCCGCCGTTCGGCCAGGGCCAGCGCGTGCGGATCGAGAACGGCACGCTGGTCGGCGCATAGCGCACGACGAATCGCCGGGCGGCCGTGCGCCGCGCCGGAAACGAAAAAGGCTCGTGAAGCATCACGAGCCTTTTCTTTTTTGGCGGACGCCACGCGGTGCGGGCGTCGGCGCGAACCTCAGTCTTCGTCGTCGAAATCCGATTCGTCGATCCAGTGAGCCTGGATCGCTTCGAGGATCTTCTCGCCCGAGTGCGCCGGGTCGTCGGTGAAGCCGTCCAGTTCGATGACCCATTGGCGCAGGTCGACGAAATTGATCCGCTGCGGATCGACGTCCGGATGCTTGTCTGCCAGCGCGATGGCGATGTCGCGCGAATCGGTCCATTTCATGGCCTGCTCTCCCGTATACGTGGCGAGTCCGCCCCGCCGATCCGTCAGTGATTTTCCTTCGCGTGGTTGATCGAGTACTTCGGGATCTCGACCACCAGGTCCGAATCTTCCTTCACGATCGCCTGGCACGACAGGCGCGATGTCGGCTCGAGGCCCCACGCCTTGTCGAGCAGGTCGTCTTCGTCCTCCTCGGACGGCTCGAGATCGTTGAAGCCCTCGCGGATCACCACGTGGCAGGTCGTGCAGGCGCACGACTTCTCGCACGCATGCTCGATCTCGATGCCGTTGTCGAGCAGGTTGTCGCAAATACTCTTGCCGGGCGTCGCGTCGATCACTGCGCCGTCCGGGCACAGTTCGACGTGAGGCAGCACCACCAGTTGAGGCATGTCCGTTCCGTCAGTCAGGGTGCGGCGGCTGGCGCCGCACGGTTCAATATCGCGCGGGCCGTCGCCGGCCCGCGTGCAGTTCGTTCGTTCAGATCTCGTCGAGGCGGCGGCCCGACAGTGCGCGCTTGATGCTCTTGTCCATCCGGCGCGCCGCGAATTCGTCGGTGCCGTCGGCCAGCGTCTTGGTCGCGGTTTCGATCGCGTCCGTGTCGTCGCCCTGCGCGATCGTGCGCAGCGCCGCGACGAGCGCGTCGACCTGCGTGCGTTCGGCGTCGTCGAGCAATTCGCCGTCGGCCGCCAGCGCCGCCTGCGTCGCCTCGATCATCCGCTCGGCCTCGACCTGCGCTTCGCGCAGCGCGCGTGCCCGCATGTCGATCTCGGCGGTCTTGAAGCTGTCCTCGAGCATCTTCGCGATGTCGTCGTCGGCGAGGCCGTACGACGGCTTCACGACGACCGACGCCTCGACGCCCGAATGCTGCTCGCGCGCGAACACCGACAGCAGCCCGTCCGCATCGACCTGGTAGGTCACGCGGATGCGCGCCGCACCGGCCGTCATCGGCGGGATGCCGCGCAGCTCGAAGCGCGCGAGCGACCGGCAGTCGGCGACGAGTTCGCGCTCGCCCTGCACGACGTGGATTGCCATCGCGGTCTGGCCGTCCTTGAAGGTCGTGAATTCCTGCGCACGCGCGATCGGAATCGTCGAATTGCGCGGGATGATCTTCTCGACGAGACCGCCCATCGTCTCGACGCCGAGCGACAGCGGGATCACGTCGAGCAGCAGCCAGTCGTCGCCGCTGCCGCGATTGCCGGCGAGCAGGTCGGCCTGGATCGCCGCGCCGAGCGCGACGACCTGGTCCGGATCGAGGTTGACGAGCGGCGGCTGGCCGAAATACTTCGCGACCGCCTCGCGGATCACCGGCATGCGCGTCGCACCGCCGACCAGCACGACGCCCTTGATGTCGGCCGGGCTCACCTGCGCATCGCGCAGCGCCTTGCGGGTCGGCGTCAGCGTACGCTGCACGAGCGGCTCGACGAGCGCGGCGAACGTGTCGTGCGAGATCGTCTGCACGAGGTGTGCACCGGTCGACAGCGTCACGTCGAGCGACGCCTGCGGCGCGGACGACAGCGCTTCCTTCAGCACGCGCACGCGATCGAGCAGCAGACGCACGTCCTCGGGCGCGAGCGCCTTCGCGTCGATGCCGGCCTGTGCGAGCACCTGGCCGAACAGCGCGTGGTCGAAATCGTCGCCGCCGAGTGCGGAATCGCCGCCCGCGGCCAGCACTTCGAACACGCCCTTCGTCAGCTTCAGGATCGACAGGTCGAACGTGCCGCCGCCCAGGTCGTACACCGCGTAAAGGCCTTCGGCCGCGTTGTCGAGACCGTAAGCGATCGCGGCCGCGGTCGGTTCGTTCAGCAGGCGCAGCACGTTGAGGCCCGCGAGGCGCGCGGCGTCCTTCGTCGCCTGGCGCTGCGCGTCGTCGAAGTACGCGGGCACCGTGATCACCGCGCCGACCAGGTCGTCGCCGAGCGTGTCTTCCGCACGGTAACGCAGCGTCGCGAGAATCTCGGCCGACACTTCGACCGGGCTCTTCACGCCGTCGATCGTGCGAATCTGCACCATGCCGGGTGCATCGACGAATTCGTACGGCGCATTCGCCGCGCCTTCGACCTCGGCCTTGCCGCGGCCCATGAAGCGCTTGACCGACACGATCGTGTTGCGCGGATCGGTCGCGGCCTGCTCCTTCGCTTCGTGACCGATGCGGCGGCCGCCCTTCTCCAGATAACGGACCACCGACGGCAGCAGCGCGCGGCCCGCTTCGTCCGGCAGCACTTCGGGCACGCTGTTGCGCACGGCCGCGACGAGCGAGTTCGTCGTGCCGAGATCGATCCCGACAGCGAGTCGCCGCTGGTGCGGCGCCGGCGCCATGCCCGGTTCGGAAATTTGCAGTAAAGCCATCTTGGTTCGTTCGGGCGCTCGGCCCGTTTGCTGCGCGTGCCGCGAGGCACGCGGTTAAGTTTCGAGGCGCTCGATCTGCGCGCCCACTTCCGACGCGACCCGTTCGATGAACATCAGCTGGCGCACGGCCTCGGCGGCGGCCTGGTCGGCCGCGCTGTCCAGCAGCGTGCCGAGGCGCTCGAGGCGCACGCGCTTTTCGTCGCGCAGTTCGGCGAGCAGCGCATCGAGCGCGTCGACGTTGCGGGCAGCCGCGGCATCCTCGATGCCTTCGCGCCACTCCATCTGCTGCATCAGGAACGCGGGCTCCATCGCGGTGTTGTTTTCGGCACCGATGTCGACGCCGCGCAGCGACAGCAGATAGGTCGCGCGCTTCAGCGGATCGCGCAGCGTGCGGTAGGCTTCGTTCGCACGGGTCGCCCATTGCATCGCGATGCGCTTTTGCGCGTCGCCGGCCGCCGCGAAGCGGTCCGGGTGCACCTGCGTCTGCACCGTGCGATAGGCGCTGTCGAGCGCCGTCTCGTCGAGCGCGAATTGCGCGGGCAGGTGAAACAGATCGAAGTGGCTGTCTTTCAGCGAAACCATCGTCGCGTTCAATTCCGGTTCGTCGCGCGGCAAACGCCGCACATTAAAAAGGCGGCCCGTGCCGCCTCTTGCCCGCATCGTGCGGAAACCCGCGTCACACGCGGAACGATTCGCCGCAGCCGCACTCGTCCTTCACGTTCGGGTTGTTGAACTTGAACCCTTCGTTCAGGCCTTCGCGGGCGAAGTCGAGCTCGGTGCCGTCGATGTACGCGAGGCTCTTCGGGTCGACGATGACCTTCACGCCATGGCTCTCGAACACCTGATCCTCGGGGGCCAGCTCGTCGACATACTCGAGCTTGTACGCGAGCCCCGAGCACCCGGTCGTGCGAACGCCAAGCCGCAGGCCCACACCCTTGCCGCGACGGACGAGGTATTTCTGGACGTGCTGTGCTGCTTTTTCGGTCAGTGTAATTGCCATGATGTCCTTGCCGCGGCGCGCCCCCCGGGCCCGCCGCGATCCTTCACAAGCCGCTCGATGCCGCTCAGGCTGCTGCCTGATCGCCTTCCTTGGTGTCGTGGCGCTTCTTGTAGTCAGCCACGGCTGCCTTGATTGCGTCTTCCGCGAGAATCGAGCAGTGAATCTTCACCGGCGGCAGGGCCAGCTCTTCGGCGATCTGCGTGTTCTTGATCGACAGCGCCTCGTCGAGGGTCTTGCCCTTCACCCATTCGGTCACGAGCGAGCTCGACGCGATGGCCGAACCGCAGCCGTACGTCTTGAACTTCGCGTCTTCGATCACGCCGTCCGCGCCGACGCGGATCTGCAGCTTCATCACGTCGCCGCAGGCCGGCGCGCCGACCATGCCCGTGCCGACCGCGTCGTCGTCTTTCGCGAACGAACCGACGTTACGCGGGTTTTCGTAGTGATCCAGAACCTTGTTGCTGTATGACATGACTCAGACTCCTTGACTCGTTACGTCTGCGTGCGCAAATCCGCCCGCGAAAGTATTCAATGCGGTGTTCAGTGTGCTGCCCATTCGATCGTCGACAGATCGACGCCTTCCTGGTGCATTTCCCAGAGCGGCGACAGTTCGCGCAGCTTTGCAATCTTGCTGTTCAGCAGGTTGATCACGAAGTCGACGTCCTGCTCCGTCGTGAAGCGGCCGACCGTGAAACGAATCGAGCTGTGCGCGAGTTCGTCGTTGCGGCCGAGCGCACGCAGCACGTACGACGGCTCCAGCGACGCCGACGTGCACGCCGAGCCCGACGACACCGCGACGTCCTTGATCGCCATGATCAGCGACTCGCCTTCGACGAAGTTGAAGCTGATGTTCAGGTTATGCGGGACACGGTGCTCCATGTCGCCGTTCACGTAGGTTTCCTCGATCTGCGACAGGCCGCGCAGCAGCTTGTCGCGCAGCATGCGGATGCGCTCGTTCTCGGTCGCCATTTCTTCACGCGCGATGCGGAACGCTTCGCCCATGCCGACGATCTGGTGCGGCGCCAGCGTGCCCGAACGCATCCCGCGCTCGTGGCCGCCGCCGTGCATCTGCGCTTCGATGCGCACGCGCGGCTTGCGGCGCACGTACAGCGCGCCGATACCCTTCGGGCCGTAGGTCTTGTGCGCCGAGAACGACATCAGGTCGACCTTCAGCTTCGCGAGGTCGATCTCGACCTTGCCGGTCGACTGTGCGGCGTCCACGTGGAACACGATGCCCTTCTCGCGGCAGATCTCGCCGATCGTCTCGATGTCCTGGATCACGCCGATCTCATTGTTCACGTGCATCACGGATACGAGGATCGTGTCCGGGCGCAGCGCGGCCTTGAACACGTCGAGGTCGATCAGGCCGTCTTCCTTCACGTCGAGATAGGTGACTTCGAAGCCGTCGCGCTCGAGCTCGCGGCAGGTGTCGAGCACGGCCTTGTGCTCGGTCTTCACCGTGATGATGTGCTTGCCCTTGCCCTTGTAGAAGTTCGCGGCACCCTTGATGGCGAGGTTGTCCGATTCCGTTGCGCCGGACGTCCAGATGATCTCGCGCGGATCCGCGTTCACGAGTGCAGCCACCTGTTCGCGCGCTTCCTCGACCGCGCGTTCCGCATCCCAGCCGTACGCGTGGCTGCGCGATGCCGGGTTGCCGAACTGCTCGCGCAGGTACGGCACCATCTTGTCGACCACGCGCGGGTCGACCGGCGTCGTCGCGCTGTAATCCATGTAGATGGGCAGGTGGAGAGTCTCTTGGGTCATCTGTCGCTCCGGGTATTCTGTGCAGGGACTATGTGCGTTATGGGGTGTGCGGCGCGTTCGCGCTCACGAACTCGCGATGTTGAACACCGAATTGGGACCGAGCGGCATCGTGCGCACCGGTTCGGCCGGCGCTGCGGCGGGCTCCGGCGCGCGCCGGTCGCGCAGCACCGAGGGCGCGCCCTCGCGTGCGCGCTGCTGATCGACGAGATCCTGCAGCGATACCGAATCGAGGTATTCGACCATTTTCTGGTTCAGGGTCGACCACAGCTCGTGCGTCATGCAATGGCCGTCGGGCTGCTTCGAGCCGTCGCACGTGCCTTTGCCGCCGCACTGCGTGGCGTCGAGCGGTTCGTCGACCGCGATGATGATGTCGGCGACGGTGACGTCCTGCGCGCGGCGCGCGAGGTTGTAGCCGCCGCCCGGGCCGCGCACGGATTCGACGATTTCATGCCTGCGCAGCTTGCCGAACAGCTGTTCGAGATACGAGAGCGAAATCCGCTGGCGCTGGCTGATGCCTGCAAGCGTCACCGGGCCCTGCTCCTGGCGCAGTGCCAAGTCAATCATCGCCGTGACGGCGAAACGGCCTTTGGTGGTGAGTCTCATGGTGTCTAGGGGACTGCAATCTTGACGATTTTGGTCAAGTATAAATATTTGACGATTTTAGTCAAGTATCCATGTCTTCGACAGGGTATTCGCAGATCGCTGAATACCCCGCCGCGATCAGCGTGCGGTGCCGCTCCGGAGGGTGTCCAGCAGGCCCGCGCACGCGCGCTCGACCTGGTCGAGCACCTGTTCGAAGCCCTGCGCGCCGCCGAAATAAGGATCGGCCACTTCGGTCTCGGCCGCGCCCGGCGCAAATTCCATCAGGAGGCGCACCTTGTCGCGATGCCCGGGCGGGCAGCGCCGCCGCAATTCCGCGAGATTGGCTTCGTCCATCGCCAGCAGCAGGTCGAACCGCTCGAAATCCGCCGTGCTCACCTGCCGCGCCCGCAGCGCCGACAGGTCGTAGCCGCGGGTGCGGGCCGCCGCCTGCGCGCGCGTGTCGGGCGGCTCGCCGACGTGCCAGTCGCCGGTACCGGCCGAATCGACCTCGATCCGGTCGGCCAGCCCGGCCGCGTCCACCTGGTGGCGCATCACGCCTTCTGCGGTGGGCGAACGGCAGATATTGCCGAGACAGACGAAACAGATCGCAACGCGGGTCATCGCACTATCGGAAAGCCGCGGCGAACCGCGCGGGAGAAGAACGCGCCATTATACAAAGGCGCCCGGAATCGCGCCGCCGCGCGAAGCGACGGCGGCGTGCCTTACAGCGCCTTGGGTGCGGCGAGCACGACGTCGCCGGATGCGGCCGGCAACGGTTTCGTCGCGTCGTCGACCAACCCGAACGACACCGCGCGCGCGAGTTCGGCCGATGCCTGATGAACGGCGATCGGTCCACGCGCCGGCGCGTCGGCCATCGCGTGCAGATAAGCGACCGCGGCGAGCGGGACGACGATTGCCAGCGGCCAGTACATCGATATTGTCTTTTTCATGATGCGGCTCCTTGACCTCATGCCCCGAAACCCGATTTCGGGGACTACAGGCAGGATTCTATAGACCGCGCCTATCAAGATAAATACATGAATAGCGAACGCACTGTTGCCGCCCGATGAACAGTCGTCAGCCCAGGTGGCTTTGCGAGGCCGCGTACAGTTCGCGGAACGTACGGCCGGTCGGCGTCGGCATGTCGCGCGTGTCCATCCAGCCGCCCATCATCGGCAGGCGCCGCAGCGTGCCGCCGTTGCCGCCCAGCCGCTCGAGGATCCGTACCGCGAGCTTGGTCGTCAGCGCGTAAAGGAGCGGCCGGCGCGCGACAAAGCCCCACGCGGCGAGCAAGGCGCGCTCGCGCCACGGCCGCAGGTGCCGCTCGACCTGTTTCTCGCGCAGCGTGCGCAGCAGGTGCGACAGCGGGATCCCGGCCGGGCACACGCTGTCGCATTCGCCGCACAGCGTCGCGGCCTGCGGCAGGTCGAGCGCACGGTCGATCCCGACGTAGCTCGGCGTCAGCACCGACCCCATCGGGCCCGGATAGACCCATCCGTACGCGTGCCCGCCGACCTTCTGGTACACCGGGCAATGATTCATGCACGCGCCGCAGCGGATGCAGCGCAGCATCTCCTGGAATTCGCCGCCGATCAGGCCCGTGCGGCCGCCGTCGACGAGCACCACGTAGTTGTGCTCCGGGCCGTCCTCGTCGCCGGGGCCGCGCGGCCCGGTGAGCAGCGAGAAGTAGTTCGAGGTCTTCTGCCCGGTCGCCGAGCGCGGCAGCAGACGCATCGCGGTCGCGAGATCCTCGAGCGTCGGCAGCACCTTCTCGATGCCCGTCACCGCGACATGCACGCGCGGCATCACCGTGCACATCCCTTCATTGCCTTCGTTCGTGACGAGCGCGACCGACCCCGTCTCGGCGATCACGAAGTTGCCGCCCGTGACGCCCATGTCGGCCGACAGGAAATGCGGGCGCAGCACCTCGCGCGCCTCGCGCGTCATGTCCGGAATCTCGGTCAGCCGCTCGCGGTGGTGCGTGCGCGCGAACAGGTCGGCGATCTCGTCCTTGTCCTTGTGCACGACGGGCGCGATGATGTGGCTCGGCGGCTCGTTGTCGTTGATCTGCAGGATGTATTCACCGAGGTCCGTCTCGATCGACTGCACGCCCATCTCGGCGAGCACCGCGTTCAGGCGCATTTCCTCGGACACCATCGATTTCGTCTTGATGACCTTCTTCACGTCGTGGCGCCGCGCGATGTCGGCGACGAGCCGCGCGGCGTCCGCGGTCGTTTCCGCGAACAGCACCGTCGTGCCGCGCCGCGTCGCCTCGCGCTCGAACGCCTCGAGCCACACGTCCAGGTTCTCCAGCGCACGGTTGCGGCGCGCTTTCAGCGCGGCGCGCGTCGCCGGGAAGTCGATCGCGGTCATCGCATCGGCGCGCGCGGACACGAACTTCGTCGACAGCTTCTTCAGGTTCTGCTGCAGGCGCTGGTCGGCCAGCTTCTGGCCGGCGCGCGCCTTGAAATGCATCGATTGAACTTGCATCGCGGTTTCGGGGAAAAGTAAGCGGAACCGGGCGTCAGACGTCGCCCGCCAGCACCTGCGCGACGTGCAGCACGCGGGTGTCGCGGTCGCCCGTGCGGCGCAACCGCCCTTCGATGTTCAGCATGCAGCCGAGATCGCCGAGCACGACGGCGCCCGCACCGGACGCGCGCACGTTCGCGCACTTTTCGTCCGCGATGGCCGCCGAAATGTCGCCGTACTTGACCGCGAACGTGCCGCCGAAGCCGCAACAGTGCTCGCAGTCCTTCATCTCGGTGACGGCCACGCCGCGCTGCGCGAGCAGCGCGCGCGGCTGCGCCTTCACGCCGAGCTCGCGCAGGCCCGAGCATGAGTCGTGATAGGTGACGGGCCCCGTGAATTCGCCGGGGGCGAGCGTCACCTTCGCGACGTTCGCGAGGAAATCGGTCAGTTCGTAGACTTTCTGCTGGAATCGCGCATAGCGCCCCATCAGTTCGGGGTCGTCGCGGAACAGGTCGCCGTAGTGCGCGCGGATCATGCCGCCGCACGAGCCCGACGGCGCGACGAGGTAATCGAACTGCTCGAACTCGCGCAGCGTCTTTTCGGCGAGATCCCGCGCGAGCGCGCGGTCGCCCGAGTTGTAGGCCGGCTGGCCGCAACACGTCTGCGCGGGCGGCACGAACACTTCGTAGCCGGCGTCGCGAATCAGTTTCAGCGCGGAAAAGCCGATTTCCGGACGCATCAGGTCGACCAGGCAGGTCACGAACAAACCGACTCGCATACGCGCTCCTTCGAGAAAACGGCTCTCATTATCCGCCGTTTGGCCGGCAAGACCAACGCCGGCACGCGCGCAAGTGCGCAATGCCGGAAACGAGGATTTCCTCGAACGGCGTTCGCTTTTTTCACGATACGAGATACAATCGACGCAATACCGCTTGACGCGTCAACCGATTCTCCCCCGACATGAGCCAACCCACCCCGGATTCCAAAACGTCGATCCAGGTGATCGAACGCATGATGCGGCTGCTGGACGCGCTCGCCGCGCACAGCGACCCCGTCAGCCTGAAAGAGCTTGCGCAGCGCACGGAGCTGCATCCGTCGACCGCACACCGCATCCTCAACGACATGGTGACCTGCCGCCTCGTCGACCGCTCCGATCCCGGCACCTACCGGCTCGGCATGCGGCTGCTCGAGCTCGGCAACCTCGTGAAGGCGCGCCTGTCGGTACGCGACGCTGCGCTGATGCCGATGCGCGAATTGCACCGCCTGACCGGCCAGACCGTGAACCTGTCGGTGCGCCAGGGCGACGAAATCGTCTATATCGAGCGCGCGTATTCCGAACGCTCGGGGATGCAGGTCGTCCGCGCGATCGGCGGCCGCGCGCCGCTGCACCTGACGTCGGTCGGCAAGCTGTTTCTCGCGGTCGACGAAACGTCGCGCGTGCGCGCCTATGCGACGCGCACCGGGCTGTCCGGCCATACGCAGAACAGCATCACCGACATCGCGAAGCTCGAGCGCGAGTTGACACTCGTGCGCCAGCAATCGTGCGCGCGCGACAACGAGGAACTGGAGCTGGGCGTGCGCTGCATCGCGGCCGGCATCTACGACGACTCGGGCAAGCTCGTCGCGGGCCTGTCGCTGTCGGCACCGGCCGACCGCCTGCAGGATGCGTGGCTCGGCCAGTTGAGCCGCACCGCGCTGACCATCTCGGAATCGCTCGGCTACCGGCCCGCGCCCACGAAGGATGCTGAAGGGCTGCAACGGCACGCATGAGCCGCGCCGCGCGCCGCATGGCGGCCGGACGAAAAAAAGCCCCGCATCGCGGGGCTTTTTCTTTGCGGCGATCGGCACGGCGGCGAACCGCCGTGGCGCGCTCAGGTGCCGCCGTTCGCCGTGTTGGCGGCCGTCAGGCGTTCGCCGCCGCCGGCATCGAGCCAGTTGCGCAGGCGTGCCGCGTCGGCGAAGCGCGAATACTTGCCGAACGAATCCAGCAGCACCATCACCATCGGCCGACCATGGATCGTCGCCTGCATCACGAGACATTCGCCCGCCTCGTTGATGAAGCCCGTCTTCTGCAGACCGATGTCCCACGAGCCGTTGCCGCGGATCAGCGCGTTCGTGCTGTTGTAGACCAGGTTGCGCTTGCCCGTATTGACGTCGTACGTGCGGTCGGTCGAGAACTGCCGGATCGTCGGGTACTGGTACGCCGCGTTGACCATCTTTACGAGGTCGCGTGCGCTCGACACATTCGAGCTCGACAGGCCCGTCGAATTCTCGAAGTGGGTGTCGTTCATGCCCAGCGACTTCGCCTTCGCGTTCATCGCGGCGATGAACGCCGGACGGCCGCCCGGGTAGTAGCGCGACAGCGCGGCGGCCGCGCGGTTTTCAGACGCCATCAGCGCGATGTGCAGCATGTCCTCGCGCGACAGCACCGAGCCGACCGACAGGCGCGAACCCGTGCCCTTCTCGTAGTCGCGGTCTTCGTCGGTGACTTCGATCTGGTCGGTCATCGGCGACTTCGAGTCGAGCACGACCATCGCCGTCATCAGCTTCGAGATCGAGGCGATCGGCACGACGGCGAGCGAATTCTTGTCGAACAGCGACTCGCCGGTGTTCTGGTCGACGACGTACGCGACGCTCGAGCGCAGCGCGAGCGCGTCCGGCGTGTCGTGCAGGCCGAATGCCTGGCCGACGGTCGGGCGACGCGGCTGGAACGCGACCTTGCGCACCGCGCCGCGGTGGCCGTGCACGTTCGACGCGAGCGTCGCGCGCTTGCGCGATGCCTTCGGCGCATCGGCCGACGCGACGTTGGCGGATTTCGCGGAGGCGGCCTTCACCGTCTTCTTCGTTGCCGAAGAAGTGGAAGCGGCTTTCCTGGCGGCCTGGTGGGTCTTCGCAGTGGCGGCAAAGGCGTCAGCGGGCGCGACGGACGCGGCGGTCGCCAGCAAGGCGACGGCGACCGACACAGCCGTGCCGAGCGTCATGCTCTGCAACAATCTGCGCGGTGAAAACGATTCGGCTTTCATTGGGGTCTGGACAAAGCGGGCGGGGTTTCCGCAAGTGTAGTTAAAGCTGAAAAAAAGAGCAATATTAGGCACTTACCGATCGTCGTTAAACCGGAATGTAAGGGTCGACCAACGATGACTCGATCACCCCCCGCGCTCCCATCGAAAAAATTCATGGGATGCGCCGCCCGACAGTACCCGTCTCCCGAATTACCACGCGGTTAATTGAGATAACGTCACTTTGGCGACGAATTAAAGCGGGGAAAGTACGTATCCGGCGTTCGGTGTGCCAGCGGCACCGGTCTCGACCGCGGCGGCGGCACGTCGCCACGGCACGCGCATCGAAACGGCGCGCTTTTCGACAGGAACAGAAGCATAACGTTCCACATGCCTGTCAGGTTTACCTGTGCATGATCACAGTGCGGCGCGCCTGCCCCGGCCAAGTGCGCACCATGTGGGAACACGTCTGAAACCGATTCCGAATCGGTCGCGATAACTTGTTGTTTTATCGATAATTTGTCGTGATTGTGCAATGCACAAAAAGTGCTTGACAAGACTTTTCTCTGCCCTAAAATATGACTCATTGCTGCGTTGCACAAAGCACGCGGCGCCGAGGTTCCCCATCGTAGTGCCCTTTACCCTTGCGATCGACGCGATCGCTTTTCAGGAGCTTGACATGTCCTTGCTGACCCCCGAGCAAATCGCCGCCGCACAGAAAGCCAACCTCGAAAGCCTGTTCGGTCTGACGACCAAGGCGTTCGAAGGCGTCGAAAAGCTGATCGAACTCAACCTGCAGGTCGTGAAGTCGACGCTGACCGAAAGCCAGGAAAACGCGCAGCGCCTGCTGTCGGTGAAGGACGCACAGGAACTGATCGCGCTGCAAGCAAGCCTGTCGCAGCCGGTCGCGGAAAAGGTGCTGTCGTACAGCCGTCACCTGTATGAAATCGCGTCGTCGACGCAAGCCGAGTTCGCGAAGGTTGCCGAAGCGCAATTCGAAGAGCAGAACAAGAAGGTCCAGGCACTCGTCGACAACGTCGCGAAGAACGCTCCGGCCGGTTCGGAAACGGCTGTCGCCGCACTGAAGTCGGCACTGAACGCTGCGAACACGACATACGAAACGGTCCAGAAGGCTGCCAAGCAAGCCGTCGAGATCGCCGAAACGAACTTCAACGCGGCTGCCGCTGTCGCGACGAAGGCTGCGAGCGCTGCTGCATCGCGCCGTTCGAGCAAGCCGGCCGCGTAAGCGTCCCCTGCTCCTGACAAAGCCGCGCACTGCGCGGCTTTTTTGTTTCCGGCGACGGAACATCCGGGCATCCGGTCGGCGCCGATGCGATGGCGCGATACGGACGGGGCACTGCCGCCGGCCGCGGGCAAAAAAACGCCGCCGTCCGGGTATCCCGGGCGGCGGCGTTTTTTGTGGCCGGCGCGAGGCCGGCCGAGCCGATTGCGTTACTTCTTGCGTTGCGGCGGCAGGTCCGTACAGACGCCTTCGTACAGCTCGGCGGCCATGCCGATCGATTCGCCGAGCGTCGGGTGCGGATGGATCGTCTTGCCGATGTCTTCCGCGTCCGCGCCCATCTCGACGGCGAGACAGACTTCGCTGATCAGGTCGCCCGCGTTCAGGCCGACGATCCCGCCGCCGATCACGCGATGGGTTTCCTCGTCGAAGATCAGCTTCGTGAAGCCTTCGTCGCGGCCGTTCGCGATCGCGCGGCCCGATGCGGCCCACGGGAACACCGCCTTGCCGTACTTGATGCCTTCGGCCTTGCACTGGTCTTCCGTCTTGCCCGCCCACGCCACTTCCGGATCCGTGTACGCCACCGACGGGATCTGCAGCGCGTCGAAGTACGCCTTTTCGCCGTGCGCGGCTTCCGCTGCGACGTGGCCTTCATGCACGGCCTTGTGCGCGAGCATCGGCTGACCGACGACGTCGCCGATCGCGAAGATGTGCGGGACGTTCGTGCGCATCTGCTTGTCGACGTCGATGAAGCCGCGGTCGGTGACCGCGACGCCTGCCTTGTCGGCACCGATGTTCTTGCCGTTCGGGCTGCGGCCCACCGCCACCAGCACGAGGTCGTAGCGCTGCGCTTCCGCCGGCGCCTTCTCGCCCTCGAACTTCACGTAGATGCCGTCTTCCTTCGCTTCCGCGCCGACCGTCTTGGTCTTCAGCATCACGTTGCCGAAGCGCTTCGCGTTGTACTTTTCCCAGACCTTCACGAGATCGCGGTCCGCGCCCATCATCAGGCCGTCCATCATTTCGACAACGTCGATCTCGGCGCCGAGCGTCGCGTACACCGTCGCCATTTCGAGGCCGATGATGCCGCCGCCGATCACGAGCATCCGCTTCGGCAACTGGCGCAGTTCGAGTGCGCCCGTCGAATCGACGACGCGCGGGTCCTCAGGCATGAACGGCAGCTTCACCGCCTGCGAGCCCGCGGCGATGATTGCCTGCTTGAACTTGACGACCTTCTTGCCGTTTTCGCCCTGCACTTCCATGTGATACGGATCGACGAACGCGCCGACGCCGGTGACCACTTCGACCTTGCGCGCCTTCGCCATGCCGGCGAGGCCCGTCGTCAGCTTCTTGACGACGCCGCCCTTGAAGTCGCGCAGCTTGTCGAGATCGACTTCCGGCTTGCCGAACGAGATGCCGTGCGACGCGAGCGCCGCGGCTTCGTCGATGACGAGTGCCGTGTGCAGCAGCGCCTTCGACGGGATGCAGCCCACGTTCAGGCAGACGCCGCCGAGTGTCGAGTAGCGTTCGACCAGCACCGTCTTCATGCCGAGGTCGGCTGCGCGGAACGCGGCCGAGTAGCCGCCGGGGCCGGCGCCGAGCACGAGCATGTCGCATTCGATGTCGGCGGAGCCGCTGTAGCTGCCTGCTTGCGGCGCGGCGGCCGGGGCGGCGGCGGGCGCGGCGGCCGGAGCCGGTGCTGCGGCCTTCGCGGGTTCGGCTGCTTTCGCGGGCGCGGCGGCGCCTGCCGATGCTTCGACGATGGCGATCACGGTGCCTTGCGAGACTTTCTCGCCGGCCTTGACCTTGACTTCCTTGACCGTGCCGGCGACGTCGCTGGGCACTTCCATGGAGGCTTTGTCCGATTCGAGCGTGATGAGCGTCTGCTCTTTTTCGATCACGTCGCCCGGCTTCACGTTGACTTCAATGACATCGACGCCGCTGAAATCGCCGATATCCGGAACCTTGACTTCGATGAGACTCATTACTGTCCCCTTCTTGATTAGCTGCAGACAGAGGGGGAGAAACCCGCAAGAACCGACTACGGCCTGACAAAAGAACGCGAACCTGGGCAGAACCACCTTTGCTGTCCGCCCAAGGACGCGCCTTTCTTTTGGTTACTTTTCTTTGGAAGACAAAGAAAAGTGACCGCCGCCCCGCGCAGGGGCGACGCTAGCAGACCGTTAGCGAAACAGGTTCAACGACAGGGCGAGGATCACAGACATCAACCCCACGCCCCCGCGAGCCACTCCCACGCTCATCAAAGAATGATGCGACGGAAATCGGCAAGCAACGCGCCGAGATACGCATTGAACCGCGCGGCTTCCGCGCCATCGATGACGCGATGGTCATACGACAGCGACAGCGGCAGCGTGAGCCGAGGCACGAACTGCTTGCCGTCCCACACCGGCTTCATCTGGCCGCGCGACAACCCGAGGATGGCGACTTCCGGCGCGTTGATGATCGGCGTGAAGTTCGTGCCGCCGATCCCGCCGAGCGACGAGATCGAGAAGCAGCCGCCCTGCATCTGGTCCGGCTTCAGCTTGCCGTCGCGCGCGGCCTTCGACAGCTCGGCCATTTCCTTCGCGATGTCGACGAGACCCTTCTTGTCCGCGTCGCGGATCACCGGCACGACGAGGCCGTTCGGTGTGTCAGCCGCAAAACCGACGTGGTAGTACTGCTTGAACACCAGGTTGTCGCCGTCGAGGCTCGCGTTGAAGGTCGGGAACTTCTTCAGCGCGGCGACGACCGCCTTGATCACGAACGCGAGCATCGTGAACTTCACGCCCGCCTTCTCGTGCTCCTTGTTCAGCTGCACGCGCAGCGCTTCGAGCTCGGTGATGTCCGCTTCGTCGTTGTTCGTGACGTGCGGGATCATCACCCAGTTGCGATGCAAGTTCGCGCCCGAGATCTTCTTGATGCGCGACAGCGGCTTCGCCTCGAACGGGCCGAACTTCGCGAAGTCGACCTTCGGCCACGGCAGCAGATTCAGCTCGCCGCCGCCTGCCGGCGCGGCTGCTGCGGCCGGCGCTGCACGCTGGCCCGTCATCACGCCCTTCACGAAGCCCGTGATGTCTTCCTTCGTGATGCGGCCCTTCGGACCGCTACCCTGCACGCGTGCGACTTCCACGCCGAGTTCGCGCGCAAACTTGCGCACGGACGGCGATGCGTGGCTTGCGCGGTACTCGCCCGACGCTGCGGCGGCCGGCGCGGCAGCAGCCGGAGCCGGTGCAGCCTTCGCGGGTGCCGGTGCGGCGGCGGGTGCCGGCGCGGCAGCGGCCGGAGCCGGTGCGCTCGCCTGCGGCGCGGCGGCAGGCGCGCCGCCAGCGGCGTCGAGCAGCACGATCAGCGTGCCTTCCGACACCGAATCGCCCACCTTGACCTTGATTTCCTTCACGACGCCGGCGGCCGGGCTCGGCACGTCCATCGTCGCCTTGTCGGACTCGAGCGTGACGAGCGACTGCTCCTTCTCGACCGTGTCGCCGACCTTCACGCCGATCTCGATCACCGGGACGTCCTTGTAGTCGCCGATGTCGGGCACCTTCACCTCGAGCGTGCCGCCCGATGCTGCCGGCGCGGCTGCAGCCGGTGCCGGCGCTGCCGCCGGAGCCGGGGCTGCTGCCGGCGCGGCCGCGCCGTTCACCTGCGCCGCGGCGCCGCCGTCGAGCAGGATGATCAGCGAGCCTTCCGACACGGAATCGCCCACCTTGATCTTCACTTCCTTGACCGTGCCGGCTGCCGGGCTCGGGACGTCCATCGTCGCCTTGTCCGACTCGAGCGTGACGAGCGACTGCTCGGGCTCGACCGTGTCACCCACCTTCACGAGCACCTCGATGACGGGCACGTCCTTGTAATCGCCGATATCCGGCACCTTCACTTCGATCGCTTGACTCATCTTTTTGTGTCTCCATGGCCGCGCGCGCCCCTCCCGGAAGCGGCGCGCGGCATCACACGGCGCGTGTGCGTTAAACGGTCATCGGGTTGGGCTTGGACGGATCGAGGTTGTACTTGGCAATCGCGTCCGCGACCACCTTGCGCTCGATCGTGCCTTCGTCGGCCAGCGCGTTCAGCGCGGCGACGGTGACCCAGTGACGGTCGACTTCGAAGAAGTGACGCAGCTTCTCGCGGGTGTCCGAACGACCGAAACCGTCCGTGCCCAGCACGACGAAGCGGCGATCGATCTGGCCGCGGATCTGGTCGACCAGCGCGCGCACGTAGTCGGTCGATGCGATGACCGGACCCTGCGTGTCCTTCAGGCACTTCTGCACGTGCGACAGACGACGCTCCTCGGTCGGATGGAGCAGGTTCCAGCGCTCGACTTCGTGGCCTTCACGCGCGAGTTCGGTGAAGCTCGGCACGCTCCACAGGTCGGCCGCGACGCCCCAGTCGTTCTTCAGCAGGTCGGCGGCAGCGATCACTTCGTTGAAGATCGTGCCCGCGCCGAGCAGCTGCACGCGCGGCGCCTTCGCGTCCGCGTCGGCCTTCTTGAACGCGTACATGCCCTTGATGATGTCGGCCGCCACGTGCTCGCCCTGCGGAATCGCCGGGTGCTCGTAGTTCTCGTTCATCACCGTGATGTAGTAGTACACGTCTTCCTGGTCCTGCACCATGCGGCGCAGGCCGTCCTGGATGATCACCGCGAGTTCGTAGCCGAACGTCGGGTCGTAGCTCACGCAGTTCGGCACCGATGCGGCCCACAGGAGCGAGTGACCGTCTTCGTGCTGCAGGCCTTCGCCGTTCAGCGTCGTGCGGCCTGCGGTGCCGCCGAGCAGGAAGCCGCGCGAGCGCATGTCGCCCGCCGCCCATGCCAGGTCGCCGATCCGCTGGAAGCCGAACATCGAATAGAAGATGTAGAACGGCACCATGATCTCGCCGTGCGTCGAATACGACGTCGCCGCCGCGATCCAGTCGCACATGCCGCCCGCTTCGTTGATGCCTTCCTGCAGGATCTGGCCGGTTTCCGATTCCTTGTAGAACATCAGCTGGTCGGAATCTTCCGGCACGTACTTCTGGCCCTGCTGGTTCCAGATGCCGATCTGGCGGAACAGGCCTTCCATGCCGAACGTACGCGACTCGTCCGGGACGATCGGCACGACGCGCTTGCCGAGCGCCTTGTCCTTCAGCAGGATGTTCAGGATCCGCACGAACGCCATCGTCGTCGAGATCTCACGGCCTTCGCCCGTGCCCTTCAGCAGCGGCTCGAACGCGTCGAGCGCCGGCACCGGCAGCGACGTCGCCTTCTCGCGGCGCTGCGGCAGGTAGCCGCCGAGATCCATGCGCTGCTTGCGCATGTATTCGAGTTCCTTCGAGCCTTCCTCGAACTTGAGGTACGGCACGTCGGCGATCTGCTCGTCGGTGATCGGCAGGCGGAACTGGTCGCGGAACTTCTTCAGTTGCTCGACCGGCAGCTTCTTCTGCTGGTGCGTGATGTTCATCGCCTGGCCCGACTCGCCCATCCCGTAGCCCTTGATGGTCTTCGCGAGGATGACGGTCGGCGCGTCCTTGGTGTTGCTGGCTTCGTGGAACGCCGCGTAGATCTTGTGCGGATCGTGGCCGCCGCGGTTCAGCGCCCAGATGTCGTCGTCCGACCAGTCGGCGACCAGCGCCTTCAGTTCAGGCGAGTTGAAGAAGTGCTCGCGGACGAACGCGCCCGATTCCGACTTGTAGGTCTGGTATTCGCCGTCGACGACTTCCATCATGCGGCGCATCAGCGCGCCCGTCTTGTCGCGTGCGAACAGCGCATCCCAGCGGCTGCCCCAGATCACCTTGATCACGTTCCAGCCGGCGCCGCGGAATTCCGATTCCAGTTCCTGGATGATCTTGCCGTTGCCGCGCACCGGGCCGTCGAGACGCTGCAGGTTGCAGTTGATCACGAACACGAGGTTGTCGAGCTTCTCGCGGCTCGCCATGCCGATCGCGCCGAGCGATTCCGGCTCGTCGGTCTCGCCGTCGCCGAGGAACGCCCACACCTTGCGGCCCTGCGTCTTCGCGATGCCGCGCGCTTCGATGTACTTCATGAAGCGTGCCTGGTAGATCGCCATGATCGGGCCGAGACCCATCGACACGGTCGGGAACTGCCAGAAGTCCGGCATCAGCCACGGGTGCGGATACGACGAGATGCCGTTGCCGCCGACTTCCTGACGGAAGTTGTCGAGCTGGTTCTCCGTCAGGCGGCCGAGCAGGAACGCGCGCGAGTACACGCCCGGCGACGAGTGGCCCTGCACGAACACGAGATCGCCGCCGTGGTTCTCGGACGGCGCGTGCCAGAAGTGGTTGTAGCCGACGTCATAGAGCGTCGCGGCCGATGCGAACGACGCGATGTGGCCGCCGACGTTCGTGTCCTTGCCTGCGCGCAGCACCATCGCCAGCGCGTTCCAGCGCGTGTACGAACGGATGCGGTGCTCGACGTCCTGGTCGCCCGGAATCTTCGCCTGGGCTTCGACCGGGATCGTGTTGATGTACGGGGTGTTGGCGGAGAACGGCAGGTGTTCGCCGTGCATGCGGGCGAACTCGATCTGCTTTTCGATCAGGTAGTGCGCGCGGCCGGTGCCCACGGAGGAGATCACGCCGTCGAGCGACTCGAGCCATTCAACGGTTTCTTGCGGGTCGTCGTCACGTTCGGCGGCGACATATTTCATCACTTCGTTCGGTACAGCGGACATTCTCGTCTCCTGGGTCCTGGAATGTGAAGATCGCTCTCGTGCAGACGACGCGACGCGACCGGCTGCGGGCAAGCTCCGACGGATTGTAATGAGCGTGCCCGGCCCCGCGCAACAGAATTTTCGAATTATGAGATCTTTTCTCGTAATGCGGAATATTGCTGCGCTGCACCCTTGCGGCGGGCCTCTCCGGCACGCGCCGCGGGCACAAATCCGTTTCCGTTCAACATATCCGGTATCGGTTTTCCATGTATTGCGCTGCGCTACAATCCTGCCATGTTGACCGATCGGCTTTTCGCACGCTCGGCGCGACCGTCGGGCCCGCCGGCGGAGTCGCAGCCGTCCCGCTGGCACCACGGACCGTGGTGGTCCAACTCCTATTTGCTGACGCCGCTGCTGTCGATCCTCGTGTTCCTCGTGGTGATGAGCCTGATTCTATGGAGCCTCAATCGCCGCGAACAGCAGCAGCAGGAAGACACCCTGTTCCGTAACGTCGCGTGGGCGCAGCAGCAGATCCGCCTGTCGATGACGGGCGCGCAGGAGCAGTTGCAGGCGCTGTCGCGCGATCTCGCGTCCGGCCGCCTCGACCAGAACGCATTCCAGATGGCCGTCGCGGACGTGATGCAGACGCATCCGGAAATCCTCTATCTGAACTGGTACACCGCACCCGGCGTGCAGCGCTGGCCGACCGTGCACCCGCCGCTGCTCGGCCAGCGGCTCGCGAAGCCCGGCGACGCGCAGATGCAGGACGCCGTGCGCGGCGCGTACGACGAAGCGCGCAGCACGCGCCGCCAGGCCTATTCGCCGCTGATCTACGACGACTTCGGCAACGGCTTCATCACGCTGCAGACGCCCGTGATGCGCGGCGACCGCGAATATCTCGGCGCGATCGCCGCGGTGTTCTCGGTCGAAGGGATCCTGAAGCACGACATCCCGCAGGAGCTGTCGTCGAAGTACAAGATCTCGATCACCGACTCGAACAACCGCGAGCTGTCGTCCACGTCGACGCGCCCGCGCCTGCCGCGCGACTCCCACTACGACCTGCCGCTCGACCCGCCCGGCCAGGGGCTGACCGTGCGCGTGTACGCGTTCCCGCAGCTCACGAACCTGACCAACAACACGCTCGTGTGGCTCGTGGCCGGCCTGTCGTGCTTCGTGCTGTGGAGCCTCTGGAGCCTGTGGAAGCACACGCGCCAGCGCTTCGAGGCACAGCAGGCGCTATACGCGGAGGCGTTCTTCCGCCGCGCGATGGAGAACTCGGTGCTGATCGGCATGCGCGTGCTCGACATGCACGGCCGCATCACGCACGTGAACCCCGCGTTCTGCCGGATGACGGGTTGGGACGAGTCCGACCTCGTCGGCAAGGTCGCGCCGTTCCCCTACTGGCCGCGCGACTCGTATCCCGAAATGCAGCGCCAGCTCGACATGACGCTGCGCGGCAAGGCACCGAGCTCGGGCTTCGAGCTGCGCGTGCGGCGCAAGAACGGCACGCTGTTCCATGCGCGCCTCTACGTTTCGCCGCTGATCGACAGCTCCGGCCGCCAGACCGGCTGGATGTCGTCGATGACCGACATCACCGAGCCGAAGCGCGCGCGCGAGGAACTCGCGGCTGCGCACGAGCGCTTCACGACGGTGCTCGAAAGCCTCGACGCCGCGGTGTCGGTGCTGGCCGCCGACGAAGCCGAGCTGCTGTTCGCGAACCGCTACTACCGCCACCTGTTCGGGATCCGCCCGGACGGCCACCTCGAGCTGTCGGGCGGCGGCTTCGACCGCGCACAGGCGTCGTCCGACTCGATCGACATGGTCGATGCGTTCGCGGGCCTGCCGGCCGCCGCGCTGACGAGCAGCACGGCCGACGCGCAGGAGGTGTACGTCGAGAGCATCCAGAAGTGGTTCGAGGTGCGCCGCCAGTACATCCAGTGGGTGGACGGCCACCTCGCGCAGATGCAGATCGCGACCGACATCACGACCCGCAAGAAGGCGCAGGAACTCGCGCACCAGCAGGAAGAGAAGCTGCAGTTCACGAGCCGATTGATGACGATGGGTGAAATGGCGTCGTCGATTGCGCACGAATTGAACCAGCCGCTCGCCGCGATCAACAACTATTGCTCGGGCACGCTCGCGCTCGTCAAGAGCGGCCGCGGCACGCCCGAGACGCTGCAGCCCGCGCTGGAAAAGACCGCGCAGCAGGCGCTGCGCGCGGGGATGATCGTCAAGCGGATCCGCGAATTCGTGAAGCGCAGCGAGCCGAAGCGCCAGCCGGCGCGGGTCGCGGACATCGTCGCCGACGCAGTCGGGCTCGCCGAAATCGAGGCCAGGAAGCGCAGGATCCGGATCGTCACGGAAATCCTCGCAAGAATGCCTATTATTTATGTCGACCCCGTGCTGATCGAGCAGGTGCTCGTGAACCTGATGAAGAACGCGGCCGAGGCGATGGCCGACGTGAAGCCGGCATCGGCGGACGGCGTGATCCGCGTCGTCGCCGACATCGATGCGGGTTTCGTCGATATCCGCGTGATCGACCAGGGTCCGGGCGTCGACGAAGCGACCGCCGAACGCCTGTTCGAACCGTTTTACAGCACCAAGTCCGACGGCATGGGCATGGGGCTGAACATCTGCCGTTCGATCATCGAATCGCATCGGGGGCGTCTGTGGGTGGTCAACAATGTCGAACCGGACGGCCGCATTTCCGGCGCGACATTCCACTGCAGCCTGCCCATTGGGGAACCCGCTGATCTCGGCCAAGGGGGGCGCGAGGCATCGGCATCACACACCGTTACGGGAGAACTATGAATAGCCCTGTCACCACCACTCAGGAAACTGTCTTCGTCGTCGACGACGACGAAGCCGTACGGGACTCGCTGCGCTGGCTACTGGAGGCGAACGGCTATCGCGTGCAATGTTTCTCGAGCGCCGAGCAGTTCCTCGATGCATATCAGCCGGCGCAGCAGGCCGGCCAGATCGCCTGCCTGATCCTCGACGTGCGGATGTCGGGCATGAGCGGCCTCGAGCTGCAGGAGCGCCTGATCGCCGACAACGCCGCGCTGCCGATCATCTTCGTCACGGGCCACGGCGACGTGCCGATGGCGGTGTCGACGATGAAAAAGGGTGCGATGGACTTTATCGAGAAACCGTTCGACGAGGCCGAACTGCGCAAGCTCGTCGAGCGGATGCTCGACAAGGCCCGAAGCGAAAGCAAGAGCGTCCAGGAACAGCGCGCCGCGAGCGAGCGCCTGTCGAAGCTGACCGCACGCGAGCAGCAGGTGCTCGAGCGGATCATCGCCGGCCGCCTGAACAAGCAGATCGCCGACGATCTCGGGATCAGCATCAAGACGGTCGAGGCGCACCGCGCGAACATCATGGAAAAGCTCAACGTCAACACGGTCGCCGATCTGCTGCGCCTCGCGCTGTCGAAGAAGCAGGCCTGAACGTTGCGCGGCCGCGGGCACCTGCCCGGCCGGCCGCGCCACCGCGCCGCGCGATGCGGCCCACTCGCGCGGCACGGCCCGGCGCCGCCTCCCGGGGCGCCGGCACCGCCGCCATGACGCTTTCCTTGTATTCGCTGTCGGACGACAGCAGGCGACCGGTATAATTGCGTGTTTTGCTGCGGCGTTTCGCGCGCCGCACGCTCGCATTTCAACTTCCCGGCAGGACCACCACCATGACAGCCCTCCTCATCGACGGCAACGCCCTCTCGAAGACCTTGCGCGCGCAGGCCGCCGAACGCGCCGCCGCCCTGACCGCACGCGGCCACCAGCCCGGCCTCGCGGTGATCCTCGTCGGCGCCAACCCGGCGAGCGAAGTCTATGTGCGCAACAAGATCAAGGCGTGCGAGGACAACGGCTTCTTCTCGCAGAAGGATGCGTACGCGGACACGCTGTCGGAAGCCGACCTGCTCGCGCGCATCGACGAACTGAACCGCGACCCGAAGATCCACGGCATCCTGGTCCAGCTGCCGCTGCCCGCGCACATCGACAGCCACAAGGTGATCGAGGCGATCGCGCCGGAGAAGGACGTCGACGGTTTCCACGTCGCGAACGCCGGCGCACTGATGACGGGCAAGCCGCTGTTCCGCCCGTGCACGCCGTACGGCGTGATGAAGATGTTCGAAGCGCATGACATCCCGCTGCAAGGCGCCAACGCCGTCGTGATCGGCCGCTCGAACATCGTCGGCAAGCCGATGGCGATGCTGCTGCTCGAAGCCGGCGCGACCGTGACGATCTGCCACAGCAAGACGCGCGACCTCGCCGCGCACACGCGGCAGGCCGACATCGTGGTCGCCGCGGTCGGCAAGCGCAACATCCTGACGGCCGACATGGTCAAGCCGGGCGCAACGGTGATCGACGTCGGCATGAACCGCGACGACGCGGGCAAGCTGTGCGGCGACGTCGACTTCGCCGGCGTGAAGGAAGTCGCCGGCCACATCACGCCGGTGCCGGGCGGCGTCGGCCCGATGACCATCACGATGCTGCTGATCAACACGATCGAAGCCGCCGAGCGCGCCGCCGCTGCCGCCTGAGCGCCTTCGACCCTCTCGCCCGTCCAGCCGGCGCGCATGCGTGCGCCGGCGTCCCGCCGGCCGCCTGTCGCGGCCGCGTCAGCGCCCTGCCATACTGCCGCGCTCCGCTTCATTCCGCCCCTTTCGACCCTTTCCGGCTCCGCATCACACACCGCCAATCGCATCGTTAGAAACTAACGATTGGAAAGCGCGCGATGCGCCCCAATAATGTCGATATCGGGCGCCGCCGCATCGCGCCTCACCCTTTTCACCCCGGTTCATCCGGCAACAGACAGGGAGTCTTAATGTCCGCCAGCGCCAATACCAATCCGCTCCTCGATTTCTCCGGCCTGCCCCGCTTCGGCGAGATTCGTCCGGAACACGTGACGCCCGCGCTCGACACGCTGCTCGATGCCGCCAACCGCGCGGTCGACACGGCGAGCGCACCCGCGACGCCGGCGACCTGGGCCGCGATCGTCGAGACGGTCGAGCAGGCGACGGAGCCGCTCGGGCGCGCTTGGGGCGTCGTCGGCCACCTGAACGCGGTCGCCGATACGCCGGAACTGCGCGCCGCCTACGGCGAAAACCTGCCGCGCGTGACCGAATTCTGGTCGAGCGTCGGCCAGAACCTCGCGCTGTACGAGAAGTACAAGGCGATCACCGCGAGCGCCGAATACGCGACGCTGTCCGCCGAGCGCAAGAAGATCCTCGACAATGCCCTGCGCGATTTCCGCCTGTCGGGCGCCGAGTTGCCGGAAGACCGGAAACCGCGCTTCGCGGAACTGCAGGAGCAGCAGGCCGCGCTGTCGAAGGCGTTCTCCGACCACGTGCTCGACGCGACCAACGCGTATGCGTATTACGCGCAGGACGAAGCCGAGCTGGCCGGCCTGCCGGGCGACGCGATCGAAGCGGCCCGCGAGGCCGCGCAGAAGGAAGGCAAGGAAGGCTGGAAGTTCACGCTGCACTTCCCGTCCTACTTCCCGGTGCTGCAGTACGCCGAGAACCGTGCGATGCGCGAGACGCTGTACCGCGCGTATGCGACGCGCGCGTCCGAACTCGGGCCGCAGTACGGCGGCGGCAAGGCCGAATGGGACAACACGGCGATCGTCGCGGACGAGCTGAAGCTGCGCCGCGAAGAAGCGCAGATGCTCGGCTACCGCAACTTCGCCGAAGTGTCGCTCGCGCCGAAGATGGCCGAATCACCGCAACAGGTGATCGCGTTCCTCGAGGATCTCGCGACGCGCGCGCGCCCGCACGCGGACAAGGACTGGGACGAACTGCGCGCGTTCGCCGCGAAGGAACTCGGCCTGACCGAGCTCGCCCCGTGGGACGTCGCGTTCGCGGCCGAGCGGCTGCGTCAGCAGCGCTACGCGTTCTCGGAAAACGAGGTCAAGCAGTACTTCCCGGAACCGGCCGTGCTGAAGGGCCTGTTCAACGTCACCGAAACGCTGTTCGGCGTGCGGATCAAGCCGGACGACGCACCGGTGTGGCACAAGGACGTGCGCTTCTTCCGCGTGGAGAACCGCGACGGCTCGCTCGTCGCGCAGTTCTATCTCGACCTGTACGCACGCGAAGGCAAGCGCGGCGGCGCGTGGATGGACGATGCGCGTGCGCGCGCCAAGCGCGGCGACACCGTGCAGACGCCGGTCGCGTACCTGACCTGCAACTTCTCGGCACCCGTCGGCGGCAAGCCCGCGTGCTTCACGCACGACGAGGTCATCACGCTGTTCCATGAATTCGGCCACGGGCTGCATCACATGCTCACGCGCGTCGACGAGCTCGGCGTGTCGGGCATCAACGGCGTCGAATGGGATGCGGTCGAGCTGCCGTCGCAGTTCATGGAAAACTTCTGCTGGGAATGGGACGTGCTGTCGTCGATGTCGTCGCACGTCGATACGGGCGCCGCGCTGCCGCGCGAGCTGTTCGACAAGATGATCGCCGCGAAGAACTTCCAGAGCGGCCTCGGCACGCTGCGCCAGATCGTGTTCTCGATGTTCGACATGCTGCTGCACGTCGACTTCGACCCGGCCGGCACGACCGGCGTGAACGCGTTCGCGCGCGAGATCAACGAGCGCTACCACGTGATCCCGCAGGCCGCGTTCTCGCGCTGGCCGAACACGTTCAGCCACATCTTCGCGGGCGGCTATGCGGCCGGCTACTACAGCTACAAGTGGGCCGAGGTGCTGTCGGCCGACGCGTACGCGGCGTTCGAGGAAGCGGCGGCCGCCAGCGGCAGCGTGCTCGACGCGGCGACCGGCACGCGCTATCGCCGCGAAATCCTCGAAGTCGGCGGCAGCCGGCCGGCGATGGATTCGTTCAAGGCGTTCCGCGGCCGCGAGCCCGAAATCGACGCGCTGCTGCGTCACAACGGGATGGCCTCGCCCGCGCACTGAGCGCGCGCTGTCCGGCTTGTCCGGCTGCGTCGAAAGGCATCGCTGCGG